>NZ_JBHMIP010000002.1:0-351426 GCF_048060245.1 Micromonospora sp. LOL_014
GGGCCCACCCGCCGGGCCGCCCGGCCGGTGCCTACCGGCTACGGGCCTGGGCCTGGTGGCCGGCGGCCTGAGCCGGGCTGCCGCAGGCCGGATTGCGTGGCGCGACCATGCACAACGACCCCGCCCGCCGGATCATTCCGCGCCGACCTGGACCTCAGGGCCACCCACGCTCGACGCGCAGCGTCACCTCGATGAGCCCACTGGCGACGCGGCGGGAGAGACCGGGTCGCACCAGAGCCGTCGGGCAGCCGGCTGAGGGCTGGTGTTGGCCTAGGCTCTGGTTGGCCAGTGCAGCCATCATGGGTCAGGCCCACGGGTCGAAGGGGATATCTGCCGGTTTCGAGCGGTTGAGCAGGTTACGGAACCGGTCGTCCTGATCGGTGATCTTAATGCTGGCGGAGCCGAAGTCGGCCGTCATCAACCGGTCCCGCAGCGCCGTGCTGGGCCAGCCGTTCCAGTCGACGACCGGCGGGTACCGCCAGGTGCCATAGTGGTTCTCCGGCGGGTCGTCGTTGCTGCTCGCCAGCCGGAAGTTGTGCGAGCCGAAGGCACCTTCCTTGTGGTAAACGACCTTTGGGTGCGTGCCGTCGAAACGCACCGAGGACCGCGGATAGGTTTGCACCTCACCGTGCACCGTACGGGACACGTAGTCGACCCGGTCCGACGTTTGGTTCACCCAGGAGACGACGTGCTCCCAGTCGTGCCGGTGACCGCAGCAGCCCGGCAGAACCTGGTCCTTCTCAAAGTAACTCGCGTACACGATGGCGCACCAGCCGTTGTTGCACTTCGACCTGGCGTACGTCTGAGTCCGGTCGAGATCGGACTGGTCACGGCAGTTGCCGTTGACCGCACCGCTGGTGTTCAGTCCGCCGTTGAGGGTGCCGTCGGGGGCGATCGCCGCGACCGGGTAGCACCCGTCGCCGTCGTAGTCGTAGGCCGGGGAGAACATCAGCTCATAGCCGCCGGCGGACTGGGGCAGGTTGGGCAGGTTCGCGGCCCGCGCGGCCGTGGCTGAAGCGACGACCAGCACAGTGGACAGCGCTGCGGCCGCGATCCAGTTCCGGCTGCGGGTCGGCGTACGGTTCGGGCTGGCGGATCGACGCAAGGCGGCCTCCCTGGGTGACCGAAGTGACCAGCTTATTGTGGTCAACGTCGATATCCAAGGAGTTGACTACCGGTGGCCGTACGGTGCACAGCCGAGCAGTGGATCAGAGCCCGTGCGGCAGGGCCCGGTCGGTGTGGCCGAGGCTGAGATCGGGCGCGATACGGTCCCGTACCAGTCTTTTCAGCTCGGGGATCCCCGGGAAGCCGCTCTCCCCCCGCGACCAGATCGTCTCGCCGTCCAGCCGGACCTCGAACACGCCGCCGGTGCCCGGCACCAGCGCCACCTCACCGAGCCGCAGCGCGAATGTGGTGAGCAGCTCCTGAGCCGTCCACGCGGCGCGCAGCATCCAGCGGCACTGCGTGCAGTACTCGATCTCCAACCGTGGCTGTTTGGTGTTGGTCACCAACCGAGTATGCCTGCGCCGGGCACTGGGTCGACAAGGCCACTGCCCGGCATGTCCGGCACGGCACCGTCGACTAGGCCACCGTACCGGCAAACGCCTTTGCCGGTCTGGCAAGCTGGGTGGCATGGACGACGACCTCGACCATGCCCTCGACTCGGTCGGCCCCCGGCTGCGGGCGCTGCGCAAACAGCGCGAGACGACCCTCGCGGAGCTGTCGGCTGCCACCGGCATCTCGGTGAGTACCCTGTCCCGGCTGGAATCCGGCGCTCGCCGGCCCACCCTGGAACTGCTGCTGCCCCTCGCCCGCGCCCACGGGGTCAGCCTGGACGAACTGGTCGACGCGCCACCGACCGGCGACCCGCGCATCCACCTGCGGCCGGTCAGCCGCTTCGGGATGACCGTCCTTCCGCTCAGCCAGCGGGCCGGCGGCATCCAGGCGTACAAGCTGATCATCCCAGCACTCAGCCCACGCCGCGAGCCTGAGCTGAAAACCCACGAAGGCTACGAATGGCTGTACGTCCTCGACGGGCGACTGCGTGTCCTGCTCGGTGAGCACGATCTGATCCTCTCCCCCGGCGAGGCGGCGGAGTTCGATACCAGGGTGCCCCACTGGTTCGGCGCTGTCGGTGATGAGCCGGTCGAGTTCCTCAGCCTCTTCGGCCAACAGGGCGAACGCGCCCACCTGCGCGCCCGCCCCCGGGAGCGAGCGCGGGAGCGGGAGCGGGCCGGGGAACGAGCCAGGGAGGGTGGCAGGCCCTGAACCGCGTACGTGTCTGGGCCATGCTCGGCTCCGTCTGCGTCGCCGTCGGTCTGTCGACCGCGATGGCCGCGCCGACCTGACCCTGTTCCTCGACGACGCGGTCCGGGCCAGCGCCGGACAGATCGCGCTGTGCCTGGTCGCCGCCCCGGTCTCGGCGGTGGTGACCGCCACCGTGGTCGGCCGGGTGTTCATCCAGTGCGCTCACCTCGGTCGTACGGACTTCCCGGTCTTTCTGCTCATCACGGTCACCTTGACCGCGTCGGCGCAGGTGATGGTCCCGCAGATGTTCGCCTACGCCCGGGAGGCGCTGGCCGGGTCCGCGCGAATAGCGATGGCGATGAGCACCTTCCTTACGCCGTTCTCCGTCGCCTGGGTGGCCAACCCGCCGCTGGCGTCGCTGCTGCTCACCGCCGGTGGATTCCGGCTCACCTACGCCGCCGTCCGCCCTGGTGTACGCCGTCGCCGGCGGCGTCGTCCTGCTCGCCTTGCGGCACCGTCGTCACCCGGACCTCGGTGCGGCGCGGGACACCGACCGGTACGGGACGGACGCCTCCCGCCGGATGATCTGGTTGAGCGTCGCCGCGTTCGGCCCGCGCGGGTTCCGGGAGACCCGTGGCCCGGTCGCCGAGGTGCGGGCCAGCGATCAGGCCCGGGATCCGGGCAACGGCCGCCGGATGTGGGCGGCGGCGGCCCGGCTCACCGGCGTCACGTACCTTTGACCGCCGCAGGAGATCACCATTGGGCCGATCCGTCGATGGGCGCAAGGTCGACCTCGGCCAACCGTCGGGCTCGACACTGCCGGGTCACCACAGTGGCCGGTCGAGGCAGACGAGGTCACCGCCGCCACCCCACAGGTGCACGAACGCTACGTCGACGTCCGCGACCGGGCGCTGCCGCTGCTCACCTGAGGCCGGCCGCCGCGTACGCCGACCCGATCCGGTCCCCGGTGCCAGATCGGCTCAGTCAAGGTCGAGCAGGTCTTTGATGTCGGCGGCGGACAGCTGCGCGGAGGCGAACTCGCCCCCGTCGAGCACACTGCTGAACAGCTCGGCCTTGCGCTGCTTCAACGCCATGACCTTCTCCTCGATGGTGTCCTTGGCGACCATCCGGTAGACCATGACGTTCGACGTCTGGCCGATCCGGTGGACGCGGTCGACGGCCTGGGCCTCGGTCGCCGGGTTCCACCACGGGTCGAGCAGGATGCAGTAGTCGGCCTCGGTCAGGTTGAGACCGAAGCCGCCCGCCTTGAGGCTGATCAGGAAGACGTCGGCGTCGCCGCGTTTGAACTCGGCGATCACGGCGGCCCGGTTGGTCGTCGACCCGTCGAGGTAGCCGCACCGGACGCCGGCGGCGACGAGCCGGTCACGCGCCGCGCCGAGAAAGCGCGTGAACTGACTGAACACCAGCGTACGGTGGCCTTCGGCGACCAGGTTGGTGATCTGGTCGGCCAGCACGTCCAGTTTGGTCGATGGGACACCCTGGTGTCTCGGGTCGACCAGGGCGACGTCGAGGCTGGCCTGGCGCAGCAACGTCAACGACCGGAAGATCTCGAACCGGTTCTTCTCCAGGTCCCCGAGCAGGCCGAGGACCTTCTGCCGTTCCCGTTGCAGATAGGCCTGGTAAATCCGGCGATGCTTACGGTCGAGGTCGAGCTCCAATACCTGTTCCTGCTTTTCCGGCAGGTCGGCGGCGACGTCGGCCTTGCGACGACGCAACATCAGCGGCCGGATGCGGCGGCGCAGCTGGGCGAGCCGGTCACCGTCGCGGTCCTTCTCGATCGGCGTACGATAGTAGTCGATGAACCGATCCAGCCGGGGAAACAACCCGGGGGCGGTGATCGAGCAGAGCGCCCAGAGTTCGAGCAGGTTGTTCTCCATCGGCGTACCGGTGATGGCCAGCTTGAACGGCGCAGTGAGCTGCTTGGCGCAGCGGTGGCTCTGCGACTGGTGGTTCTTGACGAACTGTGCCTCGTCGAGGATCAGCCCCGCCCAGTCGAGCGCCTGGTAGTCGTCGAACTCCAGCCGCAGCAGCGTGTACGAGGTGACGACGATGTCCGCCCCGGCGGCCGCCCCGGCGAGTTCCATGCCACGCCGTGCCGCGGTCTGGGTGACCGCCCGTACGGTCAGATCCGGGGTGAACCGCGCGGCCTCGGCGACCCAGTTGTGGATGACGCTGGCGGGGGCGACGACGAGGAACGGCACGTCGGCGTGGGCGTGCCGGATCAGGGCCAGCGCCTGCAGGGTCTTGCCGAGACCCATGTCATCGGCGAGGATGCCGCCGAGCTGGTGCTCCCGCAGGGCGGCGAGCCACCGAAACCCGTCAAGCTGGTACGGGCGCAGCTCCGCCCGTACCTGCGGGGGCACCTGGTGGTCGACGGCGGCGCCGGCGGTGGCCAGCTCGCGGACCGCGCGCTGCCAGGCGGCGGCCTGGCCGGTGATCTCCCCCAGCTCAGCCAGTTCGGCCCAGAGACCGGCCTGGAAGCGGCCGACCCGCAGCAGGCCCGGTGGCCGGTCCTCCAGTGCCCGCGATTCGTCGATCAGCTCGCGGAGCTGGGCGAACTCGGGGCGGTCGAGGCTGAAGTACGTGCCGCTGGGCAGGATGAGGTACTGCCGGTCCTGGGCCAGCGCGGTGAACAGCTGATCGAAGACGACCTGTTCGCCGCCGACGCTGACCTGCACTGACAGGTCGAACCAGTCGTGTTCGCCGGGATGGTCGGTGCCGGCGAACCGGATGACCGGCGCCTCGTCCGCTTCCCGGTAGTCCGGTACGGGCTCCTCCGCCGACTCGACCACCTCGACGCCGTCGATGTCGGCGAGCCGGGGCAGGACCTCGCTGAGGAACCGGATCATGGCGTCGCCGCGGAGCGTGGTCAGGGCGACGAGTCGCGGGCCGTTCGGAGTCGACTCGATCGCCTCCGGGACCGCTTTGGCCGTCACCTCGGTGACCTGGCCGACGACGGCGTCGCGTGAGTCGGCGTGCCCGCGTGAGTCGGCGTGCCCGCGCGGACCGGTGGCCCACAGCGGCTCGGTCTGCCGGTGCGCGCCGATCGCGCGGACCCACTGCCAGTGGATCGACAGCGCCTGTTCCGGCATCGGGGTCACGGCGAGGGTGAGCGTGGGCGGCGACACCGGTGGCAGGTGCACCGCCGGGCCGGCGGCGACGACCTCGACCTGTTTGAGCAGCTCCGGGTAGAACCGTTCGAAGAACCGCGCCTCGTCGGCAGCGGGGACGCGGATCGCGGGACCGGCCAAGGACTTCGCCGCCGCCGGGGAGACCGCGCCGGACAGCCGTGCCAGCCGCAGCACCCGGTCCCGGGGCTGCGGCTCGACGCCGCCGCGCTCGGCCCACCAGGCGATCCCGTGCGCCGGTCGGCCGACGAAGACGGAGAACTCGGCGGCTACGGGTACGCCGTCGGCCAGCAGCACCGGCTGCACGATCAACTCGTCGTCGGTGCGGTCGACCTGCACCGACAGTCGTGCCGGCTGCCGGCCGACGACCACCGGCCGGCCGTACTTGCCGGGTTGGACCAGCGGCAGCCCGGCGTCGTCGGCCTCGGCCAGCAGGTCCCAGATCCGCCGGCTCGCGAACGCCTCCAGGAAGATCGTCGTCGGGTGGCTGTAGTAGCCGTAGCGGTCGCTGTCCACCGTCGACAGCGTGAGGATCTCGCCGAGCAACTGGCGGTGCCGTTTGGATTCCGGCGATCTGCCGTGCCCGGCGTACTGCACGTTCGACCAGCTGATGCCGGAGCGGACCCAGCCGTTCTGGCCGGGTAGGACCGGACGCAGTGCGACGCGGCCGGCGAGCGCGCCGACGCCGGCCGCGGCCGGTTTGACCAGCTCGAACTGCAGGCCGACGGTGGCCTGGGGCGGCGCGGCGGTGACGACCGGGGCGACGTCGGAGACCAGCGCCGACAGGCTCTTCTCCCAGTCCACTGTTGGCGCATCCGGCGCCCGCCGCTGCTGCGGGACCGTCGGCGACGCTCCGACGACGGCCCGCAGCACCAGCGCGTACGGGTGGCCGCAGGCCCTCTCGCCGCAGGAGCAGGCCCCGTCGACGGTGGCGACGAGCCCGTCGGGGTCGGTGGTGACCGCGGCCGTCACGGTGCCGCCGCGCCTAGGGTCCAGTCGGCCCTGGGCGTGCCCGGTCGTCGCATCCCACCGGGCGTCGGTCAGTTCGCCGTCCGCGAGTTGGGCACGGGCGCGCAGGAACGCCCGTACGCCGACGATCTCACACAACGCCGCCTCTTCGACGGTAAGTTCCAGCTTCGCCACTGTTCGTCGTCTCCCGATCAGGCCGCGTCGCGACGTAGGTTAGCCGGGTGTCAGCGCAACGATCGAACGCCCGTCCCAGTGACGCATCGTCGACCCGTACCGATTCGGCAGCCGGGGTGGTCGCCGCCCCGGTCGCGCGCGTCTACGCAGCTCTGGTCGACCCGGACGCGCTCGCCGCGTGGCTGCCGCCGCAGGGGATGACCGGCCGGTTCGAGCGGTTCGACGCCCGACCCGGCGGCGGGTACCGGCTGGTCCTGACCTACGCCGACGCGACGACCGCGCCGGGCAAGGCCACCGCCGACACCGACATCGTCGAGTCCCGCTTCGTCGACCTCGTCCCCGGCGTACGGGTCGTGCAGGCCGTCGACTTCGTCGCCGACGATCCCGCGTACGCCGGCACGATGACGATGACCTGGGAGGTGTCGACGGTCGACGGCGGCACCCGGGTGGACATCCGCGCCGACGACGTACCGGCCGGCATCAGCGAGGCGGACCACGCCGCCGGCCTCGCCTCCTCGCTGGCGAACCTCGCCACGTACGTCGAACGGTAGCCTGCGCCGGCTCCGCTGCGGCTGTTCCGTACTGCACTGAGCGACGCACAGGTCGACCAAGCCGGTTGCTGGCCGCCGGGTGGCCCTGTTGGGCGTCTGGTAGCCCGAGGGTCCTAACGGCCGCGCTGCCCGCATGTCCTTCGAGTGCCCCGCCTAGCCCAACTGGTCGCCGATCGTAATAGCTATGACCGAAAGATGACATATAAGATAATAACTTTCACATATCAACACTCATCAGTATATTTGACTACCTGAGCAGTTCAGGGACGCCTTAGGCGTACACGCACAGCCGGGCCCCTTGCGCTGCATAGCCGCGATCATCGGGGAGGCGGGGCTGTCGATGGCACACGACGCAGATGAGGTGGAGTTCGAGCGATTTGTCCGTTTGATACGACATTGGCTACGAAAGGAGGCTTACGACATCTGCGGCGACTGGCACGAAGCGGAGGACCTTGTCCAGATAGCGCTGTTCAAGATGTATCAACACTGGAACCGGTTGGACCGGCGGACAGCGCTCGGCGCCTACGCTCGCCGTATCGTGGTCCGCAACTTCCTCACAGAACGCCGTCGGCCGCGCTGGCGACACGAGAGCGCAACGACGTCGATCACGACAACGGATATCGCGCTGGCACCCACACCGCACACCGCCGTCGACGACCGCGTATACCTGTCACCCGCGCTGCGACGACTGGGGCCGCGTCAACGCGCAGTCCTGGCGCTGCGTTTCTTCCACGACCTCAGCGTCACACAGACGGCACACGCGCTCGGGTGCGCGACGGGAACGGTGACCAGCCAGACGGTGCGGGCCCTCGCGGCGTTGCGGAGAGATCTCCAAACCTGACCGCAACCCATGCAGCATCCGTCGGGCACCGGTACGTGTACGCATCGACACCCATCGAGAGTTGCACGGGAAGGAATCAGTCGATGAGGTTACGTCGCACACTTGCAATCGTCACCGCAAGCCTGCTGGCCGGTGCCGCGCTCACCGCGAACACGTCCGCCCCAGCCAACGCCACCCCGACGGGAACGGCTCTGTCTTCCTGGAACCCCGCACTGATCTCGTCAGAGATGATTTACGATGGTTCCGTCGTCCGGCAACGATTCGAGGACGGCATAACCGTCGTCGCGCCTGCCGAATCCCGGGTGATCTTTAAAGGCCAGGTGCCCACCGGGGAAGCCGGCGCGACTGGCGAGGCACGCGTGATCAACCAGGAGGTCCGGGTCATCCTGCCAGAATCCGGTGAACCGACTATGGCCGACGCGCAAAAATACGCCGAAGCCGGACGCAGCGTCTACGCGGACGCCGTCGCGGCGGGCTTCAGTGCCGCCGAGGCTCAGCAGATCTCCAACAAGCTACGTGCGCGAATGCTCGAAAACCCGCCGATCTGGTCGTCGGGGTGCGTCTACAGCGACGACGTCGACCCGGACCCCGACTACAACTGGGACGGCTGCTTCTCGCGGTACGTCACGGAGGACTCCGACCCCAACAACTTCTACTCGACGGAATCCACCCTGGCCAGCGGATGGGGCACCGGCGTACTCGGTGGCGGCAAGGAGCTGAGTTCGGGCTACACGCGGAGCTTCTACAACCTCTTTGAAGGCGAGCTCGTCGAGTGGTCCCCGCCGGGCAGCCTGACCGGCAACAACTGCAACACCTTCACAATCAGCCTGACTCAGATCGTCGGGCTGGAGTTCGGCGTCCCTCTGTGTGATGACAGGTGGGCGGTGACGAAGAACCAGTGGAGCCATACCTCCGACTGGCAGGGCGGCAGCGCCGGCGGCTCCAGTGACACGCGGTACGCGGCCAACGCCACCACCCTGCGCGTGCCGAACGGCCTCAGTGGCGTCTACGTATACCAGATCGGCTGGTCATACCGCTGCTTCTGCTGACCGACGAGAGCGAGGGGGTGGGGCCGCCATTTGCCCCACCCCCTCTGGTCGTCCCTGCGTCGGGACATGCGAGTAGCCGTCGAAGATGGGAGAATGCCGACATGACGCGGCTACACACGCTATCGCCGAGCCGACAGTTCAGCGCCCGAGCCGCCGTTGCTGCGCTGACCGTCGCAGCCACCATCGGTTTGGCATCATGCGCGCAGCGGCACTCCGACCCGGTTGCACCAGCCAACGCCGCCAGCGTCCAAGAGGAGTGGCTACGTAAGTACCCACCAGTTACTGAGAAGCCGGCCCAGCTCGACCAGCAAGGCCGGGAGTGGACGACCCTCGCCTGGCTGTCCACCAACGACTCGCTATGTGTAGCCAGCATCAGAACCAGCCGGCCGACCGGCGACCTTGTCTCTTGCATGCCGGCGCCCGCTGCCCTTCTCGTCCCAGGGCCGCCGACACTGCCGTCCAAACCCCTGCCCCACCTAGGCCCGGTCAATCCCGACGATCCGGAACTACGACTTTTTGTCGGAACGGTCAGAGGACCTGCCGCGACTGTCGATGTCACTGTGTTTGGTACGACCGCAACCGCACCGGTTGTCGCCTTCTCGACAGCTGACCAGCGTCACGTCGGCGTGTACGCAGTCTGGCTACCAACCGCCGGTCAGGGCGGTTTCCATTGGCCCGATATCACTTCCGTCATCGCCCGTAGCGCGACAGGAGACATCACCGCCCGGCTAAGCTGAACGGCCGCGCTGACTCGACCGGCAATCGGCGGCAGCCCTCACACCCCTACCAGCTGCTCAGAACGTCGATCCCCCGTGCGGACGATCACGCCGATCATTTCGACGCTGGTGTCCGCGATCACTCCGACCGCGAGGTTCGCCATCCATCCTCACCGTCGGCCTCCCTGCAGCACTGCTCATACTGTAGCTTCGAGCGTACGGGGTGATCGACCATGATCGAACATCACCCGGTCGTTGGTGACGTATCGAAGCTGAGGCAGATATCCGCAGGTGCGCCCGGCACCGACGCCACCTCGGACCGGTGCCAGTGCGGTCCGACCGCGTCGGTCGCCACCCGCTGCCAGAACGGCTGCGCTCCTGGGTTGTACGCCTGGAAGGCGATCCGCCACCGGCCCGGCCATTCGGCGATGGCCTGACCAGCGGCCACACGTCCCACGCCGGTCCGCCGCAACGGCCGGACCACGAAGAAATCGTTGATCGAGGCAATCTCATCCGCCCGGCCCGCCATGACGAATCCGCCAAGCTTTCCCGCCACTGTGATCAGCCACGCCCGAGTGTCCGGATCCGCGCCGGCCAGAAAGCGGTCGAGACGGCGATTGTTGTAGGTGCCGTCCGCGTTCGGCAGGTGACGGTACGCCTCGGCAAGGTCGTACCGGTACAGCTGCCCCAGGTTGCCGAGCACCGCACGGTGCGACCGGTCGACCGGCGTCAGGCCGACCGGCGTCGACGGAAGCTCCGGCGGGCGCATGCCGGCCCCGGTGGTCAGCGTACGGCTGACGGGGTGTGGGCAACGAAGGCGGACCAGGCGGCCGGCGCGAAGGCCAACGTGCCACCGGCCCGGTCCTTCGAATCGCGCACCAGCACCCGGCCCGGCAGGTTGTCGGCGACCTCCACGCAGTCGCCGCCGTTCGGACTGCTGCGGCTCGACTTGCGCCAGATCGGCTCACTCGTGTTCATCGATTATCCTCACGATCAGGTCGCGGCCCGGATCCACGCCGGGTGTGAACGAGTGCCTGGTGTTTGGACTCCCACAGCCACCGTACCTGCGGAGGCACGACCTGGGTGGGCCAGAGCCGGACGAGTGTCGGGCCGTCGAGCCATCGAACGAGATCATCTGCCGTCGTCGCTTCGCGGAGCACTGTCTCGTACATGCTGGCCAGCCCACGAGGATTGGCAAGGTACGGGCGCTGGTCGGCGTAGCGCGATCCGGGCGGCGCGGCTCGCGCGGCCGGCCTCGCCCCGGCTGGTGGGACGGGGGCGAGGCCGGTCGGCTGAGTGCACATGCCCAGAGGGCTGGGTGGGGCGGCGTTGGGGGTGGGTCAGCGTACGGCGGACGGGGTGTGGGCGACGAAGGCGGACCAGGCGGCCGGCGCGAAGGCCAGGGTGCCACCGGCCCGGTCCTTGGAATCGCGCACCAGCACCCGGCCCGGCAGGTTGTCGGCGACCTCCACGCAGTCGCCGCCGTTGGAGCTGCTGCGGCTGGACTTGCGCCAGATCGGCTCACTCGTGTTCATCGATCATCCTTAGCATCAGGTCACGGCTCTGGCTGACGGTGAGTGCCAGTCCCGACACAGCATCCCACGTCTGTTCCAGGTCGACCACGTCCTGAGCCTCGGTGACGATCCGGCCGCTCAGCTGGTCATCCAGGTAGCAGGCCCGTCGGTCGTTGGGGAGGCAGGCGATGACGAACGCGCCCGCGATCCCGGGGTGCATGCCGACATCGGCGGGGAGCACCCGGATCTGCACATCCGGGCGGTGACCGATGTCGACCAGGTGCTCCAACTGGTCCTTCATGAACGCGCCGGTCAGGCGCAGCACCGCCTCGGCGATGATCGCGGTGAACTGGATGTCCTCGCCGCGGTCCAGCGTGGCCGACTGGCGTTCCAGTCGAACGGCGAGCGCCTCGTCAAGCCGCCGCCGGGTGCGCGGCCCGGCGGTGAGGACGGCGCGGGCGTACGCCTCGGTCTGCAGCAGCCCCGGGATCACCAGCGGCTGGAACGAGCGCAGCACCAGCGCCCGGCGCTCACTCTCCAGCCAGGAGCGCAGCCACAGGGCCTGCGCGTCCTCCCGGGCGGTCCGGGACAGCCGCTGGATCTGGTCGCCGGTCTCGTAGATGCGGTCGAGGTCGACGGCGGTGTCCGGCAGTGGGATCGACTTGCCGGTCTCGAACGCGCCGATGAGGGAATTGCTGACCCGGATGGCCTCACCCACCTGGGCCTGGGTCAGGTTGCGCTTGAGGCGCTCACTGCGCAACAGATCCTGAAGTTCACTCATCTCCTGGCCTCCATTGGAATCCACTGGTACGCGCTGGAATGACTGACGCATGGCAATCGGTGAACTGAGTATTCCGTGTCGAGGTCGCACAGTCCAGGGTAGAAATCGCCACAGGCGCTTCGACGACGGCAAGGGAGATCACGTGGTACGCAACGACGGGATCGGCGGCACACCCCGCCTCGCCCGCTACACCTCGATCGGCACGCCGCCCGGCGGAGAAAAGGATCATGATTCGACGCCGAACCGACCGCCACTGCCGGACAGCGTCCACCTGTCAGTTGATCATCCGGTGGTACGGCGGGCGCGGGAGATCGTCAGCACGCATCTGCCGAGCCGACTCGCCGAATGCCGGGTGTGCAATTCCGCCGCGCTCTGCGAGCCGTTCACGAAGGCGCTCGCGGTGCTGCGCCGGCACGATCCGGGAAAGGCCCGACGGGTGATGGCCGTACTCTATTTCGCCGGCCTGTGGCCTCCGGTGACCCCCGACGACGAAGCCGATGGGAATGGGGATGGTGACGATGTCGCGTGACGAACTGCTCCGCGTCGGCGACACGCTGCGCCTGGGCAAGGCCGACTGGGTGTACGCCGACCGGTCGATGATCGTCCGGGTCGCCGACATCCGCTACGGGCTCGACCAGGAGCAGTCGCAGGTCGTCGGGCTCATCGGCACCGTCGTCGCCGGTGGCCGGGACGGCCGGATGGTGGCGATCGCGGTCTACAAGAGCGCGCTGACCCGCCCCGGTGTCGTCGAGCGCCCGCGCCCGGTCAACGGCGAGACCTACGACAATCGGCCTCATGAGCACTGAGCGCACACCGGCCGTACCGCCCGACTCCGCGCACGCGGTGACCGCGAGCCGCCTGTGCGCCTGGCTCATCGTGGCGGGTTGGCCGGCCGAGCAGGTGTTGCGGGGCTGAAGGAAACGCGGGTCAAGGGTCAGGGGCGGTCCATCATTCGCAGCGCCATGGTCGGCGCGTCGGCCATCACCGACGTCGGGTTCGACACGCCACCGGTGGCCCAGACCTTCGACCGGGCGATGTGCACCCCCGGGTAGAGCTCGACGACGTCGGTGGCCTGCAACGGCCGGGCCTGGCGTTTGATGGTGCGGCGTTCGTCGTCGTCGGGCGAACCCCCCGGCCGTACGCCGGTGCCGTTGGTGCTGACGTCCTGCACGACGAGGTCCCTGCCGTGCAGCTCGAACCGGACGTGGCTGCGGCTGATCCAGCGCCGCGCCTCCTCGGTGAGCCACTGGCCGAGCATGATGCCTTCGCCGCGCTCGGGTGCCCGGCCGACCACCATCGGGTGGTCGGCGGAGACGACGAACCGCTGCCGGACCATGCCGTCGATCCGGATCGACAGCACCTCGGCCGGCGGGCGGGCACCCGTCTCGGTGAGCCGTTCCCCGTGCCGGGGGCAGGTCGGCTGGCCGGTACGCAGCGTCGGCGGCGGCTGCCCGCCGGGGCGGCCGACCCGCATCCGGCCGAACAACGCGCACTCCGGGTCCGGGCAGCTCCACAGCCGGGCCAGCAGTTGCGCACCGGCAGGCGACGGCTCGGCGGTCGCCGGTGTGTTGCCGCCACCGGCGCGGGCGGTCAGCGCCGGGCCGCCGTGGCCGGGCAGCGGGGCGAGCAGCCGGCCAGGCTGGTTGAGCCACTGGTAACGCCCGCGCATGCCGTCGAACCGGTGGCGGCTGAGCACCGGCAGGCCGAGCAGTTCGGCGACCTCCAGCAGCCGGTCGGCGGGGTCGGCGAGCACCTCCACCAGGCCGTCGTCGGACCACCGGCGGGCGACCATCCGCTCGTTGGAGGTCAGGTCGGCGTCGGAGAGCATGCCTCGGTGCACGACCACGTACACCGGAACGTTCTCCTCGGCGACGCTGCGGCCGAGGGCGTCGATCAGCTGCCCGAGGCGCAGCATGTTGGCCGGCCGACCGTTGTCGAAGTCGACGTACCGGACGACCTCGGCCAGGTCCACGACGGCGCGTGCGGTCGCCGGGTCGGTGCTGAGTCGGCGCTCGATCGCGTCGAGCACCTTGCTGACCTCGAATCTCACCGCGTACCTCCCCCGGTCAGGAATCCCACCGCGTACCTCTCCCGGTCTGGGAATGTCACCGTGTCCGCTCCCCCGTCAGCCCTGCGCCGCGACGATCTCGTCGATCCGGCGGGCCAGCTCGATGTCCAGGGCGGTGGTGCCGCCGGCCGAGTGGGTGCGGCACCGGAAGGTCAGGGTCCGCCACCGGATGTCGATGTCCGGGTGGTGGTCCATCTCCTCGGCGGTGATCGCCACCCGGGTCACCACGGCGACCGCGTCGGGAAAGGTCGCCAACGAGACGGTACGGGCGATCGCCTCGGGGTCGCCTACCCAGTCCGTCAGCTCCGCGAGCGCGGCCTGCACCTGTGCGGTGTCCAGCACCTCTGCCATGCGGTGACCTTACCGTCTGTCCCGCCCAACTGATCGGCACGCGGGTCGCGGCGAGTAGGTTGACCCCCTCATCAGTCATTCCTGTTTGGGAAGGCATCAATGCCACAAACGAGGCAGACCGCTGCAATTGTCGGCGGGCTTGTTGTTTCCCTCGCCCTCGCCGTCACCGGGTGCGGCCGGTCGGGCCCCGCCACCGACCCGGACCCGACGGCCACAGCCTCGGCCACCTCCGCCGACGACCGGGCTGACGACCACGGCGACGCCACGCAGGCGCTGGCCGCCGCGATCGGCAAGGCCCAGGAGCAGCCCGCCAGGGTGCGGTTCGTCATGTCCAGCCGGTCCGGCGAGACGACCGAGGCGCACGCCGAGATCGACCCGGAGAACCAACGGATCAAGGTCGAGTCCTACTTTCCGGAGGACGGATCCACGGTGATGATCACCATGATCCTGCTGGAGAAAGACTTCTACCTCATGAGCGGCAGCGGAGAGCGGGCCGGGGTCTGGTTCCACACCGATCGGGCGAACCTCCCGCCCGGGGGCACCTTCGACACGATGGCCAAGGGCGATCTGATCGGCGCGGCCGGTCTGATCGGCGGCGTCACCGCAGCCGAGTGGACCGGGGACAACGTGATCGCCGGCACCGTCGACCTGACCGAATGGTCCTCTGTGGCCCTGCCCGAACTCGATGAACTCGGCGAACTCGGTGAGCTGGGTGACATGATCCGCGCCGTACCGTTCACCGCCGCCCTCGACCGCGAGCGCCGGCTCGTCGACCTGTCCCTCGGCGACGAGCAGCAGATGCCCGAAATGCCGACGATCTGGCTGCGCCTCGGTAACTTCGGCCGGGCCGAGACCATCGAGGCCCCCACCTACGGCGAGATCGTGCCGATGCCGGAGGCGATGGTCGCCGCCCTCGCCGATTGACTCGATTGACCCGATCGGCACCGGACCGCACCTGTCGGCACCGCGCCGCATCTGTCGGCACCGGACCGCGCACCGATCGGCAGCGGTCCACCCCGGACCGGAGCCGACCGGTAGGCTGACGCGGCACCAGCCGGCGGGCGCCGAACCGCAGTGGTACGGCGACGTCTAAGGCGCCACCATCGTGGCGTGCTCCCGCCGGCAATCATTCACGAGGGGACGGAACACTTTCATGCACATTCGACGGATGACGCACGCCGGAATCGGCGTCGTCGCCGCGCTCTCGCTCGCGGTCTCCGGCTGCGGCGGCACGGCTGACACCGACGCACCCGCGACCGACAGCAGCGCCGAGGCCGGTGCCGCCGACAGCCGGGGTGACGCCACGGAGGCGATCGCCACCGCCACCGCTAAGAGCACCGAGGAGAGTGCACGGCTCACCATGAGCCTGGGCACCGAGGCCGACGGCGCCCTGATGGAGGTCGTCGGCGACGTCGACCCCGCCGGTGACAAGGCGAACATCGAGATCAACATGGGTGCCGACGGCGACACGGTGAAGATCGTTCTTCGCCAGCTCGGCACCGACATCTACATGCAGCTCGGCGGCACGGACATGGACGAGCTCGCCGACGTGTGGATGAAGTCGGACACCTCGAAGCTTCCTGCCGGTGCCGGCTTCAGCATGATGCCGACCGGTGACCCGGCCGAGATGATCGGCAGCGTCGCCGAGGCCGAGTGGTCCACCGAAACCGAGATCGCCGGCTCGATCGACATGACCCAGTCGCCGAGCGCCGACGAGGAGATGCTCGCCGATCTGGGTGACGCCGCCAAGGCGGTGCCGTTCACCGCGGCCCTCGACGCCGAGGGCCGGCTGGTCGAAATGGTCATCGACCTGGAGAGCGTGTCGCCCACCTCCGGCACCATCACCATCGGGTACGCCAACTTCGGCGAGCCGGTGACCGTGGAGAAGCCGGACGGCGAGATCATCGACATGTCGGACGACATGCTGGACCTGTTCGACGCCTGACCGGCAGGCGGAGCAGTCCGACCGGCAGGCAGCGCTAGGCCGACCGGCAGGCAGCGCTAGGCCGACCGACGGTGCGGGGCCGCCCACTGAGGTGGCCCCGCACTTGCCACCCAGCGGTCATCATGATCCCTTGACGCTGAGCTGGGCGACACGCCGGCAGCAGACCGAATTTTCATCAACTGATCATGGGTACGGCGGGGAGCGGAACCGGGTGGATCAGCCGCGGCAGCCGGCCGACTCAACGCAGCGGACGGCCGACGGAGTGCAGGTGGCGCAGCGCCTCGGCGTACGAGTCGAGCAACCCGGCCTCGGTGTACGGCAGGTCGCGTTCCTGGCAGTAGCCGCGCACGATCGGTTGGGCGTACCGCAGGTGCGGCCGCGGCATGCTGGGGAACAGGTGGTGCTCGATCTGATAGTTGAGCCCACCGAGCAGCAGGTCGACGGACCAGCCACCGCGCACGTTTCGGGAGGTCAGCACCTGCTTGCGCAGGAAGTCCAGGTCGTCGTCCGGGCCGAACATCGGCATACCCTTGTGGTTCGGCGCGAACGCGCACCCCATGTAGAGACCCCACAGCGCCTGGTGCAGCGCGATGAAGGCCACCGCCCGCAGCGGCGACAGCACCGCGAAGACGATCCCGAGGTACGCGGCGGTGTGCACCGCCAGCAGCGCCCCCTCCACGGCGCGCCGCTTCACCGGGCCGTTGATCACCGCTTGGATGCTGGCCACCCGCAGGGACAGGCCTTCGAGCAGCAGGAGCGGGAAGAACAGGTACGCCTGCCGGCGGGCCAACCAGCGGCCGAAGCCCCGAGTCGCGGCTGCCTGCTCCTCGGTCCAGACCAGCGCACCCGCTCCGACGTCCGGGTCGTCGTCTACGTGGTTCGGGTTGGCGTGGTGCCGGGTGTGCTTGTCCATCCACCAGCCGTAGCCGAGCCCGACCCCGAGATTGCCGAGCAGCAAACCGGCGGTCTCGCTGGCCCGACGGGTGCGGAACATCTGCCGGTGTCCGGCGTCGTGGCCGAGGAACGCCACCTGGGTGGCGGCGACCGCCAACCCGACGGCGGTCAGCAGCTGCCACCAACTGTCCCCGCCGGCCAGCAGTACCGCCCAGCCGGCCAGGTAGGCCCCGACGGTCAGCACGATCCGGGCGGCGTACCAGGCTGGTCGGCGGTCCAGCAGCCCGACCTGACTCACCCGCCGCGACAGGTCGGCATAGTCGCTGCCCCGCGGCTGGGGACTGGTACGGGTGGGTGCGGCAGCAGTCATCGAATACCTTCCGTGGCTCTCCCGGCCCGTCGGGGCCGGCGATTCGGGGGGGGTGGCGGGTGTCTGGGTAGTGGCCGTGCGCCAGGGCGGCCGTGCCCGGGTGGTCGTGTCGGGGTACTGGCGGTGCCGGGGATGGCCGGGCCAGCGGCGTTTTCAGTCTGCGGGGATCCGCCGCACGGGGTAATCCTGTCTGCCCCCGGAACCCGGGTGACGCTAGCCCCCTCCCGGTCAGGTCATCCGGCCGACAACAGTACGCAATCTGCGCAGATCCCGGCGACGGCGCTCGTAGGTGACCGCCAGAGTGATCAACGCCAGGCCGCCGACGGCCAGGAAGCTCCACCGGGGCAGCAGGTCCCAGACGGCGACGAGCTCCCGCACCGCGAGGACCGCCAGCACCGCACCGCCGATCATGACTGGGGCCTGCCGGCGGTACGCCGCACCGAGCAGCACCGCCGCCACCGCCCCGGCCCCGAGCAGCAGCCGGCGCACCGGCTGACCGTCGGCGACCAGCACCGAGCCGAGGCTGGGCAGCAGGGCGGCGGCCAGCCCGGGGGCGTACCCGAGCCAGCTGGACCGCTGCGGGTGGGCGCGCAGGGTCAGCCAGCCGACGCCGAGCGCGGCCAGGGCCACCGGCAGCGTGTACGCCTCGGTCAGCGCCACCTGCTCGCTGGCCAGCAGCAGCCACCAGGCGATGATCTCGCTGGCCAGGGCCGTCATGGCCAGCGCCCACGGCCGGTGCGGCACCGCCTGCCGTCCGCCTGGCCGCAGCGGCACCGGGTGGACGGTTGCCAGCAGTACCCGGGCACCCAGCACGACGCCCCACAGGGTGCATACCCCGGCGGCGTACCGGGCCGAGCCGACCGTCATCAGCAGGGCCGCACCGGCGACGGCGTGCCCGGCTACTTCGACGCCGATCGACTCGGCCCGCCCCCGTCCGCCCCCGGTGGCCGACCGGAGGGCCAGCACCGCGCCGACGACCAGGGCCAGCGCGGCGACGGCGAGCACCGCGTACCCGCCGACCCGGACCGGCAGGTCAGCGGCGCACACGGCGGTCGCGGCGAGGACACCGCCGGCGACCACAGCGACGATCCCGCCAGCCACCCGCACCGGGGTACGGCGACCCACCGCGCCGATTCCGGCGGCGCACGCCACCACGGCGGCCAGCGCGGTCAGGGTGCTGACCCGGGTGGGCAGTAGACCGGCCAACCCGGACCCGGCCAGTGGGGCACCGACCAGCAGGGTGACCGCCACCTGCGGCGCGGCGGTGGACCGGGCGGCGACCACCAGCCCGACGAGTCCGGCGGCGAGGCTGAGTGCCGGCACCACCGGCCACGGCGTCCCGGCGCTGGCCAGGGCGGCCAGCAGGGCTACGAAGGCGACCGGGCCGCCGGCCGGCATCGCGTACCGCGCCCGGTAACCGGCCACGACGGCCACGGTGACGGCGGCTGCGAGCACGGCCAGGGTGACCGCCTCGGCGGCGGGGACCGAGGCCGGCAGCGCCGGGCTGAGTCCGGTCCCGGCCGGTACGCCGGCCCAGCTGGCGTCCAGCCAGCGGTACGGGGTGAGCAGCAGCGACGCCAGCACCGGCAGGGTGCTGACCGCCGCCGGCAGCACCAGCGCCGCGGCCACGCCGGTCAGCAGCAGCCGCAGTACGCCACGGGGGACGAGGGTCGCGGCGACAGCCAGCAGCAGTGCCGCCGCGGCGGCGTACCCGCCGGTGGACTCCCCCGGCACGTACGGCACGGCCCCGACGGCCGGAGCGACGAGGGTGGCGACGACGGTGACCGGCAGCGCCGCCCCGGCGTACCAGAGGTATCCGGGCCACCAGCGGCGGACCGCGACCAGCGCGACCGGCAGCCCGATGGCGGCGGCCGCTGCGGCGCGGGCCGGCCAGCCCGCCGACGTGTCGAAGGTGTGGACGGCGAGCGCGACGAGGGCGGGCCAGCCGGCCACCGCGACGGCGACGCCGAGGCCGCCGATCGGGGCCTGCCACCAGCAGGCTTCGGGTCGCCGCACGGCGCGGCGGGCGACGGCGGCGACGGCGAGCGCGGTGCCGATGACGACCGCGACGGCGGCCGTGGCGACTGCCGGTCGGCCGGCGCTGACCAGCAGCGCGTGGCCGGTCATCAGGGCGGCGACGGCCGCGCTGGGCAACGCGACGACGGCATGCCGGGACCGGGCGGCCCGTACCGCCGCTACCGCCCCACCGGCCAGGCCGCTCGCGGCGACCGCCCACCACGGCACCGGGATCGCCGCCGGTACGGTCAGCAGGCCGGTGGCGGCACCGACGGTGAGCAGCACCGGCCGGAGCACCCGGGGCAGCAGCAGGATCAGCGCGCCGGTGACCGCGACGACGGCGAACGGCAACTGCCAGTCGCCGGGCGCGTCGACCGGGCCGGTGCCGGCCCGCCACAGCGGGCGGGCCGCCGCAATGCCGGCGACCCCGACGACCAGCGCGGCGAGCAGCATGCCGGTCCCGAGCAGCCCGGTCACCAGCAGCGCACCCGCCCATGGCCCGGTGCGGACCACCGCCGGCAGCCGGCCGCGCAGGTAGCGGCCGGCGAGGGCGAGCCCGACGGCGGTGCTGGCGGCGATGGCCAGAGTCAGCGACGGTGCCGGTTCGGTGCCAGCCCGGATGACGGAGATGGTGACCGCCGGTGCCAGTCCGGCCAGGCTGATCGCCTGCAGCGCCGGTACGCCGGTGAGCCGGCCGGCGACGACCAGCACGGCGGCAACCGCCAGTAGCGGCGACCCGGCCAGGGCGGGGGCGCCGGACGGGTGGCCGAGGATGACGGCGGCCAGGGCGGTGATCCCGGCGGCGGTCAACGCCACGCCGACGGCCACCCAGCCGGTGATCCGCAGCGCCAACCGGGCCGGCGGGGTGAGCGCGATCATCGCCAGGGTGCCCAGGGCGGTGCCGAGCAGCAACAGGGTGGTGCCGGCGGCGTCGGCGCGCAGGTCGGCGGCGAGCAGCGGCAGCACGGGTTGCGCGGCGAGCAGGGCAGCGAAGCGAGCCGCGGCCAGGCCGGTGGTCAGGTGGTAGCCGGCGGCGACCAGGCCGGTGACGGCGAACGCGGCGGCGGCGTACCGGGCGGCGGGCAGGTCGGCGGCGCCGAACAGGTCGACGGAGCGAGCGGCGTAGCCGTCGAGCAACACCAGCAGCAACCCGAGCGCGGCGAACGTCTCGGCAGTGCCGCGCAGGCCGCGCCAGGTGGCCAGCGGCGGCAGGGCGAGCAGTACGGCGGTGACGCCGGCCAGGATCGCGGCCCGGCCACCGACGCCGACGCTGGCCCAGGCGACCGCGGTGAAGACGATCGCGGCGGTGCCGAGCAGAAGTCCACCGAGGACGAAGAGAATGGTCTGCACGGTACGGATGGAGGTCTCCGGCCGTGGTGACGGGCCGCCGGCTGGTGGGGCTGCCGTCGCACCGGCCGGCGCGACGGCTGGCCGGGCCGGTTGGACGGTCGTCGCCCGTACCGCTGCCTGCAGCCGGACCGCCAACTGCTGCCGGCGGACCTGCGCGGCGTGCAACTGCCCACTCAGCGTGGCCCACGCGGACCTGGCCTGTTCGACGCGGGCGGCCAGCCCGGCTATCTCGCCGTCGAGCCGGATCACCTCGGCGGCGACCGGGTCGGGCCCTCGGCCGCAGCCCGGGCAGCCGGCGGCGAGGCTCGCCGGCGTGCCGCAGGCTGGGCACGGGTAGTGGGCTGTCGCGGTACTGCTCACAACCGCATCGTCGTCGCCCGGCCGGGTGACCGACAGAGTGCGGGTACTCAGTCCGACCGAGCGGACGACTCGGGTACGGACGGTTCAGGACCAGCCGACCACGAATGGACGACTGAGCTGAGGAACGACTCAGGGACGGGTGTGGTCGTACACCCACCGGGCGTAATCGGGATTGCCGGCTTCGATGACGGCGACCAGGATCTCGGGTACGTCGTAGGGGTGCGCGGTGCGCAGATAGGTGACCAGTGGGTCGCTACGGTCGGTGGCGGTCTTGAACTGCACAGACCACTCCTTTGTGGTCTCCACCCGGCCTTCCCACCAGTAGGTGCTGGCCACCGGACCACCGATCTGGGCGCAGGCGGCGAACCGGCCGGCAACCGCAGAAGCGGCAAGCACCTCGGCGACCGAACGGGCATCCACCACCGTCGTCACAACGGAGATTTGATCCACGGAGCGAACCCTACGCCCTCAAGGTGTCCGAGCGGTTCTTCTCGATCCACAAATCGATCCGCGCCCACCAGTCGTAGAGCCACTCGATGCGTTCGTCACGGCCGGCCGGGATTTCCTCGGGCGACACCGACCAGAACCGCATCACGATCCGTTTGTCCATCGGCAGTTCCCGCCACACGTCGGCTCCGGTCAGCATCCGGTCCAAACCGGTGTGCGCGACGAAGATGACGCCCGCGTCCGGGGCCGCGTCCAGCGCGGCGAGCAGGCCGCCGGGGCGCGGCGCCAGAACGTGCCGCATCGACTCGGCGCGGGCCGCCATCCCGTGCAGTCCCAACGCGTGCAGCCGCTCGATGGCCCGGCTGCGCCGGCCCGGGGTGAAGTTGCCGCCCTCGGGAAAGATGACGAACGCGTCGTTGGCGTCCAGTCCGGTCGCCAGATGCGCGATCTGGGTCTCGACCGGCTCGGCGCGCCGGTCACCGGGGGCGATGAACCGGTTGGGCAGCCGGTTGAGCAGCACATCGATCGCCGGATCCCACTGCAGGGTCTCCTTGAGCACGATCCGCGGCTCCCGGTCGAACCAGTTGACCAAGCCGTGGATCAGGATGAACGAGTCACCCGGGCCGGCGTGCCGGGACACCACCAGTTCGGGACGGCCGGGCAGCGCGGTGTCCGGATCGGTGCCGACCACGTCGATACTCAGCCGCAACGCCCAACGGGCGTGCCAGAAGAAGAACGTCAGGAACCAACCGGTCAGCACGTAGTGGGCGCGTTGAAAGGCCGGGCTGCGGATCTTCCAGCCGCAGCCGGAGGCCAGCCAGAGTCCGAATAGGGCGGTCAGAGCGGCGGTGTCCCACAGCAGATAGACCACGGCGACCCAGAACAGTCGCAACACCCGCAGCCGGCCGGGCACCAGCAGCGAGGCGGCGGCGGCCAGAAAGATCCAGAACGGCAGCGTGGTGAGCACCGCAGCGGCAAGCAGCGGTACGGCCGGGGCGAGCAGTGCCCGGCGTACCCAGCGGGGTGGCAGCGGCATCAGCAGCCGGCCACGTTGGTCTTGAGGTAACGCCGGGAGGCGGTGTAGGCGCGGCTGATCCGTCGGCCGACAGCAGTCATGTCCCGGTACGCCCAGGGTGTGTCGTCACGTGTCTCTCCCCCACCGGTCGGCAGTACGTGCACCTCCACATCGTGGCCGAGCGCCGCCAGTTCCCGGGCGAACCGGTGCCGGCGGGCGATCTCGAAGGCGACCTGGGCGACCTCCCAGGGCCGCCGGGGCGCGCTGAGTGGCCGCTCGATCCGGCCGACCTGGAGCACGAAGACGCGCTTCGCCCCGGCTTCGACGGCCTTGCCGATCGGGATCGAGTTGACGATCCCGCCGTCGACGAAGTGCTCGCCGTCGATCTCGGCCGG
Organism: Micromonospora sp. LOL_014; assembly: GCF_048060245.1. Classification (NCBI taxonomy): domain Bacteria; kingdom Bacillati; phylum Actinomycetota; class Actinomycetes; order Micromonosporales; family Micromonosporaceae; genus Micromonospora; species Micromonospora sp. LOL_014. Next base: position 23,203 of record NZ_JBHMIP010000002.1, read on the forward strand.
TGGCAGCAGGCCGGGCACCGCGGCCGAGGCGAGCACTGCCGGCACCACCGGGCCGGCGTCGAACCAGTGTTCGGCGGCGCGTTCAATGCTGGCGGCACAGCAGTGGAACGGCACGGCCAGGTCGGCGAAGGTGGTGGTGTCGCCCAGTTCGGCCTCCAGCAGCCGGCGCAGTGGCCGTGGCGAGTGCAGGTGGGTACGGGCGGCGAACCGGCGCAGTTGACGGGCCATCGAGTCGCCGTACACCTCGCTGGCCTCCGGGGAGGCCCAGAGCCGGACCAGCCGCAGGGTGACCGCCTCGGAGGGGTCGGCGGCGACCAGTGCACCGTTGACGGCCCCGATCGAGGTGCCGACGACGAGATCGGGCTCGATGCCGGAGCGGAACAGGGCGCGCAGCATGCCGACCTCGACCGCGCCGAGCACCCCGCCGCCGCCCAGCACGAAGGCGACCGGACCGTTGACCATGGCATTCATCCTGGCACGGGCCCGATGGCCGCCGGTCGGGGTCGGCTCACCGCCCGGGCTCGGTCGGTATTACCGGCTCATCGGCAATCCTGGCCCATGTCGGGCTAAATGATAAATGTTCACCTGTTTACCGTGCCGTTGACAGGACGTGCCAATTCGCGCAGCCTGATACGACCTCCACTCCCCAGGCAGGTGCGACAACGATGGCATCGCTGCAAGCGGGCGAACTGCTCGCCCGCAGATACCGTCTCATCGACCGGATCGGTGCCGGCGGCATGTCGGTCATCTGGCGCGCCCGCGACGAGGTGCTCGACCGGGTGGTCGCGGTCAAGGTGCTCGCCGCGTCGTTGGCCGCCGACGCACGGTTCCGCAGCATGGTGCGGGAGGAGGCACGGTCCGCCGCCCAGCTGATCCATCCACACGTGACCGCGGTGCACGACTACGGCGAGGCGGTCGCACCGGACGGCACCGTCACCGCGTTCGTGGTGATGGAGCTGCTGTCCGGTGAGGAGCTGGACGCCCGGCTCACCGCCGGCCCGCTGACCTGGCCGGCGGCGGTGGAGACCTGCGCCCAGGTAGCCGAGGCGCTGGCCGCCGCGCACCGGTTGGGCATCGTGCACCGCGACGTCACTCCGGCGAACATCATGATGACCTCGATCGGTGCCAAGGTGCTCGACTTCGGTATCGCCACCCAGATCGGCGCCCCCGACGAGGACGAGGAGGGCGAGACCTTCGGCACCCCGGCGTACGTGGCCCCGGAACGCCTCGACGGCCGACCGGCACAGCCCGCCGCCGACGTCTACTCGCTCGGCGTCCTGCTCTACGAGACCCTCACCGGCCGGGTACCGTACCCCGCCGACACTTGGGACGACCTGCACCGCGCACTCGATCAGGAGATCCCGCCGCTGACGGTGCCCGGACTGCCCACCCCGGTCGCCGAGATCTGCCTGCGCTGCCTGTCCCGGGACCCGCTGAGCCGCCCCACCGCGCACCAGGTCGGCGCCGCGCTGCGGGACCAGTTGCTACCGGCCGATCCGCAGGCTGCGACCATGCTCGCGCCGACGATGACCCTGCCGGCGGCGGCCGGGTCCGACGCTCCGCCACCCGCCGACGCCGAAACACCGGCCGCCGACGCCGGGCCGCCGGCTGTCGACGGTCAACGGCGGGTCGGCCGGCTCGATTCCAGGGTCGCCACGCTACTGGTGGTCGGCGCCGTAGCGGTCGCCGTGATCCTGCTGCTGCAGCCCGAGGTGCCGCGGCGGCCGGGCAGCGACCATCCGCCGCCCGCCGGGCAACCGCGGTCCGCCGGTACGCCCGCCGGTCCCACCCCGCCGACGCAGCCAGGGCCGTCGGCAGACGCACCTCCCACCGACGCACCCGCCACCGGCGCCGCGCCGACCCCCGCGGCAACCGACACCGCGCCAGCGGCGACCGCACCGGTCGTTCCGACCGTCGACGAGGCGATCACCCTGCTCGGTCAGGTGATCGACGACGGGCTGGCGGACGGCGCGATCCGCCGCGACGCCGGCCTCGACCTGCAAAACCTGGTCCGTAACCTGCGGACCTCGTTGACCAGCGGCACCGCCGACATCGACCGGGACGTCAACCAGCTGCGCCGCAAGGTGCGGATCCGCGCCGACGAAGGCGCGATCACCTACGCGTACGCCGACGAGCTGGACTCGGCACTGGACCAGTTGGCCGGTGCCGCTGTCTGACCGCCGGCAGCCACGGCACCGACCGGGTCGCGGTACAGGCGCGTCAGTGCAGGCGGATGCGGTGCCCGGACCGGTCGAACAGCAGCAGCCGGGCCAGGTCCAGCGCCATGGTCATCGTCTCGCCGGGCCGCGGCGGTGCTGTCGCCGGCACCCGGACCACGACATCGCCGTCACCGTCCGGTGGATCGGATGGATCCGGCTCGTACACCGGGTAGAAGCCGTACCGGGTCCGGGCGGTCGCCGGCGGGTCCGGACGGCGCTGCTGCGGGATCATCCGGGCGATGGTTTCCCGCAGCTGGTGTCGGGGCGGCGGATCCTCAGCCAGCAGCTCGGCCAGGTGGGTCTGCGGATCCGGCAGATCCAGTTGCGACTCAGCCGGAGAGGTGGGCAGGCCGCCGGTGTCCACCCAGGCCAGTGCCTCGTGGCCGAGGTTCTCCACCGCCCGGACCGTGCCGCGCAGGGAGACCGACAGCCTCCGGTCGGACCCGGCCGGGTCCGGGCCGTCGGGCCGCGCCGGGTCAGCGCCGGTCGGCGGTACGGGGTACAGCGCGTCGGCCCGCAACGCCACGGTCACCCGCTCGGTGTGGTGCTCGGCCAGCCGGGCCACCCGGGCGTCACCCACCGGCAACTCCAGCACCTGCGAACCGAGGTCGATCACCATCCGGTCCGGCTCGGCGTAGACCGCCCCCTGCAGCAGGCTGGTCCGTGGGGTGCCGAGGAACGCCGCGACGAACAGGTTCGCCGGGTCACCGTACACCTGCTCCGGCGGCCCGATCTGCTGCAGCCGGCCCTTGCGGAGCACCGCGAGCTGGTCCGCCATCGTCAGCGCCTCGGTCTGGTCGTGGGTCACGTAGACGGTGGTCACCCCGTGCCGGCGGGCCAGCGCCGTCACATCGGCCCGCAGCCCGGCCCGCAGCCCGGCATCCAGATTGGACAGCGGTTCGTCCAGTAGGAACGCCTTCGGCTGGCGCACGATGGCCCGGGCCATGGCGACCCGCTGACGTTGCCCACCGGACAGCACGGCGGGCTGCCGGTGCAGGTGTTCGGCGATGCCCAGCTCGGCGGCCACCTGCCGGATCCGCTGTTCCACCGCCGGGCCGTGACCCATACGCAGCGGAAAGGCGATGTTCTGGGCGACCGTCAGGTGCGGGTACAGCGCATGGTCCTGGAACACCATGGACACCTGTCGTCGCTGCGCCGACCAGCCGTCCACCACCCGGTCGTCGATCAGCACGTGCCCGGACGTCGGAGTCTCCAGGCCGGCGACCAGCCGCAGGATTGTCGACTTCCCGCACCCGGTCGGCCCGAGCAACACCAGGAACTGGCCGGACGGGACGGCGAGACTCACCCCGTCGACTGCGACAGTGCCGTCGTCGAAGACCTTCGTCAGCCGGTCGGTGGCGATGGCGACCACGCGATCACCTCCTGACCCCATCGTCAGGCCCAGCGGCCATCGACGCCAGCCCCTGTCGACGGGCGGCCCGCGACCGCCGGTGAGCGGTCGGCGGGGAGGTCAGCGCAGTTCCTCGGGAAGCTGTAGGTTGTCGCCGATCAGCCCGCCACCGACCGGGGGCGGTTCGGTGCTGGGCGGCTGGTTGGTGACGCTGCGGTCGAGCCACCCGTCGCCGTCGTCGTCGTAGTGGGTCTGTTCGAAGAACCCGTCACCGTCGGTGTCGTACGCCGCGGAGTCGACCAGACCGTCGGCGTCGTCGTCCCGGCCGACGAAGTCGACCCGGCCGTCGCCGTCCCGGTCGACCAGGATGTCCACCCCGCCGTCCGCCCGTCCTCGGACCATGTGCCGGTCCCACTCGCCGTCGCCGTCGACGTCCACCCGGGTCCGGTAGTCCTCCGGCACCGCTGGCTCGACCGGCTGGGGTGCCGTGCCGAACCCAGCGGACCGGTCCGGCACCGGCGGACCGGCAGCCTCCGGCCGTGCCCCGAAGTCGCTGTCCGCCCCGGCCGGGCCGAAGCCGCTCTGCGCACCGGCAGAGCCGAAACCACTCTGCGCTCCAGCCGAACCGAAGCCGCTCTGCGCACCGGCAGAGCCGAGAGCCTCGTCGACGGCACCGGCCGCCGCGCCGATGTCGCCGAAGCCACCCATCATTCCGGTCAACGGGCTCAGCAGCCCGAACGCGCTGGACTGGTTCGCCCGCGTCTCCACCGCCGCCGTCGGGCCGCCCGCGACACCGCCTATCTGGGTCCGCAGCAGTTCCTGCTCCTCGACGGTGAGCTGATAGCCGGCGAGCGCCGCCGTCGGGTCGGCTGCCAGCGCGGCGGCGAATCCAGGATCGGTCAGTAGGCGTTCGAGCGCGATGTCGAAGTCACTCATCACCGGTCCCCTCGTCGATATCGCTCCAGGGTAGTCCGGGCCAACGATCAGCCACGAGGCCGACGGTGACCCGATTCCTCCGCGATCAGTCCAGCTCCGGCATCGGCACCGGCTGCGGCCTGGGTCGGCAGGCGCCGCACTGCAACGCGTCCTCGACGACCAGACCCTCCGCCCGTCCCCGGTGCTCCGACCGGTGCACCTCCAGCAGATACGGACCGAAGCGGGCGTGGTCCTCACACACGCCTCGACCGCAGAACCGGCAGCCACCCCTGGCCGCCTTCGGGCAGAACCAACAAAGCACCTGTATCTCCGCTCGGGTCGATGTCTACGTCACAACGCCGGGTTCACCCGCAATCGACGACCTCTACCTTGCTCTCCACCTGGCGGCTGAGTCCTCCGCTGTCCGTGACGGTGACCGTGATCGTCACGGTCCCTCCGGCGCCCTGCCGGCTGGCCACCGGGCCGATGGAGCCGCTGTGTGTCCCGGCGCCGCTGAAGGTCTCCGTCCTCTCCACTGGTCCGCTCTGCCTCGCGACGACGGTCAGGCCGTCGGGTGAGTCGTCGGAGACCACGACCATCCAGCGCACGCTGGTCGGGTGATCGCTGCAGGGTCCGTTGTTGACCAGCTGGGTGATCCGGCCCTGCGGCTGAACCTCCCAGAAAATGGTCGGGGGTTCGTTCGGGGGTGGCGCGGTGGTCGGCGGTGGTTCGCTGGTCGGCGGCGCGGTGGTCGGCGGTGGTTCGCTGGTCGGCGTACCGGTCGTCGGCGCTGCCGTGGTCGGCGGCGGGGCGCTGGTCGGCGGCGGGCCGGGTGGGCTCGGCGGCGCGGCCGGAATAGTCGGCTGCGGCTGCGGCTGGCGAGTCACGCCGGGGTTCGGCGCCGGGGCCGGCGTCGGCTGGCCGGTCGCGGAGAGATCCGGCGACGGGCTCTGAACGGTCGGCGATCCGCTGGTGGCGCCTGGAGCGGGAGCGCTCGGCGTACCGCCGGGCGGATCGACCACCCGGCCGTCACCGCAGCCGAGCTGCTCCCCGGTAGTCCGCAGGGACACCCCGTTGCGCCGCACCTCGCCGAGCGACACCCGGGCCGCTCCGGCGTTCACCGCGAACCAGGCCTCGCCCCGGTTCGCCAGTACCGCGTCCTGGCTGATCACGGTCATCGCCAACGGCCGGAAGGCACCGGAGACGCTGGCGGTATCGGCCAGGATCCGGCCCCGGTCCAGGATCAGCTCCCCGCTCGGCGCGACCGGCCGGGTACCGTCGCTCCACAGCGCCCCCACCTCCGCTTCGACCCAGGCGCAGAGCACCGTGGCGGCACCACCACGGAAGACGAGTTCGCCGGTCGACCGGTCGGCGACTTCGATCCGGTCTCCTTCGGAGACGTAGGCCGCCGCACCGTCGCGCAACGTCAGCAGACGCCCCCCGGCGGTGCGCACCTCGACGGTGCCCCGCTCGGCCCGCAGCAGCGCCCGATCGGTCGGCATCTCTGCCCAGGCCGGTCCGGGCATCAGATTGCTGCCGCTGATCAGCAACGCGAACAGCAGCAGGAGCAGCACCAGCCACCACAGCCGGCGCTCGAACCGTCGGTCCACCCGGTCGTCGTCGCTCCCCGGTGGTGGTGGGCCGGGTGGGGCGGCCAGCGGCGGATAGTCGGCAGGCGGATGCACGCCGCTGGTCGGCGGAGCGCCGCGGACCGTCGCCGCGGCGGCATCAGCCACCTGCGACGGTGCCGCGCCGAGCAGCATCGGCAGCCCGGCGACTGCCGGCAACTGCCACAGCCGGGTCTGCGTACGGGTGGTCGCGACCACGTCCGGCGGGTCGGCACCGACCGGGCCGATCATCGTGCCCCGGCGCAGTTCGATGCCGTCCATCAGGGCGATCACACCCGACTCGAGGACCACCGCGTCGTACGGGTCGGACAGCTGGACCGGCGCGCCGGGCGGCAACGCCGCCGGCCGGGCCCGGGACACCAGCCCCAGCCGGTCCTCCGGGGTCAGCCCGGACAGCGCGGGGGTCTCGGCGAACAGCGACTCGGCGGCGGTCCGATCGGCCGGCGGCGGACCGGGCAGCGGGCCGACGACCGTGGCGACCGCAGTCGGCGGCACCGCCAGCAGCGTCGTACCGGCGGTACGCCAGGTGAGCGTGGCCGGCGTACCGGTCAGGGCGCTGGCCAGACCGACCAGACCGCCCGGTCCGAGCCGCTGCCGGACCGTGCCGGCCGGGTCGCCGGGCGCGCGACCCTCCACCGCGCCGTCGACCACGACGTAGACCGCGGGCTGGGCGGCGCCGGCGGCGACGAGTTGCTGACCGGTACGCGGGTGCACCCAGCGTGCCTGGGCGGCGAGCCGGTTCAACGCACTGGCCGGCAGCGTCCGCAGCGCGCTGGCGCGCAGCGCGTCCAGCCGCCGTGGGGTGTCGCTGGCGTGCCGCCGCTCGGCGAACGCGCCGCGCAGCCGCCGCCAGCGCCGGGCGAGCCAGCCGGCCGCCAGGTAGACCAGCGGGGCGGCGAGACCGGCGACCACCGCGGCGAGCAGCAGTCGGGCCGGCCAGCCGGACCGCCACAGGCCGAGGACCAGACCGGCGACCCGGTCGGTCCAGATCCGCCAGAACAGGTTCACCGCGATGACCACCCAGAGCACGGCGAGCATCCCGTACAGGGCGACCAGCCGGCCCTCCCGGTCCAGCACCGACCAGCGCGGGCCGCGCCGGCGCAGCCGGCCGACGACGTAGGCCAGGCCACGGGTACGCAGGTTCGGGATCTCCAGCCAGTCCATCAACAGGTAGTAGCCGTCAAGAGCAAGGAACGGATTGAGGTTGAACAGGGCGTTGAGGTACCAGGCGAAGGCGAGTTTGAACGTCCACGGCGCGGCGGCCGGAAAGATCAGCCCGACGATGCCGGCGACGCCGGCCAGTACCAGACCGGCGGCTGGCCCGGCGGCGGTGGTGATCAGCCGCTGGCGGCGGCCGGCCAGCCAGACGTCGGTGGTGTCGACGAAGACCGACGGGATACCGAAGTAGATGAGGAACCCGGCGGCCGGCACCCGGCGGCCGGCGTGTTTGGTGGCCAGGGCGTGGCCGAGTTCGTGGCAGGCGAGGGCGACGACGTTCAACCCGAGCAGCACCGCCGCCCCGGCCGCGTACGACCCGCTGGTGAGGAAGACCGCCTGCTCGCCGCGCCACCAGGTCCAGCAGAACGCGGCGAACCCGACCAGCGCGACGACGGCCAGCAGCACCGCCGCCAGCCGGGTGAACAGGAACCGACCGCCGCCCCGGTAGAGGGCGCCGACCAGCGGATCGACGTCGGCCAGCACGGTCCGCCGGCCTTGGGCCACGGCCAGCAGGGTGCGACCGAACCGCAGCGGCCACGGCCTGCGATGCACCCGCGCCAGCGGGCGGAACGCGTCGACCGGCAACTCGGCGAGCATCCGGTTGCCGGCCAGGTCGGCGACGACCCGGGTGACCTGGTCGGGGGCGAGCCGGCCGGCGATCCGGGCGAACTCGGCGACCAGCCGGGCCACCGTACGGCTGCCGTCCATCAGCTGGGCGAGCCGCCACTCGTCCGGAGCCAGCCGCAGGTAGCAGGCACCGCCGCGACCGTCCGGCGAACGGAGCATCACGTACGGCATCCCGCGTACCGAGGTCAATTCGACGTGCTCGATGCCGGGCCGCAGCACCGGCCGGGCCCGGGCCGGGTTGAGCCGTTCGACGACGGCGTCCCACAGGCCGGAGTCGGCTGGGGCGACCGGTTGCCCCGGCGCCCGCCCGGCCAGGGCCTCCCACACGCTCATCCTGGTCTCGGCGACCGTCACTGTGCCTGCTCCTCTGCCGCTACTCGCGGCTGCAGGTTAGACCGCCTTGTCGACCGCACGCGACTGCTCGACCGCTTTCGCACAGCATGTCGTGCGGAAGAAGTCTCGTCGATCGACTACGCCGGGGTCAGCCGCTCATCCTTTCGGCCAGGGTACGGGCCCGGAACATCTGCACCCGCCTGGCCGTTCGCACCACATAGGAGCGCAGCAGGGTCGGCATGGTGAGACTGACAGTGACGGTGACCGCCGATCCGGTGCCGTCGGGCTCGGTCTCCATCACGAATCGCACCGACACCCGCGCCGGGCTGCGTACCTGCATCACGAGCCGGCGACCCGGATCGGTCTCGGTCTGCCGGACGTGCAGGATGTTGTCGTACCGCAGCGGCCCGACGATCTTGAACCGCTCCACCGCGACGTACCGCAGCACGATGTGGCCGTCGGCGTCGGCGCTCCGCTCGATGTCACGGACCGCGACGATCAGCGGCGAAAGCCCGACGTGGTTGGCCGGGTCGGCCAGGTGGGCGTGCACCCGGTCCGGTGCCGCCGCGACGGTGAACCGGTCGGTGAAGGTCTCGGTGCGCACGCCAGGGACGGTAGCGAACGGCGGGTGGTGTGACCAACCCCCTTGGTCACACCACCCGCCGCTCTCTCTGGGGGGGCAAGTCAACCTGTCGTCATGTCGCGGTCACGGCGCGTCGACGAGGGTGGCGGAGGCGGTCCGCGCCTCGCCGTCGCGCTCGTAGGTGATCTCAATCTGCTCCCCTACCTGGCCGGACTGCACCGCCGCGACAAGATCATCCGAGTCGTTGACCGGGGTGTCGCCGATCTGCACGACCACGTCGCCCTGGGCCAGGCCGGCCTGGTCGGCCGGGCTGCCGTCCTCGACCGCCGCGATCAACGCGCCGCCTTCGTCGGCGGCGGTCACACTCACCCCGAGATACGGGTGGCTGACCTCCTCGCCGGCCATCAGCGCTTCGGCCACGTCCTTGGCCTTGTTGCTGGGGATCGCGAAGCCGACCCCGATGTTGCCCTCGCCCTGCCCGGAGGTGGCGATCGCGGTGTTGATGCCGATCACCTCACCGTTGGTGTTGACCAGGGCGCCACCGGAGTTCCCCGGGTTGATCGGGGCGTCGGTCTGGAGCAGCCCGGACATCGAGCTGACCTGACCGCCGCCGCCGAACGGGCTCTGCTGCTGGCCGCCACCCACCGAGATGGTGCGGTCCTGCGCGCTGATGATCCCGGCGGTCACCGAACCCTGCAGACCCAGCGGGCTGCCCAGGGCCAGTACGGTGTCGCCGACCCGCATCGTGCTGCTGTCGCCCAGGGTCGCCGGGGACAGCCCGTCCACGTCGTCGACCTTGACCACGGCCAGGTCGGTGCGCGCGTCGGTGCCGACCACGCTGCCGGACCCGGAGCCGCCGTCGGCGAAGTACACGGTGACCGATCCGCCGCGCGCCGACTCGACGACGTGGTTGTTGGTCAGGATGAAGCCTTCGGCGTTGAGCACCACACCCGAGCCTTCACCGGAGCCGGTGGAGATCGACACCACGCTGTCCTGGACGGCGTCGGCGATCTCGGCGAGCGACGAGCGGTCGATCACCGGTGCCGCGCTGCCCCCGCCGTTGCTGCCCCCGCCGTTGCTGCCGGTCTGCACCGCCGGCGCCGCGCTGCCGTTGTCGAAGGCGGCCACCACCGCACCGCCGACCGCACCGGAGCCGAGCATCAGGGCGAGGACGACCGCCGAGCCGGCGACGATCCGACCGACCCGGTTCGGCCGCTGGGTGGCGGCCTGGGCGGCGGCACCGGGCGGCGGCGACCAGCTGACGTGCGGCTGGCTGTAGCCGTGGCCGGCGTACGGCTGGCCATGGCTCCACTGCCCGTGCTGGCCGTGCCCGTACGGCACCTGGGCGTAGCCGGGGGCGTACGGGCCGGGCTGCGGCTGGCCGCTGAGCGGCGGCCCGGTGACCGGCTGCGCCGACGCGGGAGTCGCGGACGCGGGCGCCTCAGCTGCGGGTGAGGTGGGCGCGGGCTGGGCCGGCGCGGGTGAGGTGGGCGCGGGCTGGGCCGGCGCGGGTGAGGTGGGCGCGGGCTGGGCCGGCACGGGTGAGCCGGCGTACGGCTGGTTGGTCGGCGTCCAGTCGGTGGACGAACGACCGGTGGCCGGGTCGGGCTGGCCCGACTCGGCAGGGGCCTGCCAAGGGCTGGCCGGCGGTTGAGCCTTGTCCGACGGCTCCGCCGGCGGCGTGGTCTCGTGCTCGCTCATGTATTCAGATTGCCCCCCGGCACTTTGACGCACCTGATCTGCGGCTGAGGCTTTGCTGAAAATCATGATTCGCTGCCGTCGATGGGTTCGGTGTCGACGAGGTTGGTGTCGGCCAGCGGGAGCCGGACCCGGAAGGTGGCACCCTGACCGGGCTCGCTGTGCACCTCGACGGTGCCCGAGTGGGCGACGACGAGGGCGGCGACGATCGCCAGCCCGAGTCCGGTGCCGGTCGGCCGCTCCGTGCTGCGGGTACGGGCGGCGTCGGCCCGGTAGAACCGCTCGAAGACCCGTTCGGACTGCTCCGGGGTGAGACCGGGCCCCTCGTCGGCCACCTCGACCGTGGCGAACCCCGGCTCGGTGGCCCGCAACCGCAGCGTGACCGGCGTGTCGGCCGGGGTGTGGTTGATCGCGTTGGTCATCAGGTTGCCGATCACCTGACGCAGCCGGGCGTCGTCGCCCAGCACCACCAGCCGGCCGGCACCGGGCCCGATGTCCAGCTCCACCCGGCGCTGCGGGTCGACCGCCCGGGCCGCCTGCACCGCGTCGCTGGCCAGCACCGGCAGCTCGACCGGCGCCAGATCCAACGGGCGTTCCCGGTCGAGGCGGGCCAGCAGCAGCAGGTCCTCCACCAGCAGGCCCATCCGGGCCGCCTCGTCTTCGATCCGGCGGACCAGCCGGCCCGCTTCCTGCGGCGACGCGGCGGCGGCCCCCTGCCGGTACAGCTCGGCGAAGCCGCGGATGGTGGTCAACGGGGTACGCAGCTCGTGCGAGGCGTCGGCGACGAACTGGCGCATCCGCTCCTCGGACCGGCGGGCCCGGGTCTCCGAGGACTGGGCCGCGACGGCAGCTTCCCGGGCCGACGCCTCGGCCATCCGGGCCGCCCACTCGGAGCTCGCCCGCGCGGTGAACGCCGCCTCGATCTGGGTCAGCATCGCGTTGAGCGTGCGGGACAGCCGGCCCAGCTCGGTCTGCGGCACGTGCGCGCCCGGCTCCGGGTCGGGCACCCGCCGGCTAAGGTCACCGGCGGCGATGGCCGCCGCGGTCTGCTCGATCTCGACCAGCGGCCGCAGGTTGGTCCGTACGATCGCGGCGCCGGCCAGCGCCAGCAGCGTCACCACTCCGATGCCGACCAGGATGTCGATCCAGACCAGCCGGCTGACCGCCCGGTCGACGTCGACGAGGCTCTGCCCGACCGCGATGACGTCGCCGGTGGGCAGCGACGCGTAGAGCATCCGCCAGCGTAGGGCGCCGTTGCGGGCGTACACGCTCTTCGGCTCGCCCTGCAGCGCGGCGAAGCCGTCCCAGTCGGCCGGCCAGCGTGGCAGCTCGCCGGTGGCGATCCGGTCGTCGTCGTAGTAGGGCCCGCCGAGCGGGCCGTCCTGGTACGAGACGACCACCAGGTAGTTGGTCGGCAGCGGGGCGGTGACCGAGGCGCGCTGGTCCCACACCGGCAGGCGTTGCGCCTTGCTCACCTCGTCGCGCAGGCCCGTGACGTAGTCGCGCAGGTCCGTGTCGATCTGGTCGACCAGGTAGCTGCGCAGGAAGAATGCGCTGCTCACGCTAATCACCAGCAGCGCGGTGAGGACCAGGCTGAGCACCGACGTGACCAGCTTGACCCGCAGCGGTACGCCGCGCAGCCAGCCCGTCACCGGGGCGGGCGCCAGCGTCGGCCTGTTCACGCCGCTGGTTTGCGCAGCACGTAGCCGACGCCACGCAGGGTGTGGATGAGCCGGGGCTGAGCGTTGTCGATCTTGCGGCGCAGGTATGAGATGTAGGACTCGACGATGTTGTCGTCGCCCCGGAAGTCATAGTTCCACACGTGGTCGAGAATCTGCGCCTTGGACAGCACCCGGTTGGCGTTGAGCATCAGGTAGCGCAGCAGCTTGAACTCGGTCGGTGACAGCTGCACCCGGTTGCCCGCCCGGTAGACCTCGTGGGTCTCCTCGTCCAGTTCCAGGTCTGCGAAGGTGAGCCGGGAGGAGGTCTGACCGCCGTTGCTGGTACGCCGCAGCACCGCCCGGATCCGGGCGGTCAGCTCCTCCAGTGAGAAGGGCTTGGTGACGTAGTCGTCGCCGCCGAGAGTCAGCCCGCGGATCTTGTCGTCGGTGGCGTCCCGCGCAGTGAGGAAGACCACCGGGGTACGGGTGCCGGCCTCCCGCATCATCCGAATCACCTCGAAGCCGTCCAGGTCGGGCAGCATGACGTCAAGCACCACGAGGTCGGGCCGGCGCTCGCGGGCGGCGTTCAGCGCGGCGCTGCCGCTGGTCGCGGTGGTGATGTCGAATCCGGCGAACCGCAGACTGGCGGAGAGCAGTTCGAGGATGTTCGGGTCGTCCTCGACGACGAGCAGCTTCGCCTCGGTCTGCGATGCGATCATGACCGCATCATCCCGGATCGGTCTGGGTTCGGCCTGGGGAGCCGCTGACAATCAGCTGAGAGTGAACTCGATGTCCGGGACGAGTGACCTCAGCCGACGAGGTCGAGGGCGGAGCGGGTCGGTGCCGGGTCAACCGGCCGGCGGCGGGCACGGTGGGCAGGGGGCAGGCAGCCGGCCCGCACCCGGATCGGGGTCGCCAGAAGGTGCCGTGCCCGACCGGTCCCCGGCGGGACCGGTGCGGGTAGCGGCTCGGGTTCGGCGAGCCAGGGACGACGTACTCGCTGGTCCTGGTTGGGGTGGCGGCGGTCAGCAAGACGGCCATGACAACTGGGTAAGGTGCCCCGGAACCGTCGGCGTGTCGGTAGCGGATGGCACCGGTGTCGATCCGGTGAACGGCGGTGGCGATCGAACGGCGGTGGCGGCCGGCTGCGAGGATGGTCCGATGCTGATCTCCGCCCGGTTCAACGGCCCGACCGGCTCCGCCAACGGCGGGTACGCGGCCGGCCGGTTCGCCCAGGCGCTGCTGCGCGCCGAGCCGGCCACCGTGGTCGGGGGTCGACCGGTCCGGGTGACCCTGCGCCGGCCGCCGCCGCTGGACACCGAGCTGCGGGTGGTCCGGTCGGCCGAGGAGACGCTGCGGGTGGAGGCCGGCGCGGATCCGGTGACGCTGATCGCCGAGGCCGAGGCGGTCGACGGCGCGATCGACGGCATGACCGGCCCGGTTGACAGCTCGGGCGGCCCGGTGGGTGGGCCGACCGTACCGCCGGTCGACCTGGCCACGGCGGAGGCCGCCAGCGCCCGGTACCCGGGGCACGACGCGCATCCGTTCCCGGACTGCTACGTCTGCGGTCCACGGCACCCCGACGGTCTGCGGGTGTTTCCCGGGCCGGTGGGTGACGGGCGCAGCGCCGCGCCGTTCGTCGTCCCGGACGACCGTACGGTGCCGACGGTCTGGGCCGCGTTGGACTGCCCCGGCGGCTGGACGGTGCTCGCCCCGGGCCGGCCGTACCTGCTGGGCCGGATGACCGCGACGGTGGCCGCGCTGCCGGCACCGGGCCAGCGCTGCGTGGTGGTCGGCGAGTTGCTCGAAACCAGCGGCCGTAAGGCCGAGGTACGCACGACGCTCTACGATGCTGCGGGACAACCACTGGCGGCGGCCCGGGCGACCTGGATCGCCATCGCCGGCCCACCGCCGGACGACGGGGCGGTGTGACGAGAGGAGCCACATGTCGGAGGACGGACGCATCGTCGTCTCCGGGCTGACCAAGCAGTACCGCACCGTCCGCGCAGTCGACGATCTGTCGTTCACCGTGGAGCCGGGACGGGTGACCGGCTTCCTCGGCCCGAACGGGGCCGGCAAGACGACCACCCTGCGGATGGTGCTCAACCTGGTCTCGCCGACCAGCGGTCAGGCCACCGTGGGCGGGCGGCGGTACGCCGACCTGACCAATCCGCTGCGGCACGTCGGCGCGGTGCTGGAGGCGTCCAGCGCGCACAAGGGCCGCTCCGGGATCAACCATCTGCGGGTGATCTGCGCCGCCGCCGGGTTGCCGCTGCACCGCGCCGAGGAGACGCTCGGCCTGGTCGGGTTGACGCCGGCCGCGAAGCGCAAGTTCAAGGGCTACTCGCTCGGCATGCGGCAACGGCTGGGGATCGCCGCGGCGATGCTGGGCGACCCGAAGGTGCTGATCCTCGACGAGCCGGCCAACGGCCTGGACCCGGAGGGGATCCGCTGGATGCGGGATCTGCTCAAGTCGTTCGCCGCGCAGGGCCGTACGGTGCTCGTCTCCAGCCACCTGCTGGCGGAGATGCAGCTGCTCGCCGACGACGTGGTGATCATCGCGGCTGGTCGACTGGTCCGACACGGCCCGGTCGCCGAGGTGATGGCCTCGATGTCCGGTGCCCCGACGATCCGGGTCCGCACGCCACACGGCGAGAAGCTGACGGCGGCGTTGGGCCGGGCCGAGGCGACGGTGCAGGCCGCGCCGGACGGTGCGCTGCTGGTCGTCGGGGTGGACGCGCCGACGGTCGGCCGGACCGCGCTGGCCGAGGGCGTCGAGCTGCACGAGTTGAGCACCGAACGACCCGACCTGGAACGGGTCTTCCTGGAACTGACCAGCGCGAAGGCGGCCATCCGATGAACCTGGTACGCAGCGAGCTGCTCAAGATCACCTCCACCGCCACCTGGTGGGTCTTCGGCCTGATCTACCTGCCGCTGTGGGCGGTCACCCTGCTGGTCAACTACGTACAGACCGCGGTGCTGTCCGACCCGCAGCGGTTCGGCCCGACGACGCCGGAGAACGACGAGGTGCTCAGCGCCGTCAGTGAGGCGCCGGCGCTGGCGGCCAACCTCTACACCAACGGCCAGTTCTTCGGGCTGCTGGTCGTGATGCTGCTCGGCGTGATCGTGGTGACCAACGAGTACTTCCATCAGACCGCGACCACGACCTTCCTGACCAGCCCGCGACGTACCGAGGTGGTGCTGGCGAAGCTGGCCGCCGCGTCGCTGCTCGGCTTCGTCTTCTGGCTGATCACCACGGTGGTCAACCTGATCGCCGGCGCGCTGGTGCTGGCCACCTTCGACATCGGTCCGGAGTTCGGCTCGGGCGCGGTCTGGGAGGCGGTCGGGCTCAACGGCCTGGCCTACCTGCTGTGGGCGGTCTTCGGGGTCGGCTTCGGAGTGCTGATCCGCAGCCAACTCGGGGCCACCGTCTCGGCGATCCTGCTCTACCTGGGTGGCTACCTCGGCACGGCGATCATCCTGGCCACACTGGCGTCCCGGTTCGGCGACTGGATCAGTGACCTGCAGTGGTTGGTGCCCTCGATCGCGTCGCAGCTGATGGTCGCCGGCACCGACCTGCCGGACAGCCCACCCCGGTGGACCGGTGCACTGATCCTGATCGCTTACGCGCTGTTGACCGGCGTCGTCGGTACGGTGATCACCCGCCGTCGGGACATCTCCTGACCGGTCCGGAATATCACCACTGACCTGCCATTCCGGCCGGTACGGCAACCGCCGTGCCGGCCGGTACGGCTGGGGCAACCGTTGTGAAAAGTGACACGAGCCGCATGCGACAATGCCGCCCGTCGGCGTACGGCGTAGCCTGGTAGCCGTCCCCGACCAGCGCCCCGACCCTGGTGGCGTCCCCCGCGTGACAAATCCGACCGCGTGAAAGAGGCGATTACCGGCCGTGTCGACCCAGCAGACTTCGCAGGACAATCCGCTGGCGGGCTTCGGCCCGAACGAGTGGATCGTCGATGAGATGTACCAGAAGTATCTCACCGATCCCGCCAGCGTAGATCCAGCTTGGCACGACTTCTTCGCCGACTACAGCCGCGAGCAGGTCGCCTCGCCGACCGAGGCGGCCGCCGCGACGGCGACCACGGCCGCCGCCCGGGCCGGCACCGACGCGCCGGCCGCGCGGTCCGCCCAGCAGACCGAAGCGTCCGCGCCGGGTAGCGGGACCACCCGCCGGGCGGCCGAGCCCGCCGCGGCCAAGAGCAGCCCCACCCGGGCGAACGCGCCGACCGGCAGGACGGCACCGGCGGGCAAGGCAGCACCGACCAGGCCGGCCGCCGGCACGGAGAGCACCGGAAAGACCGCCGCCGGCAAGCCCACCGGGGGCCGGTCCGCCGCGACCAGAACGGCGGGCAAGGCACCAGCCGGCAAGGCACCGGCCGACAACGGTTCGACGGCCGGCGGCAGCCGACAGACGCCGCTGCGCGGGGTCGCCGCCCGGATCGTGCAGAACATGGACGCGTCGCTGGCGGTGCCGACCGCGACCAGCGTGCGCGCGGTCCCAGCCAAGCTGCTGGTCGACAACCGCATCGTGATCAACAATCACCTGGCCCGGGGCCGCGGTGGCAAGGTCAGCTTCACCCATCTGATCGGGTACGCCATGGTCCGGGCGCTGGTCGAGCACCCGGAGATGAACAACTCGTTCGCCGAGATCGACGGCAAGCCGAACATGGTCGCGCCGGAGCACGTCAACCTCGGCATCGCCATCGACCTGGCCAAGCCGGACGGCTCCCGGACCCTGGTGGTGCCGTCGATCAAGGCGTGCGAGCAGATGGACTTCCGGCAGTTCTGGCAGGCGTACGAGGACGTGGTCCGCCGCGCCCGCCGGGGCGAGCTGACCATGGACGACTACAACGGCACCACGATCTCGCTGACCAACCCGGGCGGCATCGGCACGGTGCACTCCCAGCCCCGGCTGATGACCGGGCAGGGGGCGATCATCGGCGTCGGCGCGATGGAGTACCCGGCCCCGTACGCCGGAATGTCCGAAGAGACCCTCGCCGACCTGGCAGTCAGCAAGGTCATCACGCTGACCAGCACCTA
Organism: Micromonospora sp. LOL_014; assembly: GCF_048060245.1. NCBI lineage: Bacteria > Bacillati > Actinomycetota > Actinomycetes > Micromonosporales > Micromonosporaceae > Micromonospora > Micromonospora sp. LOL_014. The sequence continues at coordinate 40,497 of NZ_JBHMIP010000002.1, forward strand.
CGACCACCGGATCATTCAGGGTGCGCAGTCCGGCGAGTTCCTCAAGACCATGCATGAGCTGATCCTCGGCGAGCACGGCTTCTACGACCAGCTCTTCACCGCGCTGCGGATCCCCTACGAGCCGGTGCGCTGGGTCCGCGACGTCGCAGTCAGCTCCGAAGGGCAGATCAACAAGACCGCCCGGGTCAACGAGCTGATCCACGCGTACCGGGTGCGCGGGCACCTGATGGCCGACACCGACCCGCTCGAGTTCAAGATCCGTAAGCACCCGGACCTGGACGTGCTGCAGCACGGCCTGACCCTGTGGGACCTGGACCGCACCTTCCCGGTGGACGGCTTCGCCGGCCAGCAGCGGATGAAGCTGCGGCAGATCCTCGGCGTGCTGCGCGACTCCTACTGCCGCCGGGTCGGCATCGAGTACATGCACATCCAGGACCCGGAAGAGCGCCGGTGGATCCAGGAACGCATCGAGCGCGGCTACGAGAAGCTTGACGCGGCCGAGCAGAAGCACATCCTGAACCGGCTCAACGCGGCCGAGGCGTTCGAAACCTTCCTGCAGACCAAGTACGTCGGGCAGAAGCGCTTTTCACTGGAGGGCGGCGAGTCACTGATCCCGCTGCTGGACGAGATCCTGCAGTCCTCGGCCCGGGCCGACCTCGACGAAGTGGTCATCGGCATGGCCCACCGGGGCCGGCTCAACGTGCTCGCCAACATCGTCGGCAAGCCGTACGAGAAGATTTTCTCCGAGTTCGAGGGGCACCTCGACCCGAAGTCCACCCAGGGTTCCGGGGACGTCAAGTACCACCTCGGTCAGGTCGGCAAGTTCACCACCCCGGACGGCGAGCACGGCATCACCGTGTCGGTGACCGCCAACCCGTCGCATCTGGAGGCGGTCGACCCGGTGCTGGAGGGCATCGTCCGGGCCAAGCAGGACCGGATCGACCTCAAGTTGGAGGGCTACACCGTCCTGCCGCTGCTGGTGCACGGTGACGCCGCCTTCGCCGGGCAGGGCGTGGTCGCCGAGACGCTCAACCTGTCGCAGCTGCGCGGCTACCGGACCGGCGGATCGGTGCACGTGGTGGTCAACAACCAGGTCGGTTTCACCACCGCGCCGGAGCACAGCCGCTCGTCGCTCTACTCCACCGACGTATCCCGGATGATCCAGGCGCCGATCTTCCACGTCAACGGCGACGACCCGGAGGCGGTGGTCCGGGTCGCCCGGCTCGCCTTCGAATACCGCCAGGCGTTCAACAAGGACGTCGTGATCGACCTGGTCTGCTACCGGCGGCGTGGGCACAACGAGGGCGACGATCCGTCGATGACCAACCCGTTGATGTACGCGATCATCGACTCGAAGCGCAGCGTCCGCAAGCTCTACACCGAGGAGCTGATCGGCCGGGGTGACATCACCATCACCGACGCCGAGGAGCTGCTGCGCGACTACCAGACCCAGCTGGAGCAGGTGTTCAAGGCGACCCGGGACGCCGCCACCTCGGCTACCAGCCGGTTGCCCAGCCGCCAGCCGGAGCCGGAGCCGCAGGTGGCGACCGCGGTGGACGCCGCCGCCGTGCGGGCGGTCGGCGACGCGCACGTGGACCTGCCGGAGGGCTTCACCCCGCACAAGCGCATCCAGCAGCTGCTGGAGCGGCGGGCGAAGATGTCGGTCTCCGGCGACATCGACTGGGGCTTCAGCGAGATCGTCGCGTTCGGCACGCTGCTCGCCGACGGCATCACCGTCCGGCTGGCCGGCCAGGACTCCCGCCGTGGCACCTTCGTACAGCGGCACGCCTCGGTGGTCGACGCCCGCACCGGGCGGGACTACCTGCCGCTGGCCAGCCTGGTCACCGACGAGTCGCGGTTCTTCGTACACGACTCACTGCTCAGCGAATACGCGGCGATGGGCTTCGAGTACGGCTACTCGGTGGAGAACCCGGAGGCGCTGGTGCTCTGGGAGGCGCAGTTCGGCGACTTCGTCAACGGCGCCCAGTCGATCGTCGACGAGTTCGTCTCCTCCGGCGAGGTCAAGTGGGGGCAGCGGTCGGCGCTGACTCTGCTGCTGCCGCACGGCCACGAAGGGCAGGGCCCGGACCACACGTCCGGGCGCCCGGAGCGTTACCTGCAGATGTGCGCCGAGGACAACATGCGCGTCGCCATCCCGTCCACCCCGGCGAACTACTTCCATCTGCTGCGCCGGCAGGCTCTGTCGCCGAAGCGCAAGCCACTTGTGGTGTTCACCCCCAAGTCGCTGCTGCGGCACAAGCTCTGCGTCTCCTCTGTCGCCGACTTCACCTCCGGCACCTTCCAGCCGGTGCTGCCGGACCCGGTGGCCGACGGCCGGCCGGAGGCGGTCAAGCGGGTGCTGCTGTGCACCGGCAAGATCTACTACGACCTGTTGCAGGCCCGTGCCGAACGGCACGCGGGCGCCGGCGGCAACGGTCAGCTCGACACCGACACCGTGATCGTGCGGATGGAGCAGCTGTACCCGCTGCCGGTGGAGCAGATCCGGGCGGCGCTGGCCAGCTACCCGAACGCCGAGGACTTCGCCTGGGTCCAGGAAGAGCCGGCCAACCAGGGCGCCTGGTCGTTCGTCGCGCTCAACCTGCTGGAGCACCTCGACGGCGTACGGCTGCGGCGGATCTCCCGGCCGGCGGCGGCGGCGCCGGCGGTCGGCTCGACGAAGCTGCACGACGTCGAGCAGTCCGCGTTGATCGACGCCGCGCTGCCGCGACGCTGACCGGGAGGCACACGTGTACTTCACCGACCGGGGCATCGAGGAACTGGCGCAGCGCCGCGGCGAGGAGGAGGTGGCCATCTCCTGGCTCGCCGAACGGCTGCGTGACTTCGTCGACCTGCACCCGGAGTTCGAGACCCCGGTGGAACGGTTCGCCACCTGGCTGGCCCGGCTCGACGACGAGGACGACTGAGCCAGGCGTTGACGCTGGACCCGGCCGGGCCGGGACCAAGGTCACCAGACTTCGACCGCCTGCGCCTTGTACGTTGGGGCGGTGGCGCGAAGTGTCTACCTGGCCGGTCTCGGCCCCGGTGGCGGCAAGTCCACCGTCGCCCTCGGCCTGGCCGAGCTGCTGTCCCGCCGGGTCGAACGGATCGGGGTGTTCCGGCCGCTGCTCGCCGGTGCTGGCCCGGACGCGACCCTGACCCTGCTGCGTGAGCGCTACCGGATCGACCTGCCCGACGACCAGCTGTACGGGGCCAGCTACGCCGAGGCGGCCGAGCTGGTCGCCGACGGCCGGCGGGAGGAGCTGATTTCCCGGATCGTCGACCGGTACCGCGAACTGGAGCGGCGCTGCCCGGCGGTGCTGGTGATCGGCAGCGACTTCGACGACGCCGGCGACAACGGCGGTCTCCCCCGCGAGCTGGCGTTCAACGCCCGGCTGGCCACCGAGTTCGGCAGCGTGGTGGTGGCTCTCGTCGACGGGATCCGTCGGGACGCCGCCGAGGTCGCCGGCGCGGCCCGCAGCGCGTACCACTCGTTGACCGAGCTCGGTGCGACGGTGCTGGCCGTGATCGCGAACCGGGTCGACGCCGGGGTGGAGACGCCGACGCTGCCGGTGCCGGTCTACGCCATCCCGGAGATCCCGGCGGTCTCCGCACCGACCGTCGTCGAGGTCGCTGGCGCCCTCGACGCCACCGTGCTGGCCGGCGACGACACCGCCTTGAGCCGTGACGTGCTGGACTTCGTGGTCGGCGCGGCGCACGTGCCGGTGCTGCTGGACCATCTCATCGACGGCGCGCTGGTGATCACCCCCGGCGACCGGGCGGACCTGCTGGTCGCGGTCAGCGCGGCGCACGCCGCCGGGCTGGTGTCGCTGGCCGGGGTGGCGCTGACCCTGGGCGAACGGCCCGACCCGCGGGCGATGCGCCTGGTGGAGCGGCTCGGCACCAACCTGGCGGTGCTGTCCGCACCGGCGGACAGCTTCCATGCGGTCGCCACCGCCGGACGGATCTCCGGCCGGCCCAGCACCGCGAACCCTCGCAAGGTGGAGGCGGCGCTCGGCGCCTTCGAGTCCAGCGTGGACACGACCGAGCTGGCCCGCCGGCTGGACGTGACCCGGTCGGCCCGGGTCACCCCGATGATGTTCGAGTACGCGCTGATCGACCGGGCCCGGGCCGCCCGCCGCCGGCTGGTACTGCCGGAGGGCACCGACGAGCGGATCCTGCGGGCCACCGAGATCCTGCTACGGCGCGGCGTCGCCGACCTGACCCTGCTCGGCGACGCCGACGACATCGGCCGCCGGGCCCGCGAGCTGGGCGTGCAGATCGACGGGGTCGACGTCGTCGACCCGGCGGTCAGCCCCTGGCGCGACGACTTCGCGTCCCGGTACGCCGAGCTGCGCCGACACAAGGGCGTCACCTGGGAGCTGGCGCACGACGTGATGGGCGACGTCAACTACTTCGCCACGATGATGGTGCACGTCGGGCACGCCGACGGCATGGTCTCCGGGGCCACCCACACCACCGCCGCGACGATCCGTCCCGCCTTCGAGATCATCAAGACGCTGCCGGACGTGTCGGTCGCGTCCAGCGTGTTCTTCATGCTGCTCGCCGACCGGGTGCTGGTGTACGGCGACTGCGCGGTCAACCCGGACCCGGACGCCGACCAGTTGGCCGACATCGCGGTCAGCTCGGCACAGACCGCCGCCCGGTTCGACATCGAGCCACGGGTCGCCATGCTGTCCTACTCCACCGGGACGTCCGGCAGCGGCGACGACGTCCGCAAGGTCGCCGCCGCCACCGACCTGGTCCGCAAGCGCTGCCCGGACCTGCTGGTCGAGGGCCCGATCCAGTACGACGCGGCGATCGACCCGACGGTCGCCGCCACCAAACTGCCCGGCAGCGACGTCGCCGGGCGGGCCACCGTCTTCGTCTTCCCCGACCTGAACACCGGCAACAACACCTACAAGGCGGTGCAGCGGTCGGCCGGTGCGGTCGCCGTCGGGCCGGTCATGCAGGGTCTGCGCCGGCCGGTCAACGATCTGTCCCGGGGAGCCACCGTGCCCGACATCGTCAACACCGTGGCGATCACCGCGATCCAGGCGGCCGCGCGATGAGCGACGTGGCCCGGATCCTGGTGCTCAACTGCGGCTCGTCGTCGCTGAAATACCAGCTCTTCGACGGCGACAAGGTGGTCGACAAGGGCACCGTGGAACGGATCGGCGAGCCCGGTGGCGGGCCGGCCGACCATGCGGCCGCGCTGCGGCTGATGGCCGAACGGGTCGACCTGACCGGGCTCGGCGGGGTCGGGCACCGGGTGGTGCACGGCGGTGTCCGGTTCGCCGAGCCGACGCTGATCACCGACCAGGTGGTCGCCGAGATCGAGCGGCTGGTGCCGCTCGCTCCGCTGCACAACCCGGCCAACCTGATCGGGATCGCCCAGGCCCGCCGGCTGCTGCCCGGTGTGCCGCAGGTCGCGGTCTTCGACACCGCCTTCCACCGCACCCTGCCGCCGGAGCAGGCCAGCTACGCGATCGACGCCGACACCGCGCAGCGGTACGGCATCCGCCGGTACGGGTTCCACGGCACCTCGCACGCGTACGTGTCCCGGCGGGCCGCCGCCCTGCTCGGCCGGGCACCGGCCGACGTCGATGTGATCACCCTGCACCTGGGCAACGGGGCCAGCGCCTGCGCGGTGGCCGGTGGCCGCAGCGTGGCCACCTCGATGGGGCTGTCACCGTTGGAGGGTCTGGTGATGGGCACCCGCAGTGGCGACCTCGACCCGGCGGTGGTGTTTCACCTGGAACGGGTGGCCGGCTGGTCGACCACCGACGTCGACCGGCTGCTAAACCAGCGCAGCGGCCTGGTCGGGCTGACCGGGGTTGGCGACATGCGCGAGGTGCTGCGCCGCCGCGCCGACGGGGATCCGGCGGCCCGGCTCGCCTTCGACATCTACTGTGCCCGGATCCGGTTCTACGTCGGCGGGTACCACGCACTGCTCGGTCGGGTCGACGCGATCGTCTTCACCGCCGGGGTCGGCGAGAACGCCGCCCCGGTGCGGGCGGCGGCGCTGGCCGGGCTCGACCGGATCGGTGTCCAGGTCGACGCGCGGCGCAACGACGAGGGTCGCGGCGAGCGAATGATCTCCCCGGACGGCACGCCGGCGCAGGTGTGGGTGGTCCCCACCGACGAGGAGTACGAGATCGCCAGTCAGACGCGGGCGGTGCTGACCAACGGCTGACTCCGGGCCGACCCGGGTCACGGGTGCCGGGTCGGGGCCGGCCAGCGAAGGATCAGAGCACCAGCCAGAGGGCGATCGCGACCACGATCGCCACCGCGACCGCGACCGCGACACCGATGATCAGCGGCAGCCGGGACGGCTGGTCGGCGACCGGCTGCGGCGAGGTCTGGAAGGCCCGGAAGGCCTCGGTGTTGCCGCTCGGATCGACGTACTCGTCAGACATGACGAAAACCCTAGCGAAGTCGGCCGGACGCTGCCACGACCGGCTGGCGCGAGCCGGTGGTCGACTCGGCGGATGCCGGCAACAATCGTCCAATGCGTGACTTCCGTCCGGCGGTAGCCGGCCTGCTCATCGTCGGTCTGCTCACCACCTCGCTGGCCGGATGCGGCACCGCCGCCGCGCCCGGCCCGGTGGCCGACGACCCGACGAGGACGCAGACCGCTGCGGCGGCGGGACAGCCTGACTCGACGTCGGCGCAGCCTGACCAGCGGCCCGGCCGACCGGCACCGACGCGGCGACTCGACGTCGGGACCCGCACCCTTGATCTGAACCGTGGTGACCGGCCGCTGCCGGTCACCGTCTGGTACCCGGTCGGCGGGGACGGCCCGTACCCGGTGGTGCTGTTCAGCCACGGCCTCGGCGGCAAGCCGGCCGACTACCGTACGGTGCTGTCCGAGTGGGCGGCGGCCGGGTTCGTCGTCGCCGCCCCGACCTACCCGTTCACCAGCCAGGGCGGCTCCGGTGGCAACGCACTGGACGTGCTCAACCAGCCGGCCGACGCGTCGCACGTACTGGACGAGTTGCTGGCGCTCGACGGCCGCGACGGTGACGAGTTCGCCGGCCGGCTCGACGTCGAAAGCGTCGCCGCCGCCGGACATTCGGCCGGTGGTATCACCACCGTCGGGTTGTTCACCGCCGCCCGGGACGACCGGCTGGACGCCGGCGTCGTGCTGGCCGGCAGCGCGCTCGGCGTCGGTACGGCGTTCAGCGGGGCCGCCGCCCCGCAGCTGTTCATCCATGGCGAGCTGGACGAGGTGGTGTCGTACGCGTCGGGCAAGGCTGCGTACGACCGGGTGCCGTGGCCGAAGGCGATGCTGAGCCTGCCCGACGGCGACCATGGTCAGTCGCTGCTGCGGCCCGGCAACCCGGCGTACGACGTGGTGCTCGGCACCAGCACCGACTTCCTGCGGTGGACGCTGTACGGCGACGACGCCGCCCGGCAGCGGCTGGCCGACGACCCGCCGGCCGGGATCGCCGTCTTCGACGACCAGCTCTGACCCGGCCCGTTGGTGATGCGGCTCGTCAACGCGGGTGGTCGAGCACCAGTTTGCCGAACGTGCTACCGGCGTGCAGCCGGGTGAACGCGTCGCGCACCTCGCTGAAGCCGTACTCGGTGTCGACGACCGGCCGGATGCCCCGCTGCGCGCACAGCGCCAGCAGATCCCGCAGCTCGTCGGGAGTGCCCATCGAGGTGCCGAGGATCTCCAGCTGCATGGCGAACACCCGGCGCAGGTCGACGGCGGGCAGGTGGCCGCTGGTGGCACCGGACACGACGATCCGGGCACCGGGCGCGGCGGACTTCATCGAATGGTCGAAGGTGGCCGCACCGACGGTCTCAATCACCACGTCGACCCGCTCCGGCAGTCGGCTGCCCGGCGCCAGGGCGGTGGCACCGAGCGCGGCCACCCGCTCCCGCTTTTCGGCGTCCCGGCTGGTCGCGTAGACCCGCTTGCCCAACGCGACGGCCAGCACCACGGCCGCGGTCGCCACCCCACCGCCCGCCCCCTGGACCAGCACCGACTCGGCCTGGTCGACCCGGCCCCGGGTGGTCAGCATCCGGTACGCGGTCAGCCAGGCGGTGGGCAGACAGGCCGCCTCGGTGAAGGTCAGCCCGGCGGGTTTCGGGATCAGGTTCGACCGGGGCACCGCTACCCGGTCGGCGAACGTGCCCGGGTAGCGCTCGGACAGGATCGACATGCCGCGCGGGTCCGCCGGATCGGGCACCACCGAGTGGACGACGACCTCGTTGCCGGCGTCGTCGACCCCGGCGGCGTCACAACCGAGGATCATCGGCAGCCGGTCGGCGGGCAGCCCGACGCCGCGCAGCGACCACAGGTCGTGGTGGTTAAGGGAGCTGGCCCGGACCTCGACCACCGTCCAGTCCGGGGCGGGCAGGTCCGGTTCGGGCAGCTCACCGACGCGCAGCGCGGCAAGCGGGTCGTCGGCGTCGACGGTCGAGGCGAAGACAGCTCGCATGCACCGCACGCTAGCAGCCGTGGTGCCGGCCGGCGCGCCGTGCGTTCCGGCCGGCACGGCAGGTCAGCGACGGGCGACGCCGTCGCGGCGGGCGGCGGCGGCGACCGCCGCGGCGACCGCCGGCGCGACCCGAGGATCGAGTGCCGACGGCACGAACGCCTCCGGTTGCAGCAGGTCGGCCACGACGCCGGCGATCGCGTCGGCGGCGGCCACCTTCATCCCCTCGGTGATCCGGGTGGCACCGGCGTCCAGGGCCCCCCGGAACACGCCGGGGAAGGCCAGCACGTTGTTGATCTGATTGGGGAAGTCGCTGCGGCCGGTGGCCACCAGGGCGGCGTACCGGTGGGCGATCTCCGGGTGGACCTCCGGCGTCGGGTTGGCCAGCGCGAAGACGACCCCGCCGGGTGCCATGCCGGCGACCGCCGATTCGTCGATCTGCCCACCGGAGAGGCCGATCAGCACGTCGGCGCCGACCAGCGCGTCGGCGATGCCACCGGCACAGGCGGCGGTCATCGCGGCCAGCTCGGCCTTGACGCCGGTGAGGTCCGCCCGGTCGGAGTGGATGATGCCGCGCGAGTCGCAGACCACGGTCTTCGCCGGGTCGACGCCGCCGGCGATCAGCATCCGGGTCACCGCGACGCCGGCTGCGCCGGCACCGCTGATCACCACCCGCAGGTCGCCGAGCTTGCGGTCCAGCAGGGCGACCGCGTTGCGCAGGGCGGCCAGCACCACGATCGCAGTGCCGTGCTGGTCGTCGTGGAAGACCGGGATCGGCAGCGCCTCGTCGAGGCGGCGCTCGATCTCGAAGCAGCGTGGCGCGCTGATATCCTCCAGGTTGATCCCGCCGAACGATGGCGCCAGGGCGGTGACCGTCGCCACGATCGCGTCGATGTCCCGGGTGTCCAGACAGATCGGCACCGCGTCGACGTCGCCGAACTGTTTGAACAGCACCGCCTTGCCCTCCATGACGGGCATCGCGGCGCGTGGGCCGATGTCACCGAGGCCAAGCACCGCGGTGCCGTCGGTGACCACCGCGACCGTGTGCGACACCCAGGTGTAGTCGTCGACCAGGGTCGGATCGGCGGCGATCGCCTCGCACACCCGGGCCACCCCCGGCGTGTACGCGAGTGAAAGGTCCTCCCGGTCGGCCAGCGCGACGGTGGGCATGATCGCCATCTTGCCGCCCCGATGCAGGTCGAAGACCGGGTCAGAAATTGCCACAGTAGACATGGTGACTCCAGAGCCGTTGAGCGTGACAAATAGCCGCCGGCTCGGCGCGAGGTCAGCGTTGACCGGCGAGGCGCTGCGGGGGTCACCCGGATTCCGTGTCGAGCATAGTGTCACACAGCACGATTTCCTGCGAAGTGATTCACAGCAGTCGGCGACCCGGGCCCACCCGGCGTGGCCGCGGCCAGTAGCGACACAGCACCCGGCCACGCACGTCGGCCACACCGAAGGCGCGTGAGTCGTCGGTCACCAGATCGTTGTCCCCGCGCAACCACCAACCGCCGGACTCGGCCCGTACCACCCGTTTGACCACCAGCAGTCCGGGACGCGACCGGAAGGTGGCGACCACCACGTCCCCCGGGCGGACCGCCCGCCCGCCCCGGCGGACCAGCAGCGCGTCGCCGTGCCGCAAGGTAGGGGCCATCGATGGTCCGTGCACGAGCACGGCGAACAGTGGTGAAAGCACTTGCACCTCCCGCCAGGTCCGCGAGCCCGATGCGCGATAGGGTCGGCAGGGAGGATCATCCTCCAGCTTACGCGTGCCGGCGATCGTGCCGCCGGCCAACACACGGAGGGTCCTGATGCGACTTCTACGCATGTTTACTCCGCGCACGGTGGTCAGCGCCCACTGCGACCTGCCCTGTGGCGTCTACGACCCGGCGCAGGCCCGGATCGAGGCTGAATCCATCAAGGCGATCGCGGAGAAGTACCAGGCGAACACCGACCCGGAGTTCCGCACCCGGGCGCTGATCATCAAGGAGCAGCGCTCCGAGTTGGTCAAGCACCACCTGTGGGTGCTCTGGACCGACTACTTCAAGCCGCCGCACTTCGAGAAGTACCCGCAGCTGCACCAGCTGTTCAACGAGGCTACCAAGCTCGCCGGTGGCGGCGGTGGGACCAAGGCGTCGGTCGACCCGGCCAAGGCGGACGAGCTGCTGGTCAAGATCGACGAGATCGCGAAGATCTTCTGGGAGACCAAGCAGGCATGATCTGTCGGTCCGGCCGGTGCGCGATGCGCACCGGCCGGCCGGTTCCGCCGGGCACGAGCCGCCCTGCCACAGCCGAGGCGTGGCAGGTGCCGCGTACCACCCGCCCGGCTCGGTCGGACGACGAATCACTCCGGATGACACCGCAGGGATAGACGTCAACCGGTAGAGTCCAGGCGGGGGTATCCGGGATGAGTTCGCTGGTCACACAATCCGAGCCGACCGTCGACGATGACGTGGTGCTGCTCACCGTGCCTGCCGACGGCGGCTACCTGAGCGTGCTGCGTACCGCGACGGCCGGGCTGGCCGCACGCCTGCACTTCGCGCTGGACGAGATCGAGGATCTACGGATCGCGGTCGACGAGGCCTGCGCCATGCTGCTCGCCGTCGCCGCCCGCGACGCGGACCTGCAGTGCCGGTTCTCGGTGACCGACGACGCGCTGACCGTCGAGGTCGCCGTCGCGACGGTACGCGGTGCCCGACTGCCACCGGACTCCTCCTTCGCCTGGAAGGTGCTCCGGGCGCTGACCAGCTCGGCGTCGGCGACCGCCAGCAGCGGCCAGGCCAGCATCAGACTGCTCACCCGCCGGTCCGGCGGCCGCTGACCCCGCAAAAAGTTCTCCACCGGCGGTTGTCCCGCCGGTGTTCGGTTGGTCACTCCAGCCCGAAGGCCCGGGTCGTCGGCGGGGCCACCAGCAGCGCCGTCACCAACAGACCGAGGGCGATCAGCGGTACGCCGAGCCAGGCCAGGCCGCCGACGATCATGTAATAGCCGACCGGTAGCAGCATCAACTGCGCGACGATGCCCGGTGCCCGCGCCGCGCTGCGGCGGCGGGCCACGGCACGCGCCAGCACCGCCAGCAGCACCGCGCCGCCGACGGCGAACCCGGTGACGATCAGCGCCGAGACGAGGTCGGTCGCGGCGCTGGTGACGTCCTGGTACGCGAGGTAGCCGGCGACCAGCCCGACGGCCACCGCCTCCCCGGCCAACGCCCACACCGCCCACCGCAGGGTCGCCGGTGTGGGCTGTGCGTCGATGGTCACGGCGTCACGATACCCGCGACAGCTCGCGATAAAGTGCCGCCCATGCGGGCCCTCTTGGTGGTCAATCCGAAGGCCACCACCACCAGCGAGCGCACCCGGGACGTGATCGTCCGGGCGCTGCGCAGCGAAGTCGACCTGTCGGTGGCGTCCACCCACCGGCGCGGGCATGCCGTCGCGTTGGCCAGGGCGGCCGCTGAGGACGACTTTGACGTGGTGGTCACGCTGGGCGGCGACGGCACCGTGAACGAGGCCGTCAACGGCCTGATGACGTCTGCTCCGGCGAGGGAGACGCTGCCGGGTCCGGCGGCGGACCGGCTGCCGGCGCTGGCGGTGGTGCCGCTCGGCTCGACGAACGTCTTCGCCCGTGCGGTGGGGCTGCCGCCGCAGTGGCCGGAGGCGACGAGTGTACTGCTGGAGGGTCTGCGGACCGGGCGGTTCCGTACCGTCGGTCTGGGCCGCGCCGACGGCCGGTACTTCACCTTCTGCGCTGGGCTGGGGCTGGACGCGGCGGTGATCCGGCAGGTCGAGCGGGCCCGGCTGCGCGGGCGCCGGTCGACCGTCGGGCTCTACCTGCGTTCGATGGTCAGCGAGTTCTTCATTGGCATGGACCGGCGGCATCCGGCTATTCGGTTGGAGCGGGCCGGCGAGCCGGTGGCGGCCGAACTCGCCACCGTCGTGGTCCAGAACACCGCGCCGTGGACCTTCTTAGGTGAACGGGCGATCAATCCGAATCCGGAGGCGTCCTTCGATCTCGGCCTGGACGTGATGGCGCTTCGCCAATTGCATGTGCCGAGCACCACCCGCACTCTCGCCCAGATCGCCGCCAGCCGACCGGATCCACGCGGCCGCCAACTCGTCCAACTGCACGATTTGTCCGAATTTACGCTATCCGCAACACAACCGCAGGCCTTCCAACTCGACGGCGATTATCTCGGGGAGCGGCTCAAAGTCCGTTTCACGGCGGTCCGAGGGGCCTTGCGGGTGGTCTTCTGACACGCTCCGTAACTGAGCTTCGACTGCGGAGCGTGACCGGAGGCACGGAAGACACGGGGCTGAAATGCCTGCACTGTGGCGCGGACCGTACTACATTGATTCTCAACTGTCGCACTCCGGGTGTCGGTGAGCGTCAGAAAACGGACAAATAGGTCGTGACGTTGCTCACCCGATTGGACTTTTTCTGAGCGCTACCCTTGACATCGCAGGGGTTCGTGAAAGTATTCACAAGCGGACCGATTCACCCGGGACGTTGCCTGGATGCGCTCGCCACGCGGCAGCTAGGAGCAACGTTCCACAGGCTTACGCCTGCTCACGCGCTGCCGATCCGACGGATGCAATCCGTTGTGGCCGACTGCGCGGGCGCATAAAGAAAAACCGGAGCATTTACCGCCACCGATCCAGAATGAGGAGTGTTGCCGCCATGGACTGGCGTCACCATGCTGTCTGCCGCGACGAGGACCCGGAGCTGTTCTTCCCGATCGGGACGTCCGGCCCCGCGATCCTGCAGGTCGAGCAGGCCAAGGCTGTCTGCCGGCGCTGCTCCGTGACCGACCAGTGCCTGCAGTGGGCGCTGGAGTCCGGACAGGACGCTGGCGTCTGGGGCGGGATGAGTGAAGAGGAGCGGCGCGCCGTCAAGCGTCGCGGCGGACTGCGCGTCCTGCGCGCTCAAACTGCCTGACCCACCCGACGACCACCAAGCGACGTTCGTACGGCGCCTCGGGGCTGTCCCCGGGGCGCCGTCGTACGTACCTGCACTCCGGCTGCCGTGACCCGGCAACCGCTGCGGTGCGCGGCGCCTCACTTAATCAGTACCGGCGCGGCCACCCGGTCGACCCGCCGCAGTACCAGCCGGGCTAGTTCCGGCGCGCCGGCCAGCGGTGCCGCCGCACAGACCGCGCCGGCCTGCCGGGCCGACGCCATCGCCGTGTCGTAGAGCAGGCCCGGTGCCAAGAAGTACGCGGCCACCGCGACCCGCCGGGCACCCGCCGCACGCAGGGTTTCGACCGCCGCCCCGGCGGTCGGCGGTGCCGCCGACGCGAACCCTTCGACGCAGGGCACCCCGACCTCGGCACCGAACGCCGTCGCGGCCACCGCCACCGTCTCCCGGGCTGCAGCCGACCGGGTGCCAGCGGCAGCCAGCACCACGGCGTCCCAGCCGGAGCCGGCCTCGGCGAGTCGCCGCCGCAGCCCGGCCGTCAACAGCGGGTCCACCGCGCCGGAGCCGACCGACGGGCCGAGCACCTGCGTCGTCGTCACCGGCATCCGCAACCCGTCCCGGTACGCGGCCCGCACCACCTCGGGAATGTCCGTCCGGCCGTGGAACGCCTCGGTCAGCAGCAGCGGCACCACCGTCGCCTCCGGATAGCCGGCAGCCTGCAGGTCGGCCAGTACCGTCCCGGGGCGTGGTCCGGCGTGGTCCAGGTAGGAGGCCCGGACGTCGACCCCCGGCCGGGCTGCGGCTACTGCCCGAACCAGCGCCCGGGTCACCGTCGCGGCCCGCAGGTCCCGGCTGCCGTGCGCCACCAGCACGATCGGTCCGGTCATGAGTGCAGGCCGCACTCAGTCTTCTCGAACATCGCCCAGCGGCCGGCCCGTGGGTCCTCGCCGGCGGTGGTGCGCCGGGTGCACGGCCAGCAGCCGATCGAGGTATAGCCCTGCTTGAACAGCTCGTTGACCGGGATGTTCCACCGGGACACATAGGCGTCCACGTCCGCCTGGGTCCACGCCGCGATCGGATTCACCTTGACCCGGCCGCGTCGGGCGTCGAACCCGACCACCGGGGTGTTGGCCCTGGTCGGCGACTCGTCACGGCGCAGCCCGGCGGCCCAGGCGTCATAGTCGCCGAGCGCCCGCTCCAGCGGCTCGACCTTGCGCAGCGCGCAGCACTCGTCGGGCGCCCGGTTGAACAGCCGGGGACCGAACTCACCGTCCTGCTGGCCGACGGTCATCCGGGGCCGGATCGACCGCAAGTTCACCGGCATGGTCGCGGCCACCTGATCGCGGACCCGCAGCGTCTCCGGAAAGTGCAGACCGGTGTCGAGAAAGACCACGTCGACGCCGGGCGCCACCCGGGAGACCAGATGCGCCAGCACTCCGTCCGCCATCGAACTGGTCACGCAGAACCGGTCGCCGAAGGTTTGCACCGCCCACCGGGCGACCTCCTCGGCCGGCGCGCCCGCCAACTCCCGACCGGCGTGTTCGGCGAGAGCCCGCAGCTCGGCAGGGCTGCGCCGGGTCGGCGGCCGGTCGGCGGCCGGGCCGAGCCGGATCAGGTTCAGGTCGGCGGCGAGCACCGGGCTCATCGGGACACCTCCCTGCGGGCCAGCAGTCCGGTGAACCTGACGGTGAAGACGCGGGCGCAGTCGTGGCACTCCCAGGCGGTGTGCGCGTCGGCGTGCGGGCGGAGGTTCTCCTCTCCGCAGTAGGGGCAGTAGAGCGGTGCCGCGCGTGTCCCGGTGCTCACCACACCTCACCTCGCTCGTTCATCGCAACTCCTCCTCGTCGGCCCGGACGACCCACCTGGCGAACGTCTCGCCGTCGGTACGGCCGGCCAGGTAGCGGCGGACCACGCGTTCGACGTACTCGGGCAGCTCGTCGGCGGTGGTCTTGAGACCCCGCACCTTGCGCCCGAAGCCGGCGGTCTGCCCCTGGGCCATGCCCAGGCCACCGCCGAGATGGATCTGGTAACCCTCGACCTGCTGGCCGTCCGGCCCGACGACCAGCTGGCCCTTGAGCCCGATGTCGGCGACCTGGGTTCGGGCGCAGGCGTTCGGGCAGCCGTTGATGTGAATCGATATGTCGGCGTCCTCGGCGAGGCCGGCCGAGGCCAGTCGCTGCTCCAGGTGAGCCACCAGCTCCTCGCCGCGCCGCTTGGTCTCGACGATGGCCAGCTTGCAGAATTCGATCCCGGTGCAGGCCATCGTGCCGCGCCGCCAGGTGGACGGCCTGGCCTCCAGGCCGATCGCGCGCATCCCGGTGACCAGCGACTCGACCCGGTCCGGCGCGACGTCGAGCACCAGCAGTTTCTGGTACGGGGTGAGCCGTACCCGGTCCGAGCCGTGCTCGGCGGCCAGGTCGGCCAAGGCGGCGAGTTGACTGCCGGAAACCCGCCCGACCACCGGAGCGACCCCGACGTAGCGGCGGCCGTCGGCCTGCGGGTGCACCCCGATGTGGTCGATCGGCTTGGCCGGCAGCTCCGGAGCCGGCCCGTCGAGCAGGGTGCGGCCCAGGTACTCCTTCTCCAGCACCTCGCGGAACTTCTCAGTGCCCCAGTCGGCGACCAGGAACTTCAGTCGGGCCCGGTGCCGCAGTCGACGGTAGCCGTAGTCGCGGAAGATGCCGACCACGCCGGCCCACACGTCCGGCACCTCGGCCAGCGGCACCCAGACGCCGAGCCGCTGGGCGATCATCGGGTTGGTGGACAGCCCACCACCGACCCACAGGTCGAACCCGGGGCCGTGGTCGGGGTGATCGACACCGACGAACGAGATGTCGTTGACCTCGTACGGCGTGTCGGCCAGCCAGGAAATCGACGACTTGAACTTGCGGGGCAGGTTGGAGAACTCCTTGCTGCCCACGTACCGGCGGACGATCTCGTCGATCGCCGGGGTGGGGTCGATCTTCTCGGCGGCGGCAACGCCGGCGACCGGGCTGCCGAGCACGACCCGGGGGCAGTCGCCGCACGCCTCGGTGGTTTCCAGCCCGACGTCATCAAGCGCCTTCCAGATCGCCGGCATGTCCTCAACCCGGATCCAGTGCAGCTGGATGTTCTGCCGGTCGGTGACGTCGGCGGTGTCTCGGGCGTACCGCTGCGAGATGTCGGCGATGGTACGCAGCTGAGCCAGGTTCAGCTGGCCACCGTCGATACGCACCCGGAGCATGAAGTACTCGTCCTCCAGCTCGTGCGGCTCCAGCACGGCGGTACGCCCGCCGTCGATGCCCGCCTTGCGCTGGGTGTACAGGCCCCACCAGCGAAACCGGCCGCGCAGGTCGGCCGGGTCGATCGAGGCGAACCCCCGGTGGGCGTAGATGGTCTCGATCCGGGCCCGGACATTGAGCGGATCGTCGTCCTTCTTGGACCGCTCGTTGGGGTTGAGCGGCTCGCGGTGCCCGAGCGCCCACTGTCCCTCGCCGCGCCGGCGGCCGGGTCGGGTCGGGGTGCTGCTGCGCGCCATCGCGGCGTCCTCCGTGTCTGCGGGTCGATCTCGGTGGGCGGCACGGGCGCCTGCGTCGTCGTCGACGAGTGGGCCAGGGAGGAGGCCGGCGCGGAATGCCGCCCGGAACACAAAAAGGTCGGGCGTGCCTCAGTCGGCCGGACAGATGGCGCTGCGGACGCGGCCGTAATCAACGTGGCGGCGGGCCACGAAGCGGCGCTCAACGGCAGCGGTCATAGCACGAATGTTGCCACATCCGTACCGGTCAGACCAGCGCACCGTAGCCATGTCCCACATGACGGGCGGGCTGTGGGCCGGCTCACCTGCGGGCCGACGGGGTCCGGGGATCACCTGCGGGTCAGCGGGACCACCAGCACCGCCTCGGTGCCGCCGCCCGCGCGGTTGCGCAGCTCGATGGTGCCGCGCAGCTCGCCGGTGGCCAGGGCCCGCACGATCTGCAGGCCGAGCCGGCCGCCCACGGTCGCGTCAAACTCCGCCGGCAGACCCCGACCGTTATCGACGACCGTTACGTGCAGCTGCTTGCGGAACCGGTGCACCGTCACCATCACCTCGGCGGCCGACGGCGACCCTCCGCCGCCCTCGCCGGCCGGGGAAAAGCCGTGCTCGACCGCGTTGAGCAGCAGCTCGTTGAGCACCATCACCAGTGAGGTGGCGATCTCCGCCGGCAGTACGCCGAAGGTGCCCTCCCGGCGCATCACCACCTCGACCTCGGTGGCGGCGACCTCGGTGGCGGCGCTGGCGACCCGGTCCAGGATGCCGTCGAACTCAACCGCCTCGTCGCTGGACATGGCGAGGGTCTCGTGCACCAGGGCGATCGACGCGACCCGGCGTACCGACTCCTCCAGGGCCGCCCGCGCCGCCGGCTGCTCCACCCGACGGGCCTGCAGCCGCAGCAGCGCCGCCACCGTCTGCAGGTTGTTCTTCACCCGGTGGTGAATCTCCCGGATGGTGGCGTCCTTGGTGATCAGCGCCCGGTCCCGGCGGCGTACCTCGGTGATGTCGCGGACCAGCACCAGCGCACCGATCGGCACGCCGGCCGGCATCAACGGCAGCGCCCGGGTGAGCATGGTGGCGCCACGGGCCTCGATCTCCTTGCGGGCCGGCGCCTCGCCGCGCAGCGCGGCCAGCATCCGGTTGGCCGCGTCGGTGCCTTCCAGCGGGTCGTCGGCGAGCCGGTGGCACAGCGCGGCGAGGTCCTCACCCACCAGGTGGGCAGAGAAGCCGAGGCGGCGAAACGCCGACTGGGCGTTCGGGCTGGCGTATGTGGTCTTGCCGCTGGCGTCCAGCCGGATCAGCCCGTCGCCGACCCGGGGCGCCGAGGTGGTCTCGCCCGGGTGTCGAGCCGGTGGGAAGGTGCCGTCGGCGACCATCTGGGCGAGGTCGTCGGCGGTGGTCAGGTAGTTCAGTTCGAGCTGACTGGGGCTGCGGGCGGTGGACAGGTTGGTGTCCCGGCCGACCACCGCGATCACCCGCCCGGTCTCCCCGACGGCCGGGCGGATCCGGACCGGCATCGCCTCGTGCCGGGCCGGCGTGTTGCCGTACCAGACCGGGTCGCCCTCGCGCCAGATCCGACCCTGGTCGTAGGCGATGGTCAGGTGCGCCACCTCCGGGCCGTCCACCGTCCGCCCGACCTGGTCGTCCTGGTAGGCGGTCGGCGCCGTGGTGGGCCGCACCTGGGCCACGCACAGGAACGAGCTGTCGGCGTCGACCGGCACCCAGAGCAGCAGGTCAGCGAAGGACAGGTCGGAGAGTAGCTGCCACTCTCCGGCGAGCCGGTGCAGGTGGTCGATGTCGACCGGCCCCAGGGAGGTGTGCTCCTCGACAAGATCACGCAGGGTGGACACCCTCGTAGCCTGCCATGCGGCGGCGGCGCGGACACAGCCGTCACCGGGTGGAGGTGACCTTGGCCAGCCCACGGGGCGCGTCCGGGTCCTCGCCCCGGGCCAGCGCGAGAGTCAGGGCCAACTGCTGCGCGGGCAGGATGTCCAGCAGCGGCGCGTACCGCTCATCGACGTCGGGCACCCCGATCACCGCGGCCGGGCCGGTCGGGCCGCTCCCGATGGCGGCAGCCCCGGCCCCGATGGCGAGTACGTCGGCCCGCCGTTCGCCGAGTCGGCGCAGCACGTCGCGCATGGCGGTGCCGCCGGGCCCGGAGCCGACCACGGCGAGCACCGGTACGTCGGGGTCGGTCATCGCCAGCGGGCCGTGCAGCAGGTCGGCTCCGGAGAAGGCGAGCGCCGGCAGGTACGACGTCTCCATCAGTTTCAGGGCGGTCTCCCGCGCGGTCGGGTATCCGTACCCGCGCCCCGTGGTGACCAGCCGGGCGGCGAACCGGTAGCGCGGGGCCAGCTCGGCGGCAGTGGAATCGGTCAGCACCCGCTCGGCGAGCGCGGGCAGGGCGTCGAGGGCGGTCCGCTCGGCGGGCGGCAACGCCCCGTCACCGGCGCGGATCCCCTCGACCAGCATCAGCAGGGCGAGCAGCTCGGCGGTGTAGGTCTTGGTGGCGGCGACCGCCCGCTCGAAGCCGGCGGCGATGTCGACGGTGAGCTCGGCGGCGGCGGTCAGCGGCGATTCGGGGGTGTTGGTCACCGCCACGGTCAGCGCGCCCTGCTCCCGGGCCACCGCCAACACCTCGGCGAGGTCCGGTGAGCCGCCGCTCTGGCTGACCCCGACGACGAGCGCGTCCCGCAGGTCGGGGCGGGCACCGAAGAGGGTCACGGCGCTCGGTGAGGCCAGCCCGGCGGGCAGCCCGAGCCGGATCTCGCTCAGGTACGCGGCGTACAGCGCGGCGTGGTCGGAGGTGCCCCGGGCGGTGCACACCACGTGACGCGGGCGGCGGCCGGCGATCGCCGCCGCCACCTCGGCGATCGGGTTGGCGTACGCCGGCTGCAGCAGGCGGGCGTATCCGGTCGGCTGTTCGGCGATGTCGGCAGCCATCCCAATGCCAGGCCGGGCGGTACCTGTCCCGTCAGCCGTCCCAGGCTGGTCCGAAACTGGCTTCCGCTGCGTCACGACGCCTCCCTGTCTGCGCGGTCCAGCTCGAACGGTGATCATTCTTGCACTTTATAGCCGCTGCGGGCAACGAAGCGAGCAGCAATACGCAGGGGTGCGACGTTTGGCGCTTCGTGCCCTAGGCTGCCGGAGCCAGGGGGGACGATCAGCTACGAGGATCGGAAGAACGTGTCCGAGGGATTGCACGACCCGCGGCTGGCGGCCGAGGGCGAGCTGGCACTGGCCCGGATGGCACTCGACGAGGGTGACTACCGGCACGCCGCCGACCACGTCGCCGGTGCGATCACACACGCGCCGACCATGCCCGAGGTGCATGAGATGCTCACCCGGCTGGCTGCGCGCACCGGCGGAGGTCTCGACCTGTTCCCACTGGACGAGCAGGTTTTCATCGGTGCCGTGGTGGCCCGGGCGCATCTGCTGGCCGCCGCCGGCCGGGCCGGCGAAGGGCTCGAGTTGCTGGCCGCCGCGACCGGGCACGCGCCGACCCTGGACTGGGCCGGGGTGCCCTGGGTTGGCGCCGAGGACCTGCCGGCCCGGCTCGACCCGGACCAGATCGCCATCGTGCTGATGCAGATCTGCGCCAGCGTGCCGGACCCGGTACCCGCCGCCGACCGGCCGCCCCTGCTGCCGTACCTGCGGCTCGCCGGGCACGCCACCGCCGCACACCCCGACCACGGCCTGCTGCTCGGCGCCAGTTCAGCGCTGGCCCGGCGGCTCGGGGAGATCGCCACCGCGCTCGACTGGGCGAGCCAGGGGGTCCGCGCCGAGCCGTCCAAGCTGGCCGAGGTGTGGCTCGGGTACGCGTACCGCAGCGCCGGGCGCACCGGTGCGGCGATCGCCGCCCTGCGCCGAGCGAGCGCCCACGACCCGGACGACCTGTCCATCTACGCCGACATCGCCGGCACCCTCGCCGACGCGGGACGCCTCGACGAGGCGATCGACTGGATCGAGCGGGCGCTGGCCCGCAACCCCACCTTCGACTGCGCGGTGCACACCGCGTACCGGCTGCGCTACCGCCGGGACGGCGACCTGCGCCATCTGATCGCCCTGGCGGACTTCCAGCGGGACCACCCGGACGACTCGCACGAACACCATGACCTGGCCGAGTGCTGTCACGACCGGCCCTGGCTGGCCCGGCTGCCGGCGGCCGGCGGACCGGTGGTCGCCACTCTCGAACGGGCACTCACCCGTGGGCTGGTGCCGACCCGGCTGTCGCTGCGCCAGCCGGAGCCGCCCAGCGCGATGCGGCTGCTCGGAACGGCCCTGCCCGGGCTACCGGTCACCGTGCAGCGGACCCCGACACCGGATCCCCGTCAGCCACGCCGCACCTCGGTACGGCAGCTCTGGCGCTACGCCGGCTGGCAGGCCGACCCGGCGCTGGACCACCCGTCGCCGCAGGCGTGCGAGCGAATCCGGCAGATCGCCCAGCCGGTCTGGCACCACCCACCGGCCGCGTACGACAGCGCGGTGATCCTGGCCACCCTCGACGCCGACGACCTGCTCGGCCTGCTGGTACACCCACCGCCGCCGGCGGATCCGGCCGGCACCGACCCGGCCGGCTGGCTGCGGTGCGTGCAGGTGTGGGCCTGCCTGGGCATGCTGCACCACCGCACCGACGAACCCTGGCCCGGCTCGACCCGGCGCCGGGTGCTCGTCGACGTGGCCTGGGGCGTCGAGGACTGGGCCGCCGAGGCCGCACTGTTCGCCCTGGTCACCGCCGCCTGGGTGGATCCGGAGGTACGCCCGGACGTGGCCCGGGTGGTGGCGGAGCGGCTCGCCGACGCGGTGGAGGTCGCCGGGCACCGTACCGTGCCGATCCTGTGGTCGTTGGCCCAGCTGGCCTTGGCGACCCCGGAGCTGGACCCGGACACCGCCAGCACAGCACGCCGGATCGCCGGCCGGTCGGCGCGAATCCCACGCCAGCGCCGGCCCGGTCTGATCCGTCGGTTGCTGGGCCGAGCCTGATCCCCGTCCGGCCGCACGCGATCTCCCGTCCGACCGGTCCGCAAGAAGTCGACCGGTCCGCAAGAAGTCGACCGGTCCGCGAGAAACCTATTCGATGACCGCGATCAGGTCGCCTTCCTGGACCACGTCGCCCTCGTCGACGGCGAGTTTCTGCACCACCCCGTCGGACTCGGCGACCACCGGGATCTCCATCTTCATCGACTCCAGGATCACCAGGGTGTCGCCGTCGGAAACGGTGTCACCGGCGGCGACCACCACCTTCCAGACGTTGGCTACCATCTCGGCCCGGATCTCTTCGGCCATCGGCCGACCCTCCTCCGTACGCCCGGCTCGCCGGCCGGTCCATCCCTCGCGCCGGCCCACCGGCCGGCCCGTCCCGTAACCACCGGCCCGTCCCGATGTGCCGGTTGCGACATGCGAAAGGTATCCAATGACGTGCCCGTCGCGCATGCCGCTCACCGGACCGGCCTAGCATCAACGGGTCAGCTCCCGGTCTACGGGAGACACCGTCCGACGGGAGGACCGATGGCCAAGAAGGCTCGTAAGAAGAAGGCACGTAAGAAGAGCGCCGCCAACCACGGCAAGCGCCCCAACTCCTGATGCCGGTGGGTCGCCGGTCGGGCCACCCGACCGGCGGCCCGCAGCAGGGTCAGTCCGGCAGGTACTCCCGCGAGTCCGTGTCGAACACGAACTCGCTGAGCTTGGCGCGCAGCCGGTCCCGCAACTCGGCCGGCGCCGTCTCGTTGCCACAGCAACGCGCGACGAGTGCCTTGACCTCCTGCTCGATGCCGTACTCCCGCAGGCACGGGGAGCACTCGTCGAGGTGGTGCCGGATGAGTTCCCGCCGCTCCTCGGCACACTCCAGGTCCAGGTACAGGTAGACCTCGGCGAGCACCTGACGGCAGTCCTGGTCGAACGAGTCACCGCCTTGCACGATCGTCACACCTCCTGGCCGGCCGCGGCGGGCTTGGTCGAATGGACCCGGTTGAGGCCTCGGTCGGAGGCGTAGCGCTCCAGCATCCCGCGCAGATTCCGCCGCCCGCGGTGCAACCGGGACATGACCGTCCCGATCGGAGTCCCCATGATGTCGGCGATCTCCTTGTAGGAGAAGCCCTCGACGTCGGCAAGGTAGACGGCGAGCCGAAAATCCTCCGGCAGTTGCTGCAGGGCCTGCTTGATATCGCTGTCCGGCAGCCGCTCCAGCGCCTCGGTCTCGGCGGACTTCAGTCCGCTGGAGGTGTGCGACTCGGCGGCGGCGAGCTGCCAGTCGGTGATCTCCTCGGTCGGCGCCTGCACCGGCTGGCGCTGCCGCCGACGGTAGGAGTTGATGTAGGTGTTCGTCAGGATGCGGTAGAGCCAGGCCTTGAGGTTGGTGCCCTCCTCGAACTGGTGGAAGGCGGAGAACGCCTTGAGGTACGTCTCCTGCACCAGGTCCTCGGCGTCGGCCGGGTTACGGGTCATCCGCAGCCCGGCCGCGTACAACTGATCGACGAAGGGTAATGCGTCACGCTCGAACCGCGCGCGCCGCTCGTCTGTCCGCTCTGATCGGGTCAACCGCTCGTCCCCCCTCGACTGTCCCGCCGAGGATACGCGCAAAGGCTGACCGGCCGTCGCGGTTCGGCCAGGTGTGCCCGTACTCACCGGTCGTGTGGCAGGCTGACCTGTCCGGCGCAAGGTCGACTCACCGACCCGCCGGGTGGCTGACGCCGGCCGGACCGGTCCATGGGGTCGGAACGGCCCCGGCGCGGCGAGCCCTTCCAGGGGCCGCAACTCGGGTGACCATTCGAAGGCGTCCCGCAGCCGACGGCCCCCGTCGTGCTGGCCCGCGGGCTGCGTCGCGCCGCGTATGTGGATGCGCACCGGTTCCACCCCTTCGTCGAGACTGAGCTCCCGGGGTAGTAACGCGGGCCGGGTGGTGACGCATTCCAACCCGTCCCGGCCCCGGAACCCGGTGACGGGCTCCGGAACCGGGAAGGGCCTGGGAGTTCCCGCGGCGGTGTCGCCACCGCGGCGCTCCGGACGCCGGCTCGGCGTCGCGGACATCCGATGCAACGACGGCTACCGGGCACCGGACACGGCCCGGGGCGTGCGGTCACCGGCCCGCCCAGCCGTGCCGGACCAGCCAGTCGACCACCACGTCGGCCGTGCCGGCCGGGTCGACCCGCAGATCGTGCCGTTCACCCGGCCTGATCACCACGTCGCGGCCGGCCGCCGGGGGCGGCACCCCGAACGGGTCGCGATCGCCGTTCACCACCAGCGTCGGCCGGCCGGTGTCGAGCTCGTCCGCCCGGGTCCGCTCCGGCCGCCCGGGCGGGTGCAGCGGGAAGGCGAGGGCAACGACCGCGTCGGCGTGCACCGCCGCAGCCGTACGGCAGGCCACCCGCGCGCCGCTGGACCGTCCGCCGACGATCAGCGGTGGCGCGGGGGTGAATCCGGCGACCGTCTCGGTGACCACGGCATGCCAGGCCTCGTCCAGGTGGTGTGCCGGCGCGGGAGCCCGCCGACCGGCGACCCGGTACGGCTGGGTGACCAGGGCCACCGCCACCGCTGCCCGGGACGCCGCCGAGCGCAGCGCCGACAGGTCGGCGGCGGTCACGTCACCGCCGGCACCGTGCCCGAGCACCAGCAGACCGGCCGGGGGCACCGGCGGCACCGTCAGGTCGACCCAGGCGGTGCCGCGCGGCGTCGGCACCGACCGCCGGTCAGCGCTCGGGTCCACGGGTGCGCCCGGGTCGGCCGGCTCGCCCCGGCCCACCGGTTCACCCGGGTCCATCGCCTTCGGCTGGTCCGGGTCGCTTCGCTTCACCGGACCATTGTGCCGTGGTCGCCGGGCGTACCCGCCTGGCAACGCCCCGATCAGCTCAGCGGCACCAGGGTGAGTAACCGGTCGCGGACCGGCGGGCCGGCTTCGTCGACCGGACCGGGATCCGGACCATCGCCGGAGCCCCGCCAGGCCACCTGCATGGCTCGGCGTTCCCGCGGGGTCGTCGCCCCCCAGACGCCGTGGCTGTCCCCGGCGTCGAGTGCCCAGGCCAGGCACGGCCCCTGGACCGGACAGGTACGGCAGAGCGCGACTGCGGCATCGGCCGGTTCGCTCGGCGCGGGGAAGAACGTCTCCGGGTCGACGCTCTGACAGACCCCGCGAGTCCGCCAGGCTTCGTCGAGGCGGCGTTCCGCCATCGCTGTGAGCAGCCTGGGGTCGCGCCGCGCGGCTGCGACCTCATGTGGACGGGGCATTCGCGCCCGGGTCATTACCCACCTCCCCCGTGGGATCTAAGACAATGATCAACGTCGTTGGTTTGCGGCGAATCGGAATCCACTGTCGGCGCTGGTTTCTATCGCACTTCGGCAGGCATAGACAAGGGCCTGCATCGATTCTGGGGAAAATACGTCCCGGCGATTCGGTCCCAACACTGGCAAACCCCCGCCCGCGCGGTCGGCTGATCACCGGAAGTAGGACCCCGGCGTCACCGCCGAGCCTGGGAGCGGTACCATCCGCAGGCTCAGAAGAGCTCCGGATGCGGCGCCGGACCGGCCGGCCCCGACCCGCTCCCCGGAGCTACCCGTCGCACCAGTTCAGCGCCGTTGTTACGGACGTTGCCCACCGTCGTACCCACCGGCCGAATCTCGATGCAGTCCAGGTAATTGTCATTCGGCGCAGCCAGCAGGGCGGTGCCGTCCACTTCCGGGTCGAGCCATTCGGCCCAGCGGTCCTCCGGCAGCAACAGCGGCATTCGATCATGAACCTCGGCGAGCGGCCCGACCGCCGCGGTGGTAATCACACTGCTCGTGATCATTGGGTCCGGCCGGCCCCAAACCGACCAGAGACCGGCGAACGCCAGTACCCGGCCGTCGACCGGGGTCATGAAGTACGGCTGCCCGCCACCGCGCCGGACACCGGCCGGGCGTACCCACTCGTACCAGCCGTCGGCCGGCACCAGACAGCGACGACGGGCGAACGACGGCGCGAACGCCCTACTGGACGCGACCGTCTCCGACCGCGCGTTGATCATGCGGGTGCCGATCCGAGGGTCGGCCGCCCACGGCGGCACCAGGCCCCACCGGGCCACGCTCACCACCCGTCGGGCAACCGCCGGCTCGGCTACCGGCTGCGGCTGGTCGGTCCGGTCACCTCGGGACAGCCGCACGATGGGCACCGGATCGGTGGGTGCCGCGTTGTAGTCGGCCGCCAGCGAGCCGCCCGTGTCGTCCAGCGCCTCGAACAACGCGGAGAGATCCGCCGCGCTGCGCGTGGTCGCGTACCGCCCGCACATGGTGCCCAGGCTAGTTGGTCGGCCCGGCGTGGTTGGCACACTGTACGGGTGCCTGAACTCAGCAGTGTCCCGCCGCACCAGCCATGGACCGCACCCCGCGCCGCCGGGCCGATCCGGTCCACCCTCCGACTGCCCGGCTCGAAGTCGATGACCGCCCGCGCCCTGGTGCTGAGTGCGCTCGGCACCGCCCCCGGCAGCGTCGTCCGCCCGCTCCGGGCTCGGGACACCACGCTGATGGCCGCCGGCCTGGCCGCGATGGGCACCGGGATCGAGACCGGCTCCGCGCAGCGCTGGCCGGTCGTCCCGGCCGCACTGCACGGCCCGACACACGTCGACGTCGGCCTCGCCGGCACCATCATGCGGTTCCTGCCGGCGGTGGCCGGGCTGGCCGACGGTCCGGTCACCTTCGACGGCGACCCGCAAGCCCGGGCTCGCCCGCTCGGCCCGCTGCTCGACGGCCTGCGCCACCTCGGGTTGCGCATCGACGCCGCGCCGACCGGCGGGTTGCCGATCACCGTGCACGGCACCGGACAGGTCACCGGCGGTGCGGTCGAGGTCGACGCCTCGAAGTCCAGCCAGTTCGTCTCCGGGCTGCTGCTGGCCGCGCCCCGGTTCACCGGCGGGGTGCTGGTCCGACACACCGGGGCGGTGCTGCCGTCCGCCCCGCACATCGCGATGACCGTCGAGATGCTGCGCGCCGCCGGCGCGGTGGTGGACGACTCGGTGCCACAGACCTGGCGGGTCGAGCCGGGCGAACTGCGCGGGCGGGACTGGCCGATCGAGCCCGACCTGTCCGGCGCGCTGCCCTTCTTCGCCGCCGCGCTGGTCACCGGCGGCACGGTCACGCTGGCCGACTGGCCGGCGCAGAGCGCCCAGCCGGTGGGCCTGCTGATCGAGCTGATCGAGCAGCTCGGCGGCTCGGTCACGGTCGACGGCAACGGGCTGACCGTCCGGGGCACCGGCACGGTGCGCGGCGTCACCGTCGACCTGCGCCAGGTCAGCGAGTTCACTCCGGTGCTCGCCGCGCTCGCCGCGCTCGCCGACGCGCCGTCACGGCTGACCGGCGTCGCCCACATCCGTGGACACGAGACCGACCGGCTGGCGGCGCTCGCCGCCGAGCTGACCGGGCTCGGCGCCGCGGTGACCGAGCTGCCCGACGGGCTGGAGATCGCCCCCAAACCGCTGCACGGCGCAGTGTTCCGCACCTACGACGACCACCGGATGGCGCACGCCGCCGCTGTGCTCGGCCTGGCGGTGCCGGGCGTCGAGTTGACCGACGTCGGGTGCACGGCCAAGACGCTGCCGGAATTTCCGGCACTATGGTCGGCGGTGGCGGCAGGAGACTGACCGCGACGGGAGAGGAGCAGATCCTGGCCGGCAGGCGCAGGGAGTACGACGAGGACGACGTGCGGGTACGACCGCGCCGGTCGTCCCGGCCGCGTACCCGCACCAGGCCGGCGCACGACGACGCGGTCGACGGTTTCGTGGTCACGGTCGACCGGGGCCGCTACGGCTGCGTACTCACCGGCC
The DNA here is from genome assembly GCF_048060245.1 of Micromonospora sp. LOL_014. Lineage (NCBI taxonomy): Bacteria > Bacillati > Actinomycetota > Actinomycetes > Micromonosporales > Micromonosporaceae > Micromonospora > Micromonospora sp. LOL_014. The sequence goes on from NZ_JBHMIP010000002.1 coordinate 68,156, forward strand.
CGCAGGCTCCGCAGCCGGTCGCCGACCCGCCTCCGGTGGTGACCGCGATGCGGGCCCGGGAGCTCGGTCGGCGCGCGGTGGTGATCGGCGACCGAGTCGCGTTGGTAGGCGACGTCTCGGGTGACGCCGGCAGTCTCGCCCGGATCGTCCGGATCGACGAACGGGCCTCGGTGCTGCGCCGTACCGCCGACGACGACGAAACCACCCCGGAGGGCCGGCTGGAGCGGGTGGTCGTCGCCAACGCCGACCAACTGGTGATCGTCAGCGCGTTGGCCGACCCGCCGCCCCGGACCGGATTCATCGACCGTTGCCTGGTCGCCGCGTACGACGCCGGGATCGACCCGCTGCTCTGCCTGACCAAGGCCGACCTGGCCGACCCGGCGCCGGTCGTCGACTACTACCGGGACCTCGACCTGGAGTACGTGCTGTGCCGACCCGGCAGTGACCTGGCCGACCTGCGGCACCGCCTGGCCGGTCGACTGTCGGTGCTGGTCGGGCACTCCGGGGTAGGCAAGAGCACGCTGGTCAACCGGCTCGTGCCGGAGGCGTTACGAGCGGTCGGCACGGTCAGCGCGATCGGCCGGGGACGGCACACCTCGTCCAGCGCGGTAGCCCTGCGGCTGCCGTACTCCGGCGCGTCGCCTGACGAGGCCGACACGTCGGCCGACGACGGTGCCGGTGCGGGGAGTCGGGCCGACGCGCGGGTCGTTCCGGCCGGCGACCCCGGATGGATCGTCGACACGCCCGGCGTACGCAGTTTCGGGCTGGCCCACGTGTCGGCCGAGAGCCTGCTGCACGGCTTCGCCGATCTGGTCGAGGGGAGCCTCGACTGCCCGCCGAACTGCGAGCACACCGGCGACGCCGGCCAGTGCCGGCTGGCCGGCTGGGTGGCGGCCGGCAACGCCGATCCGCGCCGGCTGGCGTCGTACCGGCGGCTGTTGGACTCGCGGTCCGGGGATACCGAGACCGGCCGTAGCGCGACCCGCGGGTGAGCGGGCCGGACCTTACGCGGTGGGACATCCGACCATTGCGGTGAGTAATCAGATACCTTTCCCGCCATGGCCCGGTACGCCGACGATCTCTCCCTCGCCCATCTACTCGCCGACACCGCAGACTCGATGTCGATGGCCCGGTTCCGGGCGCTCGACCTGCGGGTCGAAGCGAAGCCGGATCTCACACCGGTCTCCGACGCGGACACCGCCGTGGAGAAGGCGCTGCGCGCCACCCTGGCCCGGACCAGACCCCGGGACGGCGTGCTGGGTGAGGAGTTCGGCGCGTCGGTCGCGGCGGCGGGGCCCGGCAACCGGCAGTGGGTGATCGACCCGATCGACGGCACCAAGAACTTCATCCGGGGCGTACCGGTCTGGGCGACGCTGATCGCCCTGATGGAGGGGGACCAGCCGGTGGTCGGCCTGGTCTCGGCACCGGCGCTGGGCCGACGCTGGTGGGCCGCGATCGGTCACGGAGCGTACGCAGGACGGCACACGGCCGCCGCGACCGCGATCCAGGTCTCCGGGGTCCGCCGCCTCGCCGACGCCAGCTTCTGCTACTCCTCGCTGACCAGTTGGGAGGAGTCCGGGCGACTACCGGCGATGTTGGACATCATGCGGTCGGTGTGGCGCAGCCGGGCCTACGGGGACTTCTACGGCTACATGCTGGTCGCCGAGGGCGCGGTGGACGCGATGGTCGAACCGGAGCTGTCACTGTGGGACCTGGCCGCGTTGATCCCCATCGTCACCGAGGCGGGTGGCACCTTCACCGACCTGACCGGCCGGGCCGGCCCGGCCGGCGGCAGCGCCGTGGCCAGCAACGGCAGGCTGCACTCCGATCTGCTGCACCGGCTCAGCTGACCGCAGCCGGTCTCAGGTGGAGCAGATCGAGCGACCGTCTATCCTCGCCGGGTGACGTCGACCGGTTGGTGTTTCCTCGCGGCGATGATTGCCACGTACGGCGTCGCACACCTCTTCCAGGCGGTGGCCGCCGCCCGCACCACGGTCCGTCGCTGCTTCGACCCCGGTCTGCTGCTGCGACTCGCCCGGCAGCCGGTGTACCTGATCGGCCTCGGCTGCCAGTGCCTCGCCTTCGTGTTGGCCTTCCTCGCCCGGCGGGACCTGCCGCTGTTCCTGGTCCAGGCGAGCGTGGCCGCCGCTCTCGGCGTGACGGCGCTGCTCGGGGTACTGACCCTGGGCTGGCGGCTGCCGACCGCCGAGGTAGTCCTGCTGGTGCTGCTGCTGGTCGGAGTAACCGCGCTGGTCGTCGCCGCCCGACCCGCGCCGGCGCACCCACTCGGCCCCCGTGCGGTGGCCGTCATCGCCCTCGCTGGCCTGCTGATCGCCGCCTGCGGTGCCGGGGCGGCCCGACTCGACGGCCCGGCCGCGGCCGTCCTGCTCGGACTGCTCGCCGGGTTCGCCTTCTCCGCCGCCGCGGTCGCCTCCCGGCCGCTCGCCGGCACCGCCAGTTACCGCGACCTGGTCACCGAGCCGCTGCTCTACCTGCTGATCGCGCACTCAGCCATCGGTCAGTGGCTGATCGGCCTGGCGATGCAGCGCGGTTCGGTCACCGCCGCCATCGCTGCGATGGACGCGGCGGGCGCGGTCCCGGCCGCCATCGTCGGCCTGCTGCTACTCAACGACAAGATCTGGCCCGGACGCGAATGGCTGGCCGCGGTCGGTTTCCTCATCACGCTGGCCGCCGTGCTCGGCCTGACCCGGTACGCGACGACTCAGCACGCACCCGAGACGGCACAGCCGGCCTGGGCCGGCGGCCCAGGCCGGGCAGGCCGGCCGGTTAGGGTCAGCGGCGGGCCAGACACCGACAGCACAGGTCAGCCGGCCCGGACCGGCGTGGCGGTCGCCTCCGCCGGCGCGGTCGCCTCCAGCGGCGCCGTGGCATCGATCGCCGCCAGATCGATCTCCACGTCGACCGGCTCGACCGAATCACCGTCGGGCAACTGCCCCGTAACGACGCCGCTCGACCCGGCCGGCACCGGGCCGCCGTGGCGCGACCCGAGCACCCGCTGGTAAAGCCGTTCGATGGCGGCAGCGGTCCGGTCCCAGCCGTACCGGCACCGGACCCGGTCGACGGCCGCGTGCCCGTACGCGAACCGCTCGGCCTCGTCGGCGAGCAGCCGCCGCAGCGCGACGCCGAGCGCCCGGACGTCGCCGGGCGGCACCAGCCGACCGGTCACCGCGTCCACCACGCAGTCGGCCACCCCGCCGTGGGCGTACCCCACCACCGGCACGCCGCACGCCATCGCCTCCAATGCCACCGTGCCGACCGGCACGTACCGACTGGTGCAGGCGACCACGTCGACCGACCGGTACAGCTGCGGCATCTCCCCGGCCGGTACCGCCCCGAGCAGTTCGATCTGGTCGGCCACCCCGTACCGGGTGGCCACATCCCGCAGCCGCCGGGCGTCCGGATGCCCAACCAGCTCGGCCCGGTCGGGCCCGCCGACGATGAGCACGTCGACGTCGCCGACCAGCCGGAGCGCGCCGATCAGCTCGTCATGCCCGGAGCCGGGGGTGAGGTCGCCGACGGCGAGCAGCCGGCGACGCCGCCGTACCGGCGGCGCGGGGTCTGGCGCGAACCGTGTGGTGTCCACTCCAGGTGGGATCATCGCGACCGATGCGCGGTCACGTCCCATCCGAGCCAGTTCGTCCACCTCTTCGGTGCACTGCGCGACGGCCGCGTCGACCACCCGGCACAGCGCCTGCTCGAGCGCGATCCGTTGCCGCGGACCCTGGTAGCCGGTACCCAGCTGCCGCTGCTGTTGACTACCGATGCTGTGGAAGGTCTGCACCAGCGGGATCCGGCTGCGGCCGACCGCGCTGGCCGCCGCGAGACCACCCGGCCAGAAGTGCCCGTGCACCACGTCCGGCGTCCACTCCCCGTCGTCCCACTGACCCGCCAGCCAGCGACTGAACTCCGGCAGGTGGGCCAGCAGGTCGGCGGTGCCCAGCCGGGTCGGCGGACCGACCGGCACCCGGATCAGCTGGTAGCCGTCCGACGACTCGCCGTCCGGCTCGCCCGGCCCGGTCCGCCGCTGGTAGACCCGGACCTCGTGACCGAGAGCAGCCAGTTCGGTGGCGAGCCGGGCGATGTGCTGCCGGGTGCCGGTGACCGGCTGCCCGGCGGTGTCGAGACGTCCGGGGTCACGCTGTGCGCGGTCACGCTGTGCGAGGTCACGGTGTACGGGGTGACCCATCGCAGCTCCGTCGTGGGCAGACACCAGACCGACGCGCATCTTCACCTCCGTTGCTCGTCACGGGTGCTAGCGGTTCTTTCTAACCCCTGCGGTACGAGGATTCCTCCGGTTCCGACGAGCACCACCCTCGGGTGAGGGCCACGGGTGAGGTGCGACGACCCACACCGGTGGTATGACACGCCCAAATCGGGGTACCCGTACGCATGGCAGCGACTGGACGCAGAGCAGCCGCTTCCGCCCAACGGGTACGTCGGGACGGCGGACGATCGGTGCTGTCGTCCGCAGCGCCGGGCTGGTGCGGGGCGCCGGGAGGAGGAACGTGCCTACCGACCTGCGATGCGCGCTGGAGTGTGACCCGACCGATCCGGTGATCCGGCTGGTCGGGGTGCTGGACCGGCACGCGGTCGCTGCTCGCCGAGGGCTGTCGCCGGTGGGAGCTGCCGCAGCTGGTCGACTCGGTGGCGCTGCGGTGGGGCTGCACCCGGCTGCGAGGCGGCAAACTCGTCTGGGCAGCCATCGATCCGGCGGACCATCCACAGGACGGAGACTGACAGTGGTACGGCGCGACAGTTCGACCGGCCCGGCCCGGCTCGCCCTGCTGCTGGCCGGGGTGGCGGTCGGCTACCTGGTCGGCAGGCGGACCAGGTCCGGTGGAACCGACGTCACGACGGGGCCGACCGTGGACCAGCCGACAGCCGGCGCCGCGGTGGACCAGCCGGCGACGCACCCGGCGGCCACCGGGCCGGTACGGGTACGGCCCGCGGTGGCGCCGGCCGGCCAACGGCCCGGGACCGACCTCGGGTACCACCCGGGGCGCCCTGCGGACGAGGAATTCGCCGCCGGCGTGGTGAGCGGATCATCGGCGACCACCGCCTCGCACCCGTACCAGGTGCCGGCCGGTCGGACCACGGCGACGCCGGCAGCGCCGGTCGGCGACCCGACCGTGCCGACCGGCGCGGACGGTGACGAAAGGCCGCCGCCGGAGCGACGCCGCCCCGACCCGCCCCAACCAGGTGTGTGACCGCCACCGACCCGGGTAATGGGACGGCATGCGTACAGACGACTTCCCCCGGCCGGTTTCCGACCCGGAGTCCGAAGGGATCCCGCAGACCGCGGACGACGACTCGACCGCGTACGACGACGTGGCCAGCGGCCGCGAGGCCGACGGCCCGGACCCGGAGAGCATCCCGGGCGACGTGCCGGTGGCGGTGGACCACTTTGGCAACACCGCCCAGGAGCAGCTCGACGGGGAGTCGTTGGACTACAAACTCGCCCGGGAGGCGCTCGGCAGGCCGGTTGACGATCCACTCAGCGGGCCGGTCGACCAGGCGCTCGGCGACGAGGCCAACAGCGAACAGGCCGCCGCCCAGGCGCAACGCGACGCCGACGTGCTTGACCCCGGCCCGTACTCAGATCCGGACTCACCGGTCTCGATCTACGACCACGGCCGGCTCGGTGGGGCGGACAACGGGACGGTGGGACGGTTGGTGGAAGCCGACGAGGGGGCGCACACCGACGAGGAACCGGACTCGGTGGCGGCCGACGCCGGGGCCGCCGGTGGTGGGGCCAGTGCCGAGGAGCTGGCGGTGCACGAGACCGAGGCCCCCGAGGACCACCCGATCGACCGTTGACAGCAGCGGCCGGCCCGGCCGGCCAGTCGGTCAGTCGTCGAGGCCCTGTTCGATCGCGTACCGGGTGAGCTCCACCCGGTTGTGCAGCTGCAGCTTGCCCAGGGTGTTCTGCACGTGGTTCTGCACCGTCCGGTGGGACAGCCCCAGCCGGCCGGCGATCTGCTTGTACGACAGCCCTTTGGCGACCAGTCGCAGCACCTCGGTCTCCCGGTCGGTGAGCCGGGGCTCGTCCCCGGCGGGTCGCGCGGTAGCGGCCAGCCGGCGGTACTCGCCGAGCACCAGTCCGGCCAGTCCCGGTGTGAAGACGGGCTCCCCGGTCGCGGTCCGGCGGACCGCGTCGAGGAACTCCTCTGGGCCGGCCGACTTGAGCAGGTAGCCGGTCGCGCCGGCCTTGATCGCGTCGAGCACGCTCTGCTGTTCTCCGCTGGCCGACAGCATCAGCACTCGTACGCAGGGCTGCTCGGCCAGCATGCCGCGGATCACCTCCACCCCGGAGATGTCGGGCAGCTGCAGGTCCAGCACCACCACCTGGGGTCGGGCCGCCGCGCAGATCCGCACGGCCTGGCGTCCCTCCCCAATGGTCGCGACCACCTCGTGGCCGGCCTCGGCCAGGTCCCGGGCCACCCCTTCCCGCCACATCGGGTGGTCGTCGACCACCATCACCCGGATCGGCTCCCCCGCGCCCGCTGCCCCACTTGCCGTCACCCGTACTCCTCCGCCGTCGTATCCGGGCTCGGCACCCGCAGCTCGATCTCGGTGCCCGCGCCGGGCTGCGAGACGACCCGTACCGTGCCGCCGATCTCGGCGACCCGCCCCTCGATCGACTGGCTCACCCCGAGCCGACCCTGCGCGGCCGCCTCCGCCAGCCGACCGGGTCGGATGCCGCACCCGTCGTCCCGGACCGACACGGTAACCGCGTCCGGCTCCTCTTCGACCAGGACCCACACCCGCGCCTGCGGACCGCCGTGGCGCACCGCGTTGTCGACCGCGGCACCGAGCGCCGCGCCGAGCTCGGCGGCGAGCCGACCGGGCAGCAGCACCGGGTCGGCCGGGGTGGCGACCGAGACCCGCGACGACGCGTACCCGTTGACCACGGACCGCAGGTCGACCGGCCCGGCGTCGAACGCCACCGTCGCGGCGGGCTTGTCCGGCGGTACGGTGACCCGGCTGGTGACCAGCGCCCGCAACGCGGCCTCCTGCTCCCCGGCGAGCCGGGCCAGCTGACCGGCCTCGCCGTCGAGGTCGGCCCCGCGCCGGGCAACCATTGCCAGCACCTGCAGCACCGAGTCATGGATGTCGCGGGCCAGCCGTTCCCGCTCCCGGGTCGCGGCGGCCAGCTCCCGGGTCGCCGCCTCCAGCTCGACCGCCCGCTGCAACCGGTCCTCGGCCGCGCCGATCAGCCGGGCCACGTGCCCGACGGCGATGCCGGCCAGCAGCATCAGCACACCGGGAGTGACCGACGACTCGGTGAGCCGGTCCCGAACCGCGAGGTCGGCGGCGGTCAGCACCAGGGCAGCGGTCACCCCGAGCCGCCGGCCGCCGGCGACCGCCCAGGCCAGCACCGGACCGGCCAGCCAGGCAACCGCGATGGTCGGCACTCCGTCGACCAACGCGGGCCGCCCGATGATCCATGGGCTGACCAGCAGCGGGACCAACGCCACGAACAGGTCGACGGCGAGCAGCGGCCAGCGGCGCAGTCGGGGCCGGGCGTACGCCCAGGTGGCGGCGACCGTCCAGGCGATCATGCCGAGCAGGACCGGGACGGCGACGAGCGGATGGGCGTAGTCGGCTACGTTGCGCACGTACAGCACCAGCACATAGCCGAGGGCGGTGAACCGGAACACCGCGAGGGCCCGCCACAACGGGACGATCAGGGTGCCCACCGGGGCGGGGCTCTGCCGCACCCGCCGACGATGGCACACAGCCGGGCGGCCGGCGAGGGCTGGGCGGCCGGACACGCCCGGACCGATGTGCATTTCCCCACAGGTCAACGTAGGGTGAGAATGCCGCGAAAGCACTGACGATCAGCAGCCGGATGGGCCATGACCGACGCAGATCCCCCGTCATCGCGTACGGTCGTGCCTATCGACCCGATGGATCTGCTCAGCGAGGCCTTCGACCGGTCGCAGGTCACTGACCTGCGACACCACGTCGCATCGTGCGCCGGCTCGGCCGGGATGAGCGGCCAGCGGCTCGACGATTTCGTGCTGGCCGTCAACGAGCTGATCACCAACGCGGTCCGGCACGGCGGCGGCCAGGGCTGGCTGCGGATGTGGCGTGACACACAGTCGATGTACTGCGAGGTCGCCGACAACGGGCAGGGCATCGGGTCCGACCGGCTGCGCAACCGGGACCGCCCAGCGCCGAACACGGCGGGCGGCTGGGGGCTGTGGCTCACCGAGCGGTTGACCGACACCATGGCGGTCGCCACCGGCACGGAGGGCACCACGGTACGGATCAGCCTCAGGTTGTCCGAGACTGCGGCGTCCGGAGCCGGGGTGTCCGAGACTGCGGCGTCCGGGGCCGGGGTGGACGATCCGGTCAGCCGAACAGGGCGCTGACCGACTCGCCGTTGTGAATCCGGCGCATCGCCTCGGCCAGTGCCGGCGCGACGGAGAGCACCTGCAGCTTCGGCACCCGTTTGGCGGCCGGAATCGGCACCGTGTTCGTGCAGACGATCTCCAGTACGCCGTCCTGGTCGCTGAGTCGGTCCAGCGCACCGCTGGAGAACAGCCCGTGGGTGCAGGCGATGCGGATCGACCGGACCTTCAGCTCCCGCAGGTGGTCGATCAGCTCGATCACCGTACTGCCTTTGGCGATCTCGTCGTCGAGGACGATCACGTCGCGGTCGACGACGTCGCCGATCACCGCGCTGATCTGCACCCGGTCGTCGCTGAACCGCTGCTTGGCCCCGGCCGCGACCGGCAGACCGAGCATCCGGGCGAAGGCGGCGGCCTCCTTGGCGTTGCCCAGGTCGGGTGAGACGACCACGGTGTCGGTCAGATCGTGGTCGTGAAAGTGCGCAGCGAGCTCACGCAGCGCGTGCAGGTGGTCGACGGGGACGCTGAAGAAGCCGTGCACCTGCGGGGAGTGCAGCGTCATCGCGAGCACCCGGTCGGCACCGGCGGAGACCAACAGGTCGGCGACGAGTCGGGCACCGATCGAGATCCGTGGGGCGTCCTTCTTGCTTGTCCGACCGGGCGTACGCGTAGTGCGGCAGCACCACGGTGATCCGCCCGGCCGACGAGACCCTGGGCCGGGCTCAACCGAGCTGTTTGCGGACGAACTCGATCGACAACTGGTCGAAGTGCGCCCGGCCACCCTCGTGCCCGTCCCACTCGTACACCTCGATCTCCTTCGGACCGACGTACGCGTGGTAGGCGGCGAAGACCGTCGACGGCGGACAGGTCTGGTCCATCAGCGCCGCGCTGAACAGCGCCGGGGCGGTGGCCCACGGCACCAGGTGGGCGGCGTCGACGTAGTCGACGGTGGCGAACACCGCCGCAGCCCGCTCCGGCTGGATCCGGCAGAACCGGACCAGCTCGTTGTACGGGTCGGCGTCGGTGATCGTGACGGCGCGGCGGATCTGGCACAGGAACGGCACCCGGGACACCACCGCGCCGACCCGGTCGCCGGCGAGCGCGGCGGCGGCCAGCGCCAATCCGCCGCCCTGGCTGGTCCCGACCACAGCGATCCTGGACCGGTCGACACCGGGCAGCTCAGGGGCGATCTCCACCGCTCGGGCCGCGTCGGTGATCAGCCGGCGGTAGTAGTAGCCGGCCGGGTCCAGCACGCCCCGGGTCAGGTAGCCCGCAGTGGTCGGCCCGGACCCGTCCGGCCCGGCGTCCGGGGTGTCCCCGCCGCGCCACGACCCGCCCTGGCCCCGGGTGTCCATGATCAGGTGGGCGAAGCCGGCCGAGGCCCACAGCAGCCACTCGTGTGGGCGGCCGCGGCCGCCGCCGTACCCGATGAACTCGACGACGACCGGCAGCGGCCCGGCGGCGCCCGACGGCACGTTGAGCCAGCCCTTGATCTCCTGGCCGGCGAAGCCGGTGAAGCTGACGTCGTACGTGTCGATCATGCGCAGCGCGGTTTCCACCGGGGTCGCCACCGGCGGCACCGCCATCGACCGGGCGTCGGACAGCGTCTCGTCCCAGAACTCGCGCAGATCCGCCGGGGGTGACAGCTCAGGCTGGTAGCGCCGCAGCTGATCGAGGGAAAGATCGAACCAGGCCATGGCGGCACGCTACCAGCGCCGGCCGATCCGACGGGGGCCGATGTCTGCGGCCATGCCGGCCCTGACTACGGCCATACTGGCCCGATGACGGAGCAGACCAGCGTAGCCGCCGCCGGACGGTACGTCGCCGCCATCGACCAGGGCACCACCTCGTCGCGGTGCATCGTCTTCGATGCCGCCGGCGCGATCGTCGCCATGGCCCAACGGGAGCACCGGCAGATCTTCCCGTGCCCCGGCTGGGTGGAGCACGACGCCGAGGAAATCTGGGCCAACGTCGAGCAGATGGTCCGGCAGGCGCTGGCCGATGCCGACCTCCCACCGGGTGGGCTGGCCGCGATCGGCATCACCAACCAGCGGGAGACCACCGTGGTATGGGACCGGGCCACCGGTCGGCCGGTGCACCACGCGATCGTCTGGCAGGACACCCGCACCGGGCCGCAGCTGCAGCGGCTCGGCGCGGCCGTCGGCGAGCAGCGGCTGCGGGAACGCACCGGGCTGCCACTGGCCACGTATTTCGCCGGACCGAAGGCGATGTGGCTGCTGGAACACGTCGACGGGCTGCGCGAGCGGGCCGAACACGGCGAGGTGCTGTTCGGCACGATGGAGTCCTGGCTGATCTGGAAGCTCACCGGCCGGCACGTAACCGACGTCACCAACGCCAGCCGTACCCTGCTGATGGACGTGCGCACGCTGCGCTGGGACGACGAGATCCGGTCCGCAGCGGGCATTCCGGCCGCGATGCTGCCGGAGATCGCCCCGTCAGCCACGATCTACGGTACGGCGGACGCCGACGTCGCCGGCGGGGCGCTGGCCGGCGTACCGGTGGCCAGCGCGCTCGGCGACCAGCAGGCGGCGCTGTTCGGGCAAACCTGCTTCCAGCCCGGCGAGGCAAAATGCACCTACGGCACCGGCAGTTTCCTGCTGCTCAACACCGGTACGAGCGCGGTCACCTCGCAGCACGGACTGTTGACCACGGTGGCGTACCAGATCGGTGACGCCCCGGCGCACTACGCGCTAGAAGGCGCGATCGCGGTGACCGGCTCGCTGGTGCAGTGGCTGCGCGACAACCTGGGCCTGATCTCCAGCGCGGCGCAGATCGAGCAGCTGGCCCGCAGCGTCGACGACAACGGCGGCTGCTACATCGTGCCGGCGTTCTCCGGACTCTTCGCCCCGCACTGGCGGGCCGACGCCCGGGGCGTGGTCGCCGGGTTGACCGGCTACATCACCAAGGGGCACCTGGCCAGGGCCGTGCTGGAAGCGTCCGCGTGGCAGACCCGGGAGGTGGTCGACGCGATGAACGCCGACTCCGACGTGGCGCTGCGCCGGCTACGGGTCGACGGCGGGATGACCGCCAACGAGCTGCTGATGCAGTTCCTCGCCGACGTGCTCGACGTGCCGGTGGTGCGCCCGGCGGTGAGCGAGACCACCTGCCTGGGCGCGGCGTACGCGGCCGGGTTGGCGGTCGGCTTCTGGCCCGACCTGGACACCTTGCGCGCCCAGTGGCGGGCCGACGCGCAGTGGCGACCGGCGATGGAGCCGGCGCACCGTGACCGCGAGTACGCCCAGTGGCGCAAGGCCGTCAGCCGCACCCTCGACTGGGTCGACGACTGACGACCAGCCGAAACGCCGTTCAGCTTCCAGAGATCTACGCAGCGTCACCTCTTCGGGTCGGTCTACTCGTCGGGCGTGCTGCCACAGGTGCATCTTGATGAAACCTGTGGCAGCACGCCCGCGAAGGCACCTGGGGTTCCCGGAGCCAGCAACCCGGCGCGGCTAAACAGTTCGCAATGGACGGCGCACGGCGGGATGCTGTCCTGATGCCCGCCCGCACCGCCTACCACGACGAGCTCGGCGACCACTTCGCCCGACACGCAGACACCAGTCCGTACAACGCCTACGTCGACCGGCCGGCAATGCTTGCCCTCGCCGGCGACGTCGGCGGGCAGCGGATTCTGGATGTCGGCTGCGGGGCCGGGCACTACGCGGCGGAGCTGCTGTCGCGTGGTGCCGAGGTCGTCGGAATCGACGGCAGCGCGACGTTGCTGGCGCACGCCCAGCGCAGGCTGGGCGACCGGGCCGACCTACACCGGCACGACGCCGAGGATCCGCTCGACTTCCTCGACGACGCGTCGTTCGACGGGGTGGTGTGCGCGTTGATGCTGCACCACGTCGCCAACCGACGACAGTTGCTCGGTGAGCTACGACGGGTGCTGCGGCCGGGCGGGTGGCTGCTGATCTCCACGACCCATCCGACCGCAGACTGGCGGCACTTCGGCGGCTCGTACTTCGCCGTCGACTGGGTGGACCTTCCGCTAGCCGGCGGGCAGATGTCTATCCACTATCAACGGATGACGCTGGAGATGTTCCTGGGCGAGCTGCTGGCCGCCAGCTTCAGCCTGGAACGGCTCGTCGAACCACGCCCGGTGCCCAGTCTCCGGGACATCGACGAGGCGGCCTACCGCAAGCTGCACCAGTCGCCGTCCTTCGTCGCCGTCCGGCTCCGGCGACCCTGACGCCCGGCGGTGGTCCGGTGCCCCGCTGGATCCGGGGCACCGGACGACACCGTCTCGCCTCGCTCGGCGAGCGCGTCGACGTAGTCGCCGAACCGGTGCAGCCGCCAGCATCCTGGCGACGGTGGCGTGGCAGGCGGCGATCACGTCCCGGTGGTCGTCGACGAAACCGAGCTCGGCGTCGAGCGACGTGTACGCGGCCAGGTGCCGGGCGGTGTCGCTCGGCTCGGCGCGGAACACCGGCCCGACCTCGAAGACCCGCTCGAAGACGCCCACCATGATTTGCTTGTACAGCTGCGGTGACTGGGCCAGATAGGACCGCCGACCGAAGTAGTCGAGGGCGAAGACGTTCGCGCCGCTCTCGGTCGCCGTACCGACGATCTTCGGGGTGTGGATCTCGATGAAGCCCATGCCGGTCAGGGTTTCCCGGAAGCCGGCGACGGCGGCGGCCGATATCCGGTGCGTGGCGGCCAGCTTCGGGTGCCGCAGCGCGACCGGCGCGTGGTCCAGGATCGTCGGCAGGTTGGCCCGCAGGTCCGGCCGATACAGATCAAACGGTACGGGTGCCGCCGGGTCGGTCAGCGGTGTGATCACCGGGTCGGTGACTTCGACGCCACCAGGGGCGGCCGGCTGGGCGGTCGCCGTGCCGGTGACGGTGACGGTGGTCTCCTCCGGCAGGTGTTCGAGCTGCGCCCGTACCGCCGGGTCGGTGACGACGACCTGGGCGAGCCCGGCGGCGTCGCGCAGGATCAGAAACGCGACGGATTTCAGCAGCCGCCGCCGGTGAATCCAGCCAGCCAGCCGTACGGGCTATTCGACCTAGGTGGGCAGTTGAGCGGAAAGGATGCGTTGCATGTGGTGACCTCCTCCGGTGTGCGCAACGCGTCCCCAGTCAGGCGTGGGCGAGCGGGATCCTCGCGGTACCACCACACCTTCACCGCGCCACCGCGTGGTGTACGCGTGGCGCGGCCTTCGCTTACCCGTGACGTGGGCGAGTCGGCGGGAGTCTACTGAGCCCGGATGGGCCGTTCTTTCCCGCAGCTCAGGAGGGTCTTCGCGGCAGGGCCGGAGTCCGCCTTCTCAGCTGTGGGCGGCTCTCTGTCGCTCCGGTGGGCGCAACCGCTACTCGGCTCCGTCATCGCTGTTGCCTGCAGACGCTAGCCGCTCACCGCCGCCGTCCGCATCCTCATTCCGGATCGAGAGGCTTGCGCCAGACGGAGACGTGCTTGTCGCTGTCGGCGGTGAACGGCGAGCCGTCCCAGTCCGCTACCCGCTGCTCCAGCTCCAGGCCGGCGAGCCGGGCCATCAGGTCGCACTCGGCCGGCCAGATGTAGCGGAAGTTGCTGGCGCCGTAGCTGGCGCTGCCGTCGTCGCGCCGCCGATAGTGGTGCGAGGTGCCCTGCTGGGTGACCATGTCGTAGGTGTCGAAGCCGACGTGCCGGTCCGTCACCTCGAACGGCACCGCCGCCTGCCCCGGTGGGAACCGTCGGATGCCCGGCACCCACAGCTCGACGACGAAGCGCCCACCCGGCGACAGGTGCCGGGCGGCGTTGCGGAAGCACTCCACCTGCTCGTCCTGCGTACGCAGGTTGCCGATGCTGTTGTACACGACGTAGACCAGGGAGAACCGCCCCGGAACCGGCGCCGTCGCCATGTCGCCGACGACGACCGGCAGGTCGCCTGCCAGCGGGACCTTGCGACGCAGCTGATCGACCATCGGCTGCGATAGATCGATCCCGCTCACCGCAATGCCCTTCGCAAGAAGCGGGATCGCCACCCGGCCGGTGCCGATCGCGAACTCCAGCGCAGGGCGGCCGGCACCAGCCAACTGCGCCAAAAACTCCACCGTCGGCGCAAGCACGTGCGGAGCGAACATTTCTGCCGAAGTACGGTCGTACCCCTGGGCTGTCTGCTCGTCCCACAGGTCGCTGCTCGTCATGGGCGCGATCCTGCACATGTCTGCCGGCTCCGCGCCAACCATTTACGATCTTTGATCTACACCGAGGTGACGCTGGCGCACCTCAAAATCGCGAGATGAGGTACGTCAGCGTCATCTCGACGCAGCGGACAGTGCCCGGTGTTCGCGGGGGTCTGGGTAGGGTCGGCGTCGTGACCGTCGCGCGCTCCCTCGTCCTGTTCGTCTTGGCCGCAGTCGCCGAGATCGGTGGGGCGTGGCTAATCTGGCAGGGCTGGCGGGAGCACCGTGGCCTGCTGTGGATCGCCGCCGGGGTGATGGCGCTCGGGCTCTACGGGTTCGCGGCGTCGCTGCAGCCGGATCCGAACTTCGGCCGGATCCTCGCCGCCTACGGCGGGGTCTTCGTCGCCGGCTCACTCGCCTGGGGCGTCGTCGTGGACAAGTTCCGCCCTGACCGCTGGGACATCACCGGCGCGGCGATCTGCCTGATCGGCGTCGCCGTCATCATGTACGCCCCACGCGGCTGAACTACGAAGTCGCTGTCGGCGGTGCTCCTGTGCCCGGCGGTACTTCTCTGGAGTCGGCGGTACTCCTGGAGTCGGGGATGTTCTTCCTGAGTCGGATGCGCGACTGGATCGGCGTACCGGGCAGAAAACGACGACGGCGACAGGGCAAGCTGCTGCGATGTCCCGCCCCGCCACGGTGCCACGCGAGCTGAGCTTCGAGCCGTTCTCCGCAAGCCGCGCCATCGCCGCCGGCCTGATCACCCGGCGGATGCTCAACGGTCCGTCCTGGCGCCGCATCCTGCCCGACGTCTATGTACACAAGAGCTCGTACGACCCCGACGACCACCGGATGTGGTGCAGAGCCGCCGCCGCACGGCTGCCGCCCGGCGCGGCAATCCACGAGCTCAGCGCAGCATTTCTATGGGGGGTCGATATCCTGCCGCGACGCGGTCCCGGGCAGGCAGTAGTGCCGGTACACGTCGCCCTACCGAAGACGGCCAGGCGGTACTCACACCCCATCTTGAAGTCCGCGCACCGGACGCTCGCCCCTGACGACATCACCTCGTTCGCCGGGTTGCCCTTGACCACTGGAGTCCGTACCGCGTTCGACCTGGGTCGATCCTTGCCGCGTGCTGCTGCGCTCGGCGCCCTCGACGCCGTCCTGCGCCGCCGCCTCGTCACGCGCAAGCACCTCGCGGCATACATCGACACCCGCCCCGGGTTGCGCGGCCTGCAGCAGGTTCGGGAGCTACTCGCCCTCGCCGAGCCGTTGAGCGAATCGCCGATGGAGAGCCGAATCCGTCTGCTGCTGCACGACGCCGGCCTGCCAAAACCCACTTCGCAGTACGAGGTGCGGGACGCGGCGCCGGGCGAGAAAGGGCGGTTCATCGCTCGGGTCGACCTGGCGTACCCGCAGTGGCGGATCGCCATCGAGTACGAGGGTGACCACCACCGGGAGCGGGCGACGTTCCGCAAGGACGTGTACCGCTTCAACGCGCTCCGGGAAGCCGGATGGCTTGCGCTCCGCTTCACCGCCGACGACGTCCTCCGGCGAAAAGAACAAGTGGTGCGAAAGGTCCGGGACGCGATCGCCGAACGCGCCACCTGACCACATCGCGCCCGTCGAGGTGACGCTGACACACGCTATTTTCGCGTTTTAGCGTGTGTCAGCGTCACCTCGACGCCGCAGCGCCGAGACAAAGCCGGCCCAGGAGTCGCCGGAAAAGGACAAAACTGGGCCGTACGGATCCTTCGAGTCCCTTACCTCGACGCCGGAGGCGCCGGAGACACCCTCGTCAGTGAGCCCCGCCACCCCAACGAGCCCAGCTACCTCGACGCAGTTGGAGTCGGAGCCGCTGCGGCTCGACTTACGCCACGCCAAGCCAACTGGCAGGTCGGCTGCGTTCATCCTCGCCTCACTCACGCTCGTGTTCTGCCGCGATCTCGCCGATGAGCTGCGCCGACCGGTCAGGGTCGAGCGCCACAGCAGCAAGACTATCGATTTCTCGACGGTAGAAGGCGATTTGGTCCGGCTCCTCCAGGAACAACCCGGAGATCTTGTGCTCCAGGTGTACGACAGGCTTGTTCCTCGGGAAGTCGAGGAGCATGAAGGGTCCGTCCAGCCCGGTATGGCCTCCGGTCACGAACGGCACGACCTGGATCGCGATGTTCGGTCGCTCCGCCGACTCGACCATGCGCCGTAGTTGCCGGGCCATCACCGACCCACCGCCCAACGGCCGGCGCAGTGCACCTTCGTCGATGACGAAACGCACGGTCGGTGGCTCGTCACGGGTCAAGATCGCTTGACGTCCGAGTCGAGTTGCGACCCGCAGCTGGGTGTCGGAGTCGGAGATGCCGCAGGACCTCATCAGCGCCCGCGTGTAGTCCGGGGTCTGTAGCAGTCCTGGCACCAGTAGCGGTTCAAAGTTGAAGATCGCCGTCGCCTCCGCTTCGAGCTGCAGCAACGTGCGGGACCACGCTGACAAGCCGGACCCGTAGGTCTCCCACCAGCCAGGTTCGGCTGCCCGCTCGGCCATGGCAAGGAGTCGCTTGCGATCCGCACCCGTTACTCCGTAGATCACCAGCAACGATGCGGCATCCTCGATCCGAATTCGCTGCTGCCCGGTCTCCATCCGGGACAACTTGGAGCCCTGCCAGTCCAGCTTGCCAGCCACCGCACGGACGCTCAGGCCTGCCGCCTTCCGTAATTCACGCAGCTCACCGGCGAGCCCGCGACCGACGATGGTGGGCAACTCTCTATTGATCATTTGCTCTCCGTCAGATGAGGGCTTGACTTGATCTCCGCACAGTCCGAGAGCAATCGACAACGTTGCGATTCGCCATCCTTAAGATGCAATCAGTGAGGTGAGCTTGTGATGTTGGTGAAGGTGCGGGCGTACGACCCGGCGGACAGTCCGGGGCCGATCCCGTCGGTGATCGATCGCTTCCGGCCCGGCCCGGAGCTGCCCGAGCAGCTCAGCGAGGCGGAGCACACGGCGGCCCGCTACACGGTGATCCTGGTGCCGCCGGAGGAGGCGGAGGTCCTCGATCTCGGCCGGGAGAACCCGGGGCTCAAGCTCTACCTGGACCGCCACTGGGAGGCGGACGTTGCCGACCTCGACGAGGCGGCGACGCTGATCTCCGAGCACTGCGGCAAGCAGGTCACCCTGGTCGAGCACCGCGCCGACCTCTGCTACTGGACGGCGTACGTGGAGCTGCCCTACGCCGATGGCGGGAGCTGACGCGCCGCCAGGCGGGCGAAATGCGTACTGACGAACGGCTGCCGGGCTGGCCGTGATCGGCCAGCCCGGGAACGCACAGTGCGGTTTCTCAGGGCGACGGCGTGCGGTGGGCCCGGACGACGAAGTCGTGGATGGTCAACTGCTTCGCGTCGTGGTGCACCTCGCGGGTCCGGGACTCCGCCACGGCCACCTCCCACTGGGCTTCGGGCAGGGACCCGACGATGGTGTCGAGACCGATCGACGCGGCCTCCGGGGCGTGGGCAGCCGAGTGGGTGTCGGCGTGATCGTGGCCGACGACCAGCAGCGTCCCGCCGGGGGCGACGGCTGCGGCCAGCCGTGCCACGAACTGGTCGAACGGCAGGTCGGGGTGCACGTACTGACTGGTCACCAGGTCGTAGCGCTGCGACGGCTCCCAGCTGGTCAGGTCGGCGGTGAGCCAGGTGATGCGCTGCGCGACGCCTAGATCCTGCTGCGCGACGAGTTCCTTGGCGCGGGCGACCGCGGTCGACGAGGCGTCGACGGCGGTCACCTGCCAGCCCCGGCTGGCGAGCCAGATCGCGTCGGCGCCGGTGCCGCAGCCCGCGTCGAGCGCCGTACCCGGGGGCAGGTCCGCGACCTCGGCGACCAACTGCGGTCCTGGCGAGACGTGTCCCGCCGGGTGTGCCTGATAGTGCTGCTCCCACCAGTCGGCACTGAACGCGGGATGATCGGCGTGGGTGTCGTTGCTCATGCTTCGACGGTAGTGAGCCGCCCGAAAACGGGAAGAGTTCATGCGGTTTCCGCAAGAAGGTGCCGTATATCAGCGGGGCCGGACGCCGGACGGACCTAGCATGGTCGGCGTGTCAGAGGTCGAGCTTTCCGACGTGGTCCGGCAGCGCATCCGTGGTCTGCGGCAGGCGCGCGGCTGGAGTCTCGACTCGCTCGCCGCCCGGTGCCACCTCAGCCCGTCCACGCTGAGCCGCATCGAGACCGGCCACCGGCGGATCGACCTCGACCAGCTCGTCGCCCTGGCCAGGGCGCTGGACACCACGATCGACCAGCTGGTCGAGCCGGTCGACGACGCCGATGTGATCATCCGGCCGATGCAGCATCAGGAGCCGGGTCTGGCCACCTGGGTGCTGTCGCGCAGCTCAGGGCAGCCTGGCGGCAGCATGGTGGCGAAGATGCGGATCACCCCGGAGCGGCGGACCGGCCCGGGGCATCTGAGCGTGCACCCGGGGCGGGAGTGGTTCTTCGTGCTCAGCGGCACCGCGCTGCTGCATCTGGGTGAGCGGCAGATCCCGGTCGGGCCGGGGAACGCGGCGGAGTTCTCCACGATGATCCCGCACTCCATCGGTGCGGTGAACGGTCCGGTGGAGATCCTCACCATCTTCGACCAGGACGGCGAACGGGCACACGCGCAGTCGTCGAACGACACCCCCACCAGTTAGTCTTGCTATTACTGCAAGGCTTGGTGCCGATAGCGCAAGGCGGCGCTAGCTTTCCCGCATGACCTCTCCAAGCCTGTCTCCGCAGGTGTCAGCCGTGGCGGACGCCACTGCGGCGGATTCCGACCCGACGATCCACGATCCGCGCCGACGCCGCGCCGTCCTCGTCGCGGTGTGCATCGCGCTGATGGCGGTGATCGCCTCCGTCTCCGGGCTGAACGTCGCCCAGCAGGAGTTCGCCGTCGCGTTCGGCGCCTCGCAGAGCACCGTCCTGTGGATCATCAACATCTACACGATCACCCTGGCCGCGCTGCTGCTGCCGCTCGGCGCGGTCGGCGACCGGTGGGGCCGCAAACCCGTACTGCTTGCCGGCCTGGTCATCTTCGGCGCGGCGAGCGCCGCCGCCGGCCTCGCCACCTCGACCGAAATCATGATCACCGCGCGGCTGCTCAGCGGCGTCGGCGCGGCGATGATCATGCCGATCACGCTGGCCGTGATCACCTCGACCTTCCCGGCTCAGGAACGGTCCCGGGCGATCGGCGCCTGGACCGCCGTCGCCGGCGGCGGCGGTCTGCTCGGCATGTACCTGTCGGCCTTCCTGGTCGACGTGGCGGACTGGCGCTGGCTGTTCGCCCTCCCGGTCGCGCTGGTCGTCGTGGCCGCCGGCCTGACGATCCGGTACGTCCCGAACTCCCGCGAGGAGTCGGACCACCCGTTCGACACCGTCGGTTCGCTGTCGTCGGTGCTGGCCGCCGTCGGGCTGATCTTCGTCCTGCATGAGGGGCCGGAACGCGGCTGGACCGCGCCCGCCACCCTGGTGGGTCTGCTCGTCGGTGTCGTCGGAGCCATCGTCTTCGTCGGCTGGGAACTGCGCCGACGTACGCCACTGCTCGATGTCCGGTTGTTCCGCGACCGGGGCCTGTCCAGCGGTTCGGTGGCGCTGCTCGCGGTGTTCGGCGTGCAGGCTGGCATCTTCGTCGTGCTCTTCCCGTACTTCCAGGCGGTGCTCGGCTGGTCCGGGCTGCGTTCCACGCTGGCGATGATGCCGATGGCCCTGCTGATGATGATCGCCTCGGGCCTCGCCCCACGAGTGGCCGCGCTGGTCGGTGCCCGCGCGACCATGGCGGCCGGGATCTTCCTCGGCGGCGCGGGCCTGGCCCTGATGGCCAGCTTCGTCTCCGTCGACGGCGGCTACCTGTCGGTGCTGCCCGGCATGCTCGCCATGGGGCTCGGCATGGGCCTGTCGATGACCCCCTCCACCGAGGCGATCACCAGCGCCCTGCCCCGCGCCCGCCAGGGCACCGCGTCCGCGCTCAACGACGTCACGCGAGAGTTCGGTGCCGCGCTCGGCGTCGCGCTGCTCGGGGCGATCGTGTCCGCCGGCTACCGCACCGCCGTCGACACCCGGCTCGACGAGCTGGCCGTCGATGCGCCGGACGCGGCCCGGGAGGGCATCGCCACTGCCCTGGCCGCCGCCGACGCCGCCGGCCCGTACGCGGACGAGCTGGTCCGGGCCGCTCAGCAGTCGTTCGTCGACGGCTGGCAGCAGGCGATGTGGGTGGGCGTCGCGGTGCTGGCGCTCCTGTTCGGCTACGTGCTCGCCCGGGGTCCGCAGCGTCGGCCGCAAGCCGATCAGCCACCCCGGTCGCCGGAGCAGGGCAGGTAGTCGAGGCATGGCCGCACCTGGTGAGCGGGCTCACCAGGTGCGGCCGGTGATCCGTTCGTAGACCTCGACGTAGCGGCTCCGGGTCACCTCGACGATCTCGGCCGGCACCTCGGGGGCCGGCGGGCGCTTGTCCCAGCCGGTGCTCGCGGCCCAGTCCCGCACGTACTGCTTGTCGAAGGAGAACTGGGGGCGGCCCGGCTGGTACGCGTCGGCCGGCCAGAACCGGGACGAGTCGCTGGTCAGCACCTCGTCGGCGAGGACCAGGGTGCCGTCGGGTGCCCAACCGAGCTCGATCTTGGTGTCGGCGACGATCAGGCCACGTTCCTCGGCGAGCGCCGCGCCGCGCCGGTAGACGTCGAGGGTAATCTGCCGCAGCCGCTCGGCGGGCTCCGCGCCGACCTGCGCGACGACATCGGCGTACGTGATGAACTCGTCGTGCTCCCCGACGGCCGCCTTGGTGGTCGGGGTGAAGATCGGCTCGGGCAGCTTGGATGCTTCGACCAGACCGGCGGGCAGTGCGACGCCGGAGACCGAGCCCGACTTCTCGTACTCCTTCAAGCCCAGGCCGGTGAGGTAGCCGCGGGCGATGCACTCCACTGGAACCATGTCGAGGCGGCGGCAGCGGATGGCCCGGCCGGCGAACTCGGCTGGCACGTCGGTGGCGGAGACGACGTGGTGCGGCACCAGGTCGGCGAGCTGCTCGAACCACCACAGCGACAGCGCGGTGAGCAGTTTGCCCTTGTCCGGGATCGGCGTGGGCAGCACCACGTCGTAGACGCTGATCCGGTCGGAGGCGACCAGGATCAGGTCGTCGCCGTCGGCGTACACGTCCCTGACCTTGCCCGAGTGCAGCAACTCCACGCCGGCAAGTACATCACGACGGCGGCCGGCGAAGACGGGTGCCCGTCCGCCCTGGGCTGGTGGGCGGACGGGCTGGCCAGGTTGGGGGCTCGATCCTGGCCGGCCGCCGGTTCGTCGGCGTTTCCCGGGCCGACGAAGCGACGCGTACTGGCCCTGAAAGGTCTCAGGAAAACGCTTTCCAGTGAGACGAACGCTACGCGGTCAGCCCGCACGCCGTCAATCATCGATGAAGGAGGCGTCACGAACAGCCGGACGGCCCGTTGACACCCGACCGGGTCGCTTGTGTAAATGATCGGGCCGCAGACCGGCCAGCCCAGCCCTGATCAGGAGAAACCCGTGTCATCATCCGCCGCATCGACACGCGGAGCTGTTGCCCGAACACTCACTGCCCTATTGGCGGTCGCCATCGGACTCGGCGCCTGCGCCACCGACGACACCGGCGAGCCGACCGAGGACGGGCCGGTCGAACTCTCCATCTTCTGGTGGGGCGCGGAGCGCCGGGCCGAGCTGACCCAGCAGGCGCTCGACGTCTACGCCGCCCGCAATCCGGGGATCACCTTCAGGGTCACCTGGCAGGGCTACAGCGGCTACTACGACAAGCTGGCCACCCAGGCCGCCGCAGGCAACACGCCGGACCTGTTCCAGATCGACGACAACTACCTGACCGAGTACGCCGAACGTGACGTCGTGCTCGACCTCACCCCCTACGTCGACAGCGGTGAGCTCGACCTTTCCGGCTTCCCCAACAGCCTGGTCCAGTACGGACAGGTCGGCGGGCGGACCGTGGCGGTCGCCGCCGCCGCGAACACCCCGGCGATGGTGTACGACAAGACTCTGCTGGCCGAGCTCGGTGTCGACGAACCGACGATCGGGATGACCTACCCGGAGCTGATCGACTGGGCCAGCCAGATTACCGCGCTCACCGACGGCGAGGTGGCCGGCACGATGGACCCGTCGGCTGACTACAAGGCGCTGTGGCTCTGGCTACGCAGCAACGAACTCGAGCTGTACCGGGGCCGGCAACTGGGCTTCAAAGTCGACGACTTGGAAGCCTGGTTCCAGCTATGGCAACAGGCCCGCGACGCAGACGCCACCCCGAGCGTCGAGCTGATCAGGGCGGCGAACAACGGCAACGCCACCCAGCAACTCGTCGTCACCGGCGACGCGGCGACTTCGTTCATGTGGTCCAACCAGCTGGCGGAGCTGCAGAAGCACACCACCGCCGACCTCGGTGTGGTCTCCTACCCCGGCGACCCGCAGGGCCAGTGGGCTCGGGCGTCGATGTATTGGGCGGGATTCCGGGGCACCCGGCACCAGCAGGAGGTGGTTGGCCTGATCGATTTTCTGGTCAACGACCCGCAGGCCGGCCGGATCCTCGGCACCGAGCGCGGCCTCAGCTCCAACCTGGAGGTCCGCGAGACGGTACAGGCAACGCTCGCCGACGAGAAGATGCAGGCATCGGTCGCGTTCGAGCAGCAGATGTCCGACCTGTTCGGTCCGGCACCGGTGCCCCCGCCACCCGGCCACACCACGGTCCGGACGCTGCTGGTCACAGCGGCAGAGAGTGTACAGAGCGGCGCGACGACCCCCCGGCAGGCCGCCGAGGAGTTCGTCGCACAGGCCAACGCGGTGTTGGCGAACGGCTGACACGACTCCGGGCAGAGCGGCTGATCCGACAGTGGCAGGACCGATCGGCCGAGCACCCGGTTCACCATTAGGCGGGACAGGCGTAACAAGCAGTTACATTGGTCGACGTCGCGCCGTTTCGACCGTACCGTCGGCATGGGAGGTCTCCCATGCCGGAAGATTACATCGGCCTGCGGGTCGCGCGGTGGCGTGACATCGCCGGCATGACGCAGCAACAGCTCGCCGCCGAGATCGGGGTAAGCCGCGAGTACGTTTCCATGATCGAGAACGGCAAGCGCGCGGTGACCAAGAGGTCCATGCTCATCGCGCTCGCTACCGCGCTCGGGGTCTCTACAATGGACCTCACCGCGCAGCCGTACCTGCCCCGTTCCCGCAACGACTTGGCGCTCTACGCCGCCGTACCGGCGATCCGCAAGGCGATGGACGACGACGAGCCGGCCGCCGCCCGCCCGGCGGCGCTGCTCGCCGCCGAGACCGACCGGGCGATGCGGGCCCGGATGGCCTGCGACAACCCGACCCTCGGCATCCTGCTGCCCAGGTTGATCGCCGAGATCCGCTCCACAGCCAACGCCGACGAAGACCCAGTCGCCCTGCGGATCGCGGTGCAGGCCCTGGTCACCGGTTCGCTGGCGCTCAAACCACAGGGCCACGTCGACCTGGCGATGCGGCTCGCCGAGCGCGCCGTCCGGGCGGCGCAGCTCGCCGACGACCCGGCCTGCGTCGCCGCCGCCGACTACGCGCTGGCCCAGGCGGTCCTGGCCACCGGGCTGCGGAAGCGATCCTGGACGTTGGCCTGCGACGCCGCCGAACGAATGCAACTTCACACCGGTACGGACGAAGGCCGCGCCTGGTACGGCATGCTGCACCTGCACGCCGCGCTGTCTGCCGCCAGCCTCAGTCAGCACGACGTCGCCGAAACCCACGTCGCCGAGGCCGCCGACGTCGCCCGGCGTACCGCAGGTGATCCTTGGCGGATGGAGTTCACCTCGGCGAACGTCGCGGTGTGGCGGGTCGGGGTGGTGCTGGAGAACGGCGAGCCGGGTCGCGCCCCGGAACTCGCCCGCAAAGTGGACCAGAGCGCGCTGCGGACCCCGCAGCGCCGGGCCAGGTTGCACATGGACGCCGGGCGCGGGTTCCACGCCGCCAAGCGCAACGAAGAGGCGGCACGGGCGTTCCTGCGGGCCGAGGCGATCGCCCCGCACGAGACCCGCAGCCGGGCCACCGTACGGGAGATCATCGCGCACATCGTGCGGGACTCGTCGCCCCGTAGCGGCTCCGACGAGCTGCGGCAACTCGCGGTACGGATGGGAATAGATCCACTATCGCCAGAGGATCATTCGACGTAACCACTCGTTACGCAGAATCGGCTTGCGGTCTCGTACCGTCATGAGTACGGGGTGCGGTGCCGGGTGTCAGTGGAGAGCCCCCGGTGTCGCACCCCGGCTTTCGGGTCGCACCCGTGGCTCCGCTCGGCGGTCCCCTGTTGCGCTCGCACCGTCGTGAATGGCTGTCGTGGAGGGAGGGACATGGTCTCGTACGACGAGTACCTCGTCGCCGTCGCGGCGACACTGGCCCGCCGACACCGACCACAGTGGTCGTGGCGCCGGTGGCGGCGGACCTGCCGATGTGGCGCCGAGCTTCCCTGCCGCACGCTGCACCGGGTGCCGATCAACCGGGGCCACTGGCCACGATGAGGCTCCGCCGTCACCGTCCGGTCAGTCGGTAGCCGACCAGACCGGCACCGACCACCAGCAGCCCTACGGCGGTCAACGCCTGCGCCACACTGGCACCGCCACCGCCGGCCGGCTGATCGGCCGGAGCCGCCGGTGGTGCCGGCGCGAGCACCGCGTTGGTCGCGATCAGCGACGGGGCGGGCCGCTCAGCACCCGGCCCGGTGTCCGACCACTCGTAGCTGTCGCCGTCGACGCACCGCTGCACCGCCGGGAACCAGAAGGTCTGCCCGACCGTCCCGGTCAACCGGACCAGCACCGAGAACTCGGCGACCCCGGCGGCGATCTGCTCGGCGCTGATCGCCGGCCCGGTCCAGCTGACCCGGCCGGGGGTGACCTCGGCAGCCCACCCGGGCGGCTGTCCGGTCGTCGAACCGGCGATCGCCCCGGCCGGCATTTCGACCACCAGCTCGTCGGTGTCCGCGTTGTCGCAGCCGTGGTCGAAAGTGAAGGTCAATGTGGTGGCACCGGCACCGTTCGGGGCCGCGCCGGCCAGCTGGGTGTGGGCCGCCGCCGGCGCCGCCGACCAAAGCGTCACCAGCGCCGCCGGTGCCAGCCCCGGCAGCACCGCGCCGAGCAGCCCCAGCAGTGCCGCGCCGAGCAGTGCTGCGGCACGGCCCACCGCCGGTAGCGACGCCGCTGCCAGTTGTGGTCGGAACCTGTTCATCGGATCTCCACCAGGCTCATCGGATCTTCACCGGGATGGTCGCGATCGGGCTGTCGAACCGGGAGGTACGCGCGTTGACGGTGACCTCCCAGCTGCCGGGCAACGGGAAGTCAGCGACCGCCTCGTAGCGTCCCGGGCCTGTCTGGGCGAGTCGGCGGTCCAGCGGCCCGACCCCGACCTCGGGCAGCGTCACGGTCACCGTCGGCGGCGCGACCGGCTCCAGCGGCTGCCCGGCGGCGTCGAACAGCGCCAGCTCCAGCGCGTTGATTCCGGTGGCACCCGGGGTGATCCGGATCTGCACCCGGCCGTCGCCGAGCGCGGAGTCCGCGACGACAGCCTGCTCGAGGGCGCTGGTACGGCCGTCGGCCGAGCCGGTGGCGGTGGTGTCGGAGGCCCGGTCCGTCGGGTCCCGGGTGACCAGCACACCGGTGACGGCGAGCACCCCGACCAGCAGCACCGCCTCCGCCCGGACGGTGCGGCGCAGCGAACGCATCGCGGCGGCCTCGGCGTCAGGTCGGCGGGTACGCGGCACCAGCCGGTACCGGTTCCAGCCGGCGATGCCGACGAGCACCCCCACCGCCGCGACCTTGCCGAGCAGCACCAGGCCGTACGTAGTGCCGAACAGCGCCGACCAGGAGCCGACGATCCGCCAGCCGAGCAGAACTCCGGCCACCGCCAGCAGGGCGACCAGGAACGCGGCGGTCTGGGAGAACGCGGCCACGACGCCGGCCCGCTGCACGGCCGACGTGGTGTCGAACCGGCGGGACAACAGGTGCACCAGACCGAGGATGCCGCCGAGCCACACCGCGGCGGTGACCAGGTGCAGCAGGTCGCTGCCCAGGGTCAGCCAGACCGGGCCGAAGCTGCGGGTGTGTCCGACCAGCGCCAACGCGCCGAGAGCCAACCCGGCCCCGGCGAATACCGCCACACCGGCCGGGCGGCGGGCCGCCCCAGCGCCGCCGCTCGCCAGCCGGGCTCCGACCAGGACCGCGAGCACCCCGACGGCGGTGAGCGCGGCGGCCAGGCCGAGGTCGGACAGGTAGCCGGTCCGCCAGGTTGCCGGGCCGGCCAACGCGGCGACGTCGGCCGCGTCCTGCCAGGCGGTGGTGACCGGCGGCATCACCGCCACCGCGGCGAGTGCGACGACCCCGAGCCCGACCACCGTGGGCAACTGTCGTCGACGCGCCGGGATCGGCAGGAACGACAGGCCGAACACGGCCAGCCCGGTGCCGCCGAGCACGCCGACATACAGCAGCGCCTCGGTGACCGGACGGAGCACCCGCAGGGCGAGGTCCGGCTCGGTGACCGGGATCGCGACGCTGCCGGCGGTGGGCGCGCCGATCGCGAAGCTGAACCCGCCGGCAACCGGGTGGCTGTCCGCGGAGATCACCCGCCAGCTGACCACGTACGTGCCGTCGGCCAGGCCAGTCGGCAGGTCGACGACCACGGTGCTGTCCACCGACCTGGCGGTGGCGTCGACAATGGACCCAGCGGCGTCGAGGACCTGCACGCCCTCGGTGCGGACCTGGACCGGCTCGTCGAAGGTCAGGGTGACCGACGGCGGTGCCTCAGCGAGCAGCGCGCCGTCCGCCGGATCGTTGGCCAGCAGCGTGGCGTGCGCGGTGGCCGGACCGGCGCCGGCGAGCGCGAGCAGCAGACCGAGCAGGCTTCCGAACAACAGTCCGGGTACGGCGAGCCGCGCTGCTCGCCGTACCCGGCGCGGCGACCGCACGCCTATGTGGTCTTCCGGGTGCGCTGCAGCGCCAGGCCGCCGGCGGTCAAGCCGAGCAGGCCGAGGATCAGGCCGATCCAACCGACGACGGAGCCGCCGTCGCTGGTGGTGGAACCGGCGGTGGTGAGGTCGGTCGGCTCGGCGTCATCGGCGGGCTCGTCACCGGCGGCATTGCCGTCGGCATCGTCGGCGGTGATGACGAACGACGGTGCCGGGTAGTCCAACTCGTGGCTGTCCTGGCCGTCCGCCGGCACCTGGGCCCAGGCGGTCTCGCCCTGCTCGCAGGTCTGGATGGCGGGGAAGATCAGGGTCTTACCGGCCGCGTCGGGCAATCGCAGGGACAGCTCGAACACGTCGCGGTGGCCTTCGGGCAGTGGGGTCTTGGCGGTGTAGACGATCTCCGCGACTCGCTCGGTGAGCTCGTTGCCGTGGCTGTCGGTGACCGGCGGGTCGAGCGTGGCCATCACCTTCTCGACCGTCCAGCCCTGGTTGATGGTGGGTGTCACCGAGTTGATCAGGTCGGGGATCTGGATCGCCACCTTGGTGGTGGCCGAGCCGTCGCAGCCGTGCGGCACCGACACCGTCAGCACGGTGTAGGAATCGGCGGTGGTGACGGTGGGGGTGACGGTGACATGCGCCGCCGCCGGGGAGCTGGCGAGCAGGACGGCGGCGCCGGCGATGGCGGCGCCGGCACCGGCTCGGGCAACGCGACGAAGGGTGGGGTGCATTGACGGTAACCTCTCGATCATCGGGCCGCCGAGGGTGCCGCTCGACGGATTCTACGCATTGGTCGGCTGCCGACGCCCGCTGGTTCCCGGCGGATCCGATGATCTCGTGAAGACCAATGGTCACACAGGCCAATGTCAACGGTCCTGACCCTGGTCACCGTCGCTGCCGGACACCCGGTCGCCCTGAGCCGGCGTGCGCCACATCGGCCAGATCGGCGGGCCGTCCGGCAGCTGGACCGGTTCGTCGGCGACGTACCCGTGCCGAAGGTAGAGGCCACGGTTGCGCGGCGTGGTGGCCTCCAGGTACGCCGGGGTGGCCGATGCGTCGAGCAGCCGGTGCTGGTGGGTCAGCAGGGCGGTGCCCACGCCTCGGCCCTGCAGCCAGGGTGTGACGCCGAGGTACGCGAGATACCGGTGCGGCCGATCCGGCTGTCGTCCGCTTAGGACGCCGTGCAGGGCGGCGACGCGGTGCTGCCAGATACCGGCGGCGAGCATCAGTCGACGCTGGTGGACGGTGCTGTGGTTGGTCGACTCCGGCTGCTCGCGCTGGTACCAGATCGCCACCCCGGTGAACGGTCCCGCCACGTACACGTCGGCACCGGTGTCGATGGCGTGCTCGAGTTCGATGGTGAACAGCGACCGGAAGGTGGTGACCCGGGCATCGATGTCCCCCACCAGCCATTGGGAGACCGGTGCGATCAGAAACGCCTCGGTGAGCAGCGTCGCCGCCTGAGGGATGTCATCGTGGGTGGCTGCCCGGACGGTCATCGCGGGTGTGGTCGCGTTCATCGGCACGCTCCAAGAGGGTGAGAGTGTGGGTGGGATGAGACAGCTGGGATTTGCCCGGTAGGGGATCGTGCGGTGACAGGTCGAGCCGGCCCTGGCTGGGCGGGCCGGCTCAGGTACGACCGCTCAGCACCGCGTTGCCGACCGCCGCGCCGGTCTGGCCCAACAGGTCGCACAGCGCCGGCCGCAGCGCCCGCGGCAGGACGTCGAGGTGACGGGCCACCTCGGGTTCGGCACCGTCGAGCAGGTAGGTGTCCAGCCCGGTCGCCACGGCCAGCCCGGCAAGGAACAGGTCAGGTTCGTCGAGCGGTTCCATCCGGCGCAGCCGCAGCGACAACCGCGCCCACGGCCAAGCCGCGAGGTTGATGTCGACCGGCACGTAGATCGTCCGGGTGCGCATCAGCCGGCGGACCTGCTCGGGTCGGACGACACCGGCGGCGGTCAGCCGCTGGGCGACGTGGTCCGGGGCACGCTCCGACAGTACGGTCAGCCAGACCCGTACGCTGGTGTGCTCCGGCTCGTCGAGCAGCAGCCGCAGCGCGGAACGACCGAGCGCGTCGGCCGGCGCCGCCGGATCGACCACCCAGACGTGACCGGCGTCGACGACGACGGCCTGCGCGGTGACCAGCTCGGCAAGGACCGCGCTGGCCAGACCGAGCCCGACCGCCCGGGGGTGCAGCCGGGCGCGCCCGGTGACGTCGTGATGTGCGAGCAGAAAAAACTCATCGGCGAGCAGCGGCACCGTCTACCACCACCTGCTCGGCGGGCGGCGGCTGGACGCTGGCCCGTCCACCGACGGCGGCCCGCCGCACCGCGGCGACGCTGACCAGCGCCTGTTGGCAAGGTGGATGGTCGGGTCGACAGTCGACGTGGTGGCCGTCGGCCCACACCCACTGCCCGCCGTAGCTGCGGGCCGAGCTGATCCGCACGCAGGTGATCAGCAGATCGAAGGGCTCGCCGGGCACGGGACCTCGCCCGTACCGCCATTCGGAGACGGCGAAGCGGAACACCGTACCCGGCGGCAACTCCGGAATTTTCACGTTCTCAGCATTGTAGGTCATATGTATCAATCCAGCCGGAATCATCGGACGCGCCACTGGGGGCATGCGTCGCCATCCGGAGCACCGCAGGCGATCCAGACAACGTTTTTCTAACGTGAAGTTCCAGGTCGGGGAGAGCACTTGGCGGACATTGGTCACGTGGACCAGATGAATTCCAACTCGTCGGCGGCACCACCGATCCGGACCTCGGACAGCACCTCCCGGAGCGCCGAGGAAAGATCCCCGATGGCCGCGCCGGCCAACAGATCCGGATGATGAGCCGCCACGGCGTTGAACACGAGGCGTTCGACGGTGAGCGCGTCCACTGGGCTCAGCCGGCAGCCGCACGGAGCGCCGTACACCCAGCCGTTGAGCCTGGCCATCGGAATCATTTGCCGTTCGCAAGTTGCACAGAAGAGCAGGCCGGCCAGGGGTGACGGATAGCCACCCGACGACGTTTTGGGAGCAGCGACCCGAGCATTATTCAGCTCGACGCCGTCGGCAATCTCCCAGTGCGTGCCACGGCTTCTCGCCATCGCGGACTCCTCACCCTGGGACACCATCGATTGACCGCCATCGGCGGACGCAGATCGAGTCTGCCAGGGCACCCACAGTGGTGCAATGCTCAACGCGCCAGTGAAACCACACTGAAAGTTTGAAAACCCGAGACAGCTGCGGGTTCGCCTTCGTAGATGCTCCGGATATCGTCCGGATTCCGGTGACGGCGCCCCGATCGGCTACCTCCACCACACCGGCCAACAAGGACGGTGCACGCACCGGCCGATCCCGCACTGGCGGATGTCAGATACGCTGGTACGCCCACGCCTCGCGCGGGTGATCCCGGTGGCCGGCGGGATCCCTCCCCATCACCGTTCCGTCGGCCACCGCCACCGCCGTCGCGACCGGGTGCCAGCACCGCCGTCGCCGGCCTTGATCGACAGTGGCACGATCTCCGCCATGGATCACGGGCACGGCAGACTTGAACTGTCCATCGGATACCCAACCAGCCGGCCGACCCGGCTCGCGGTGTTGTCGGTACTGGGCGTCGGGCTGGTCACCGCCGGGTGCTGCCTCGGCAGCCTGCTCGGGCTGGTGGTCTCGGGCGGCGGAGACGAGCCGACCCTGCCGATGCTGCTCGGCACCGGGCTCGCCCTCGCTGCGTCGGCCGGTATCGGCCTGCCGATCGCCCGGGTCGCCCGGACCGGGGCGTGGCTGTCCGGCACCCAGCTCACCGTACGCGGACTCGCGACCCGCACCGTCGACCTGCGTACGGCCGAGACCGTGACGATCTCGCCCGGCTCCCCCGCGACCACCGATGCGGGCCTGGACAGCGGCACGGGCCCGAACAGCGGCAGGAAATCGAAAACCGGCGGCGCCCCCGGCACTCCGGTGCTCACCGTCAGCGGCCCGGACGGCACCGTCCGGCTGCCGCTGCGCAACCGGGAGGGCACCCTGCTACCCGCCGCCGAGATGATCGCGCTGGCCCGGGCGTTCTCTGCCGCTTCCTGCCCCGGCGCACACGAGGCCGCCCATCTCCTACACACCATGGACGCCGATCCGAGCCCCCTGGTGCTGTGACCACCGCCGTCGAGCGGGTTTGCCGGCCGGTCGAAGTGGTAACCCGGAAAGGGTGAGGCGACCAGCGAGCGAAGGGGGCATCATGACCGAGGGGTTGTCGAAGCTGGTCAGGATGAGCGACGCCCACGAGATGGTGGCCGATCCGGCCGAGGACATTCGTGGCCGGAAGGTGTGCGACGCGGTTGGCAAGGGCATCGGCAAGGTCGACGACCTGCTGATCGACGAGTCCGAGCACAAGGTCCGGCTGCTGCGGGTCGAGCATGGCGGAATCCTCGGTTTCGGGGCCACCCCGTCGTTCGTCCCGGTCGACGCGATCGTCCGGATCACCGACGACGTGGTGCACATCAACGAGTCGAGTGAGCGGGTGGCCGGCGCCCCGCACTACGATCCGGAGCTCGTGTCACAGGACAAGTACTACGAGGAGCTGTACGGCTACTACGGATACCCTCCATTCTGGGGCGTCGGGTACGTGTACCCGGGCTACCCGTTCTACCGTTAGCCGGCACCGGACCAGGTCGGGGCGAGGTAGGCGCTTCAGCGCCGGGTAGCCACCACCCGGTACCGCAAGCCCCGACATGGTTGGTTGCGAGCCGCTGACCGGCCACGACTGCTAACCGATTGGTCGCCAGCCGTCCCGGTACCCGATCAGACCGTCGCCGTCCCGCGCGGTTCGGCGCTGCCCGTGGCAGCTGCCCGGCACCAGCCCGGTCCGGATCACCGCCGGACGTTCGACCAGTACGCAGGTCCGCTCCCCCGGCCACCACCAGCCGGCGGAGCGGGCCAGCGCCGCCCACTCGTCGAGTTGAGTCTCGTCGGCCCGCCGGTACCGGGCCAGCCCGAGCCGGCGCAGCACGTCGTAGTACGCCACCCAGTGCGCGTCCTGCTGGCCGTACCAGGCGGTCGGCACCGGCTGTCGCCCGACGGCCGCGAGTGCCGCGCGGACCGGTAGGGAGAAGCCGTCGACCAGGCTGGTCCGCAGCGCGTCGCGGACCCCTTGCTGTAGGACGACCCGCAGCGGTACACCGGCCGCGAGCGCCTCGGTCGGTGGCAGCACCGGCCATTTCGGTCCGGCACCGTCCGGTTTCTTGCCGGCGTCCTTCTTGCCGGCGGCCTTCCTCCGGCCGGCCTGTGCTGGGGTCAGGTCGGGATGGTCGGCACCCGCGTCCAGGGCGCTGCGCAGCCGGGACAGCCCGGCGGCGATGTCGCTGGCCAGTGGGGGTTTCCCGGCCGGCTGTCGAGCTCTGATCCACTGCTGGAGCAGGTCGTGGGCGGGCAGATCGGTCAGCAGCGGCAGTGCCTGACGGGGTGAGTCGACCCAACGGAACCGGGGTCGGCTGCGGCGGTGCCGGGCATAGATGCGGGACAGGATGTCCTCTGTGGTGGCCCGGTCGGCGGGCGCGGTGTCGAGCCCGTGGTCGAGCCATTCGCGCCGGACGGGTTCGGTTAGCCGCCAGTAGGCGACGGCCCGATCGGAAGATGGTGCTGGGGAGGTGGAGCGGGCGGCGTCACGCCGCGTGGGCGCGGTCACCGCGCGAGGGCGGTTCCGCCCTTCCGGTAGGAAGTGATCATGTCCACCATGGTGGCGGATCCAGCCACCGACCGCAACCGGCCTGCCCTTCGGCCGGCCGCTTCCGGTCAGCCGGCGAACTGCTGCCACAGGTAGTAGAGCGCGAACCAGGTGAAGAAGACCACGGCGGCGACCACCAGTGCGGTCGCGGCCCACCCGGCGCGCAACGCGCGTGGCATGGTCCGCCGGTTGAGCCACAGCACGAGTCCGGCGACCAGCGGGATGTGCACGGCCTCGATCGACCCGGCGAGGGTCAGCAGGGCGACCGGATTGCCGAAGATCAGAAACACGGCGTACGGCAGGGTCGCCAGCCACACCACGATGGCGGTCCGGCTGATCACCGTCGGGCGGGCGAGGCTGTGCTCGGCGAGCCGTTCCGGCAGCACACGCCGTACGCCGTCGGTGTAGAGCCGCTGCCACCCGTCGATGTTGGTGAGGGTGGCGGTCCAGAACGCCGAGACCAGTCCGACGACCATCAGCCAGAAGCCGACGCTGCCGAACACCTCGCTGAACAGGCGGGTCAGGTCGCGGGCGACGTCGGCTTCGGCGGGCACAATGCCTTCCGGCCGCAGCAGCTCGGCGCCGAGGACCAGGAACGCGACGGTGATCAGCGCGACGCCGACCACCGCGAACGTCGAGTCGAGGGTCATCGTCCGCAGCCAGCCGCGTACCCGGTCGATCTGGTGGCTGTCGAGGTCCCGTGGGTCGCGGCGGTCGGCCGCCGGCACCCCGGCGTGGCCGATGCCCTTGGCGGTGATCCAGTAGGAGTACCACATGAGTCCGGCCGCGCCGTTGGACAGGAAGCCGAGCCAGGGCAGGATCTCGGCGACCTGCAGGTCGTCCGGCGGCACCGGGACGAACCCGGCGGCGGCCTCGGTCAGGTCCGGCCCGACCTGGATCGCGGCGACGACGGCGCCGAGGGCGAGCGCGATGCCGAGGACCCGGGACACCCATTCGACGCCGGTGTAGTGACCGACCAGCACCAGCCCGGCGGCGGCGGCGATGACCGCGCCGGTCCAGACCTGGATCGGACCGGGTACGGCGAGCGCGAGTGCGCTGCCGGCGGCGCTGGCGATACCGGCGATCGCGGCGATCCCGACAACCAGCTGCGGCACCAGGATCGCCCAGATGGCCCAGCGACGCGGCCCCGGCAGGTCGGCCAGGCCGGTGAGCAGTCGGCGGCCGGTGACGACGCTGTAGCGGCCGATTTCCCGGGTGACGAAGAGCTTGAGGACGAGTACGGCGACGAGCGCCCACATCAGACTGTAGCCGTACTGGGCTCCGACCCGGGGGGTGAACAGCAGTTCACCGGTGGCGAGGGCGGCGAGCGCCCACAGCACGCCGGGGCCGATGTAGCGGAAGCGGCGCCAGCCGGTCGGTGCTTCGGGTACGCCGGTCGACCGCTGCGGCGCGGCCTCGGTGACCTGGCTCATGCCGTGTCTCCTTCGGGGGGTGGACTCGTCGGGTCGATGCCACTGCCCGAGCCGGTACCCAGCAGGCGACTCCTTCACGCACAACACCCACCGGCCAACAGCTGACTTCACAGCGTTACATTGGTAATCTTTGATGTATTCGTCGCCGCACCCGCACCAGGTGCCAATGACCGTCCACGAAGCATCCGAGACAGCAGAAAGGAAGCAGATGAAGCGCGCAGTCCTGCGTGCGGCGACCGTCCTCGCCGCCGCGATCGCCGCCGCTGCCCTCGCGGCCAGCGGAGCCACCGCCAGCCCGTCGATCCTGCAGCGGTTCTCCGTCCCGTCCGGGGACAACTGCACCTACGGCTACACCCAGGGTCACCTGGAGTGGCGCTCCGCCCCGCCGACCAGCGCGGTACGGGTGACCGGGGTGCTCGCCGACCGTCCGTTCCCGAACGACCCGGGAGCCGTCTGCCGCGACGACAGCCGCTACACCATCGCCAGCTATACCGCGTACGCCGGCGAGTGGGTCGTCAACGAGACCGCCCGCCGGGTGAACAACGGCGTCGTCGAGATCGAGTTCGTCCTCGGTGCGAACGCCGCCGTCCGAGGGATCGACCGCGTCGTCATCCAGGTCTGCCGGGTGTCACTGCTCGACATCACCCCGATCCCGGACTACTGCGGCCGCCCGCACACCTTCACACCGTCGACCGTCACCCCGACCGTGCCCCTCTGACAGGGCAAGCGACTCCGCCGTCCTGATGGCGCAGATGCATCGACATGCGCCTGCGCCATCAGACCGATCCGCGGAGCATCCGCAGCATCGGCGTCCATTCGCCGTACGCTCTGGTCAGGTTTTCTGACCGCCGGAGCGGTCTGCGGCGAAGGATGCCTTGACCGCACGGGCCGTCTCGTCGGCGAGCACCTCCCACTCACCCGCTTCGAGACCGTCCAGGGCGGCCTTGACGATCACCGCCGGGTCGCTTTTCGGTACGTCGTAGGAGGCCATCATGTCGGTGTCGACGGCGCCCATCAGCAGGCCGGTGACCTGGGTGTGCTGTGCGGCCAGCTCCAGCCGTACGGCGTTGGTGAGGTTCCACTCGGCGGCCTTCGCCGCCGCGTAGCCGCCGGCACCCGGATAGGCGCTCCAGGACAGCGCCGACAGAACGTTGAGGATCGCGCCGCCGGCCAGCTGCGGCGCGAAGGCCCGGATCATGTGCAACGTTCCCCAGAAGTGGGTGTCCATCTCCCGGCGGATCAAATCGAGGTCACCGCCGACCAGATCGGCGCCGGTGGTGACCCCGGCGTTGTTGACCAGCAGGGTGACGTCACCGGTAGCCGCCGCAGCGGCGGCGACCGAGTCCGGGTCGGTGACGTCCAGCGGCAGGACCCGTACGCCGGGCAGGTCGACGGACTCGGGGCGGCGGGCGGTGGCGTAGACCGTGGCGGCACCGCGCTCGACCAGCTGGGCGGCGAAGTGCCGGCCGATACCACGATTGGCCCCGGTGACCAGGGCGGTTGCTCCGGAAATATGCATGCTGGCTACCCTAGAACTTGACGTTGACGTCAAAGGCAAATGCTTGTGATGGGGGTCACTGTGCGGATCGGTGAGCTGGCTGGCCGCGCCGGGGTGAGCACCCGGGCGCTGCGCTACTACGAGGAGCAGGGTCTGCTGGTCGCGCAGCGCAGCCCGGCCGGTCAGCGCCGCTACCCGGACTCGGCCGTCGAGCGGGTCCGGCTGATCCAGCGGCTGTACGCGGCGAACCTGTCCAGCCGGACCATCGCCGACCTGATGCCCTGTGTGGACGCCAAGGTCAACACGTCCGAGTCACGCGCCCTGCTGACCGCCGAGCGCGACCGGATCGACGCGCGGATCGCCGAGTTGACGGCGGCCCGCTCCCGCCTGGACGAGGTGATCGCGCTGGCCGCGCACCCGGCCAGCGGCTGCGCGTACGAGTCCGCCCCGGCCGGAGCCGGCTGACCTCGACGCACCGGGAGGTGCGGCTCGCCACCGTCCCGGACGGTTCGGCGGCGGTGAGCCAGACGTGGCGACTGCCTAGATTCGCCGGTAGCGACTGGTCAACGGCCTGCACCGATTGGCAAGATTTCCCGCTGGTGCCTTTGTTTGCGCCGGGCACCGTGCCTTGGCCCCGGTGCGCCGCGTCCGGATTCCGGACGACCCGTACCTTGTCGCTGATCCGTCAGGAGTTGTCAATGTCGCAGGGTGATCCGGTCGACCCGTGGGCGGATGTCGATCCGGCAGTCGTCGTCATCGGCACCCCGACGGGTGAGCGCAGCGGCGATGTCGGCATCGACAGTGCCGCCACGGGCCCCGGTGGGGTGTCGCGTCCCGGCACGGTCGACGACCTGCCGCCGACCCGACCTCGGCGGCCGGCGCTGCTGCTCGGCGCGCTCGGCACGGTCGCCGTGGTGCTGACGATCGCAACGGCCGTGGCCTTCGTGAACCGGCCCGATGAGATCGGGCCGCAGGGGGCGGTGGCGCTGACCGGCGAGCCGGCGGATCCGGGAACGTCCGATCCGGCAGCACCGTCGCCCAGCGCCACGCCGAGCCCGACGGCGTCACCGGCAGGCCGGAATCGGCAGGCCGTCGCCGCGACGGCGTCGCCCGCCGCCCCGGCGCAACCCGCCGCCGGCGCGATCCGGACCGGCGCGTTCGTCGGCGCGACCAGGATCGGCAGCCAGCTCAACGCGAACACGACCATGTACGCAGGCGAGTACATTCTCTCCCCCGACGGCCGGTTCGGCCTGCTGATGCAGACCGACGGCAACCTCGTCGCCTACGGTCCGTCGCCCTGCGGGGCGCCCCGACCCAACATCTGCCAGGGCCCGTACGACTGGTGGTCCAGCAAAACCGATGGCCAGCCCGGCAGCCGGGTCGTCATGCAGAGTGACGGCAACCTCGTCATCTACCGCCCCGACGACAGCGTCGCCTGGGCATCGAACACCGAGGATTCCGGCGCGACCAGGGTGATGGTCGCCAACCAGGGCCACTTCCATCTGACCCGCGGGGACGGCTCGACGGTGATGATGCTGGCGGGCCTGTCCGAACAGAACAGCTCCCTGTCGTACGCCGGCACCATGCCGGCCGGCTACCGGCTCACCGCCCTGCGGTACCTGTCCTCGCCGAACGAGGTCTACCACCTGATGCAGCAGCAGGACGGCAACCTGGTCCTGTACGGGCCCGGCAACAGCGTGCTCTGGTCGTCCGGCACACACCAGATCGTGGTCGGCGGCATGAGCGTGTGGGAGACCAGGATGCAGCCCGACGGCAACCTCGTCGTCTACGACAGCTCGGCCGCTAGCGCGGCGGCGGTGTGGGCGTCGGATTCTGTCGGGGCTGGCCCCAGCCCGGAGTTGGTGCTGCGCGACGACGGGAACCTGGTGCTGCGGTCCGGGTCCACCCGGCAGGTCTTCTGGCAGACCGGCACCGGTGGCCAACCGTAGCGAGTGCACGCCTCTGGCCCCTGGTGGCCTGGACACTCGCGTCCGGCGCGTGGTAGCAGTAGGTCCACCAGGTGTGGAAGTTGACGCACTTGATCTGCGAGTGCAGCCAGACGTCCTCGACCTGAGCGTGCTCGGCGAGCAGAAATCCGGCCAGTTCGGTCAGGCAGATCGGCGGTACGGCGACGTGGGGCATGATGCCGGTCGGCGGGTTCTTCGGCGGCTTCCTGGTCCAGGCGGTCGGGGAACGGACCGCACTGTGGGTGTGCGCCGTCGGGATGCTGGCCAGTTTGCTGCCGAGGCTCGGCCGACCGGTGCTCCGGCTGCCCCGCGACGCCGGCATCGACCAAAGACGACCAAGCCCGGTCGGAGCCGGCCGCTCGGGCGTCTTCCGCTGCGCGTTCCCGGCGCGGGTCTGACGCAGTCTCGCACGATCCTTCCCCCGTCCCTTCCCCCCGTCGCCGGTCGTCGTCTTGCCGGTCGCGCCTACTCCGACTGAGGTCCGCACGGTGCATCGATCCACTCCGCAGCAGGAGCTAGCAGCGACGGCTTGGGCTTCAACGCGCGGGCGTCACACCTGATGGGACGACATGGATCGGTCTCGTAGCGCGCGACTGTGCACCTAGATCATCGACATGCATTGACAGTCTCCCTGGCGTGCCCAGATAATGATGAATCTCAGTAAAACGATACACTGGACTTAGGGTGACGATGCGACTACTCTGCGCCATGATCCGCGGACCTCCACCACGCCGCCACCACTCGCTCCGGACCGGATCCACGTCGTCGATCACCCCGGTCAGACCCCGGGCGGCTCCGGCCGACCCCGGGAGCGAGCAGGGTCCGATCGATCTCCGCGTCCCGGGCGAACAAGCCCGATCGATCTCGACGTCCCGGCCGATCGAGGCAGACAGCCAACTGGTTCTCGACGCACCGACCTCGCCGCAACAACCGTCCCGATCTGCGATCCGGAAGGAAACCCGCACCATGGGAACAATCAGAAGACGGACCACGTCGCTCGCGCGGATAGCAGCAGCAGGCCTCATCGCCGCAGTTGCCTCCGGCACGTTGGCCAGCACCGCGAGTGCCGACACCGTGGCCGTCGCCAATCCCGGCTTCGAAAGTGGCTACTTCGACGGCTGGCGTATTATCAACTCCCGCAAGGTGGCTCTTTCTGATATCGGCAATACCGGCCACCATTCGGCCAAGATCCAAGGTACGGGCGGCGAAGTCCGGCAAGACGTCACTGTGACGCCCGGCGCCGACTACACCTTGACCGCGTACGTCCGGGGCAAGGGCGTCATCGGCGCCAGGGTGGGCGGCGACACCTACACCTCTTCCGGCGGTGGCCGTGGCTTCGAGCCGGTCAGCGTCGACTTCAACACCGGCAGCGCCAGCACCGTCGAAGTCTTCGCTGCCTACGGCGGCAAGACCGGCCGATTCGACGATTTCACCCTGTCCACCGGACTGGCACCGGGCACCGGCTTCGACCCGGGCGTCTGGGACAGTTCGGAGGCGGGCGACTACATCAAGTCAAGCGACCCGTACGTATTGAGCTTCGACGGCTTGGAGCAGTTCACCGTCACCGGCAAGGGCGGCGGTCCGCGCGACGAACTGAAGACACCGGTGAACGCCAGGAAGGCTTCGGACGAGATCTACGAATCCTTCTCAGCCGACATTAGGTTCGATCTCGACGACGGGGTCAAGCTCATCGCCCACCAGATCCACGCCGGCACCGGTGCCGGCTTCTCCACCCAGGTCAAGCTCTACGTACAGGATTCCAGCCCGCTCGGAATCTTCAAGGGCGAGGGCGAACAGGACTTCTCCATCGACGACTACCCGCTGCTCGAGGGCGTACCCAGCAACGGCGTCTTCGACGTGTACGTTCGTGTCCAGATTCCGGGCTTCGTGAGCGGTGACGGTGAAATCAACGAGGAGATCTTCGACCTCGGCACCATCCGGAGCGGAAAGACCATGAGGTACGAGTTCATCAACGACTACGGTGTGGTCACGGTCAACTCGACCATCGGCCGTACGTCGACCAGCTTCACCTACGACATGCAGGATTCCCAGGCGT
Organism: Micromonospora sp. LOL_014; assembly: GCF_048060245.1. Lineage (NCBI taxonomy): Bacteria > Bacillati > Actinomycetota > Actinomycetes > Micromonosporales > Micromonosporaceae > Micromonospora > Micromonospora sp. LOL_014. The sequence continues at coordinate 108,286 of NZ_JBHMIP010000002.1, forward strand.
CCTACATGAAGTTTGGAAGTTACGTCCAGGCCCAGGACGCCGAGAGCGGCTGCAACGTCACCAACGATCTCGACTGCGAGTACCCCGGGTGGGTACCGTACGGCGAAGCCAGCAGCCCGGAAGAGGCGGAGGTGCTCTGGCGGCAGTACTTCGCCGACTCCGACATCAGCACGGCCAGGGTCACCTTCAGCAACGTCGTACACACGGGAGGACCGCTCCAGTAGCCGCCTCGACGAGACATAGGTAACGACGCCAACATCCGCCGCGGCGGCTGATCGGCACGCGCCGATCGTCCACGACAGGCGAGCTCGCGTGGTACTGGTCGTGGAAATGGGAGCCCGACTCACGTCCCCACGACCAGTACCACAGCCAGAACCAGAACCGATACAGCGCGATTGCCGGATGGGCACACCACAGGCACGCTCTGACCTTCTGATGCCGTCAGCTCCCTCGGCACGACCGACACCGGTCGCGTCGATGGTCGAGCGACGCGAGAATTCCGCCTGCCGGCTGACGCCTGCGCGGCATCGCCACATGAGGGACACCCCGACAGTTGGCGCATCGCCTGGCAGCTGCGAGCACTGCACAAATTTTCCTATTGACGTGTGTAACTACATCTCCTACTCTCACCTGGCACCGATGCCCAACAGTTCACAACTGTGAACGAATACCTTTCTTGATGTGACGAATCGGCGCGCGACGAATCGTCCATCAAGGATGAAACGGCATCGACACCCATCACCAACCACCCCGAAAGGCGACAACCAACGATGAAAAAGCTCCGCAGACAGCGACTCGTGACCGCGCTGCTGGCGACCACAGCCACTCTCGCGGCCTCGCTCCTCACCCCAGCGAGCGTCGCCACCGCCGCCGCCCCGTGCGACTACCCGGCCCAACAGCTCAACCTGACGAACTGGAAAGTCACGTTGCCGACCGGGTCATCCGGATCGCCGACCGAGATCAAGCAACCCCAACTCGCAACCTATTCGAGCAATCCGTGGTTCAAGGTCAACTCCGCCTGCACCGGGGTGCAGTTCCGATCCCCGGTCAACGGTGTGACCACGCCCAACTCGAGTTACGCACGCTCCGAGCTCCGCGAGATGGCCAGCAACGGCACTAAGAACGCCTCCTGGTCGGCTACCTCGGGCACTCACACCCTGACCTTCCGGCTGGCATTCAACAAGCTCCCGAAGGACAAGTCACATGTCGTCGGAGCCCAGATCCACGACGGCGACGACGACGTCACCGTCTTCCGTTTGGAAGGTAGCAACCTGTACATCACCAAGGGAAACACCACTCACCACAAGCTGATCACCAGCAACTACAAGCTGCACACGGTCTTCGAGGGCAAGTTCGTCGTCAGTGGCGGCAAGATCAAGGTGTACTACAACGGCACCCTGCAGACGACCATCTCGCACACCGCGTCCGGCAATTACTTCAAGGCCGGCGCCTACACCCAGGCAAACTGCGGTAACTCCTCCCCGTGCAGCAGCTCGAACTACGGTCAGGTAAGCATGTACAAGTTGCTCGTCAATCACTCCTGACAACAGGTGATCTGTCGGGAGCCCCGGAAGCGGGGCTCCCGACACCACGAAGCCACACCGGACAGTTGCAGCACCACCCACCCCGCTGATGGCGAACTGCCTGGTATTCACCGGTACAACGGCCGTCATCAGACCACCTCCTGACCACCTCCTGACCACGGCCCCGGCGTTGTTCCGGATTGATTGGTTCTGTCCGTGTTGAGAAACGGACGAGAGGCGAGTTGCAGGACGAGCGCGACTCCTGATGATCTTCCGGGTGTCTAAGTCCTGAAGGTCATCGCTGGAGTCGCGCTCGTGACGTCATCTTCCCTGATAGACCCTGTTGTTGACCACCTCGCCGACATGGCGTTGTGGGAGGCCGAACTCGCCGAGGACGTGGCGGCGGCCGATCCGCTGCAGGTGGTGTCCCCGCTGGTGACCCGGCTGGCACAGGTGCCGGACCCACGCCGGCTGCGCGGGCTACGCCATCCGCTGCTGGTGATCCTGGTCCTGACCGCATGCGCCACCCTCGTGGCCGGCAACGACAGTCTGGCCGCGATCCGGCAGTGGGCGGCCCGGACCCCGCAGGACGTCCCGCACCGCCTCGGCGCCCGCCGCAACCCGCTGACCGGCCGCTACCTGGTGCCCAGCGAACGCACCTTCCGGCGGGTCCTGGCCGCCGTCGACGGCGATGCCCTCGACACGGCGACCTGTGGCTATGCGGCCGACATCGTCCGTGGCGACGCCCCCGTCCCGCAGATCCCCGCCGCCGCGGACGAGCCCGTCGAACGAGAGCAACGCCGCGCCGTGACGCGGGCGGTGACCCATCCGGCGCCGGCCGGGCTGTTGCCCGCGGTCGCAGTCGACGGGAAACTGCTGCACGGCACCCGCACCACGTCCGGTCAGGTGTTCCTGGCCGCCGCGGTCACCCACGACACCGGTGCGGTTCTGGGGCAGCGGCAGGTCGCCGACAAACGCGGCGAGACCACCGTGACCGAAGACCTGCTCGCCCCGCTGGATGTGGCCGGCTTGCTGCTCACCCTGGACGCACTGCACACCACGAAGAAGACCGCCCGGCTGATCACCGGGCCCCTGCACGCCCACTACCTGCTGATCCTCAAACGCAATCAGCCCCTCGCCCTGCAAGCCGCCCAAGCCCTGCTGTCCGGCAACGACATCGAGTTCGCCGACCAGACCGACATCGACTCCGATCGCGGGCACGGACGCACCGAACGCCGCACGATCCGCGTCGCACCTTCGACGACAGCCTGTTCCCGGGCGCCCGACAGGTGTTCCGGCTACGCCGCGACACCGGCGGACTCGACGGCGTACGCACCAGCAAACAGATCATCTACGGCATCGTCAGCCTCGACGCCGAACAAGCCCGCCCGCAGCACCTCAACGCTTACCCGAGAGGGCACCGGGCGGTGGAGAATCGTCTGCACTGGACCCGAGACGTCACCTTCAACGAAGACAAATCCCAGCTCAGGACCAGCACGGCTCCCCGCAACCTGGCCGCCATGCGCAACCTGACCCTCAACACCTTCCGCCTTGCCGGACGAGCCCGTTCGTGGATCGCGCGTTTCTGGCTGACGACCCGTACCTCGCCGCTGACGGACGGCTGGAGGCGAACATGGTCGGGGCTCGGGGCTGTCCCTACGACTGCTCGTTCTGCGGAGCGGCCGTGTCAGCCAACCCTGACATCACCATCCGCACCCGTACGCCGGAGAACATCATCGGGGAAATGGTGGACCTGCAGACACACTGCGGGGTGACCGCCTTTCGCTTCGTCGACGATCTGTTCCTGGGGTACGAGCGCTTCATCCGACCCTGCATGGCCACGTTCACGGCAGCACGCATTGGCGACCGCTTCGTCTGGGATGCGACCGGCCGCATCAACATCCTGCACCGCACGAGCGACGACATGCTGCAGACGTTGAAGCTCAACGGCTGCCGGGAGGTCGCACTCGGCATCGAGTCCGGCAGCGAGCGAGTTTGGTGCTCGCCTGCCTCGTCACCGCTGACCGGTATCACCACCTGGAGCACACCATCCTGCCTGCCTTCCGGACAGGCACCATGGTCGTCTGTGACCGGTACGTGCCGACATCTCTCGTGCTGCAGCGGCTCGACGGCGTCGATCCAGAGTTCTTGACCCAGCTCAACCGGTACGCGGCCAAGCCCGACCTGACGGTCGTGTTGACCGGAGAGCCGGAGCGTTCAGCCCAACGCGCGTCAGACCGTGGCATCTACAGCCGGTTCCACTATGGCGGGGCAGCGACTCGGGCAGTCGAAGACCGGCTCTACCGAGACCTTGTACGCCAGCTTCGCGAGACCGATTCGGACGTGCTGCACCACGAGGTCACGGACGAACCGGCCGAGGCCGTGGCAGCCGTCGTGCTCGGTGCCGTGCTGCAACGGTGGGAACAGCGATCAGGTTGAGGCGAGGGCCGCGCGGACGAGGGAGTCGTACGTTTCATCGGTACGGGACGCCGCGATCCCGAGCGAAGCAACGAACGCCGCCAACTCGGCCTGCACCGCCTCACCCGGCACGCCGTCGGCCACCATGCGCTCCAACTCCAGGAACGTGCCCAGTCCCGCGACCTCGTCCACGCACAGCTCACCACCGGGCATCCTGGCGGTACGGCGTACCTTGGCGATCCGCACCGTGGCGCGGAAACCCATCGCCAGGATGGCGTTGTGCATCTGCTGGCGGTCGGTGACCTCCGCCTCGTACTCGTCACACGACAGGGCGTTCTCTGCGGGGCGCTTCAGGGTGAAGGTGTGCCGCCCGTCGACGGTCCGTAGCCGCACGAACGGGACGCCGAGCTTGCTGTCGCCGTACGACCAGTCCTCAGGCGCGTACGCCTGATCGTCCTGCACGACCGGCGCACCCAGCTCGATACCGCGCGCCTTCAGCGCGGCGAGCAGCGCTTCGGTGTCCTGGACGCGGTATTTGACCTCGACCTCGCGCACAGTGCCTCCGTCGTTCCCGCCATGCTGACGGCGCAGCTTTGCACGATCAGCACGACGGAGCAAAGCAACGCGCCAGCGCGGGTCTGGCAACGGACGACGCTGGCCGCGGCGATAAGGAAGGTTGTTCATGCGCGAGTCAGAGCACTGTCAGGTCGTCACGGCTACCGACTCCCGTGCGGTGGCGGAGACACTGGCCGATACTGCGGTCGCAGCGCGGCTGGCTGCCTCCGCGCAGGTCGCCGGCCCGATCAGGAGCACCTACAGGTGGCAGGGCGATGTGGTGGCCGCCGAGGAGTGGCGGGTGACGCTCAGGACCACGGTCACCCGGTACGCGGAGCTGGAGGAACACATCCGTGCCCGCCACAACTACGACGTGCCCGGCATCGTGTGCATGCCGATCGTTGCCGGGTACGCGCCGTACCTCAAGTGGATGGCTGCCGAGACGCAGGAGCGTTGACCGCTCACGCCACGTATGTCAGGTGCCGGTCGTCCAGCTCGGCAGCGCCGGGGCATCGGACTTGTTCCGGGTCAGGTGATCCAAGCCGTCCCAGTTCAGCCGACGCGAAGTGCGGCGGCCATGGGTGGTTGGTCGACCGGGTCGCCGGAGCGGCGCATCGCCCACAGCGGCGGCCCGCCCGCCGGCAGGTGCGCCACCCGTACGACCCGGTAGCCGTGGCGTTCGTAGAACGCCCGCTGCCGCACGCTGCTCGCCTCCACCACCGCCGGCATCCCGATCCGATCCAGCCGGACATGATGCGCGGCGAGCAGCGCCGACCCGATGCCCTGACGTCTCAACCAGGGTGCCGCCGCCAGAAACGCCAGGTGGTGGTGCCGGCCGGTCGGTTCCAGACGGCCGGCGGTGAAGGTGTAGTGCGCGTACGGGCCGTGCCGGTCACCGCAGGCCCGCAACCGCCGCCGCTGATGCTCCGCCCCCAGCAGCCGGTCCGCGGGGTGCGGATACCAGATCGCCACCCCGTCGCAGTGCCCGACCACATCGACGATCCCGTGCCGCACACCGAACTCCAACTCGGCGGTGAAGAACCGGTGCATCGTCAGGTACCGCAGCGCGTGATCGTTGATCAGCCAGGACACCACCGGATCCAGCACACACGACTGCGCCAACAACTCCCCCAACGGCTCGACGTCGGCGGCCGTCGCGGTCCGTACGGTCAGCATGGCCGCCACGTCCACACCAGGAACCGGTCGAACAACTCGGCCGCCGTCACGTCGGGCAGGTCGAACGCCGCCTCGGTCATCCGCTCCACCGCGTACGTCGCCAACGCGACCGGCCCGAACACCCCCGCCAACTCGACCCGCGCCACCAGACACGGCCACAACTCGCCACAGCCGGCACACGACCACGACGGCCGCACCGCCACATGACCACCACCGCCGCCGCTGTCGGCCGCCGGCTCCGCACCGGTCACATCGCGGTACGCAGCACACCCGACCGGATCCACCCGAGGTTGCCCGTCATGGCGGACGACCAGCACCCCACCACCAGCGGCGGCCAGCTCCCGCAACCGCTCCCTCACCGCGACCACCGCCCCCGGTTCACCCGAGCCGCGTCCACCGCAGCCCGACCCACAGCACCGGTCCGACCAGCACCGGGCGCGCCGGCCGGCCCGGTCGGGCTGAACCGCATCGAACGCCGAGGCGCACAATCCGGACACCGCAACGTCGCCCCACACCTCGGACACCACCGCTGCTTCAACCGGAACGTGAAGAAGCCGACGCACAACCCACCCAGCGCCGCCAACACGACTCCTACCAAGGTCAACATTCGTCCCTCCCCAATTCGAATCGAGAATCTGATTCCACCCTGGACGGGAGAGGCAAACCGGCGGAAGATGTCGGGTGGGCACTCACCAACCACTAACTCTGGGAGCGTCAAGTTGCCTGACACGAACGAGTTTCGACACGCGCTTCGCCGACAACGCATGGCTCAAGGCATGTCACAAGACGCTCTCGGAGCCAAGATCCCTATTAGCGGATCACAGATCGGAAACTACGAGTCCGGCAAGTCGATCCCGCCGCTCGACATCGCCGATGGTCTTGACAAGGTTCTGGGCACCGGACGGGAGATGCGGGAGCTCGCCGAGGAGGCGCGCGGGGAGGCTGTCGCCCCTGGGCTGCGTCCTTGGACGGAGAACGAGGAGCGGGCGACCCTCCTGCGGATGCACCAGCCGCTGGTCATCCCCGGATTGCTCCAAACCGAGGAGTACGCCCGAGCGATCATCACCGCAGGTGCGCACACCGAATTGCAGATCGAGGAGATGACCCGCGAACGGATGGAACGAAAAGCTGCCACGCTCGACCGAGCCGACCCGGTGACGTTGACCGCGATCATCGGCGAGCCCGCCCTACGTTACGGCGACCCATCGATCATGAAAGACCAGCTTGCGCACCTGGTCGACATCGGCCACCGACCGAACGTCCTCGTGCGGATAATCCCCTTCTCCGTCGGCCTACACGCTGGTCAGGCCGGCGCGTTCATCGTCGCGACCCTGGTCAATGACGACCGCGTCGGCTATCTCGACGACCAACTCGCCGGGCGGATCATCTCCACCGCTCGCGAGGTGGGGAGGCTGGAGAAGTTGTGGGAGAATGTTAGCGATGTAGCCCTGTCCGGCCGGCAGTCACGAGACCTGATCCAAAGGATGATCGATGAACACAGTTGACCCGATCTGGCGTACGTCCTCCCGTAGCAGCAGCAACGGCGGCGAGTGTGTGGAAGTCGCCGACAACGTCCCTGGTCGCGTGCTCGTTCGCGACAGCAAGGACCGCGACAGCGGCACCCTGACCTTCGAGCCGGCCGCCTGGCAGTCGTTCATCGCTGAGGTCAGCTCTAAGCACTGACCTGGCATCCAGTGCGGATAGCCATCACCGGACATCGAGGGCTCAGCGACGAGGTCAGCGGCCTTGTCGTGCGAGCCCTCGATGCGCAACTCGCGCACTTGACCGGCAACATCGTTGGCGTAACCTGCCTCGCCGACGGGGCAGATCAGCTCTTCGCCGAGGCGGTGCTCCGGCACGGCGGTCAGGTTGAAGTCGTCGTCCCCGCCCAGGAGTACCGCGACGGCCTGCCCGAACACGCCCACGCCGCGTACGACAAGTTGATCAGCCAGGCCGCCGCTGTCCACCGCTGCGACTACCGCATCTCCAACTCGGATGCCCACATGGCCGCAAGCGAGTTGATGGTCGACCAGTCGGATCGGCTCTTCGCCATTTGGGACGGCATGCCCGCCCGAGCTTACGGTGGCACCGCCGACGTCGTCGCCTACGCCAAGTCTCATGGCGTCCCCGTGCCCGTCATCTGGCCTCCTGGCGCCCACCGTGACTGACCAACCCACCGGTAGCAGTCCTCAGGCCACGCAGGCAGCAGCAGATGTCGGCGCAGCCTCGGCACTCCAGCGCGTTGCGGTGGTCACCGGAGCAACCGAGGGCTCGGTCGAGCAATCGCCCAGCAGCTCGCACAGGCCGGCCACCACGTCGTGGTCACGGCGAGAAGCGAGGAAGCCGCAGATCGGACAGCCGCCGAGCTGTCGGTCTCGGGCCACCAGCTCGACATCACCGACCCGGCCAGCGTCGCCCGCGCCATGGCCGACGTCGGCTACCAGTACGGCCGGCTCGATGTCCTGGTCAACAACGCCGCCACCGCCATCGACCGAGGCCAGCCAGGCCGCCAGCGCGGCAGACATGGAGAAGGTCGCCGCAACCCTCAACGCCAACCTCGTAGGCACCTGGCGCTGCTGCACCGCCGTCACCCCCGAGATGAAGCGAAACGGATACGGCCCTATCGTCAACGTCACCAGCCACATGGGCACCTCAGTCGAGATGGGCACTGGCAGCGTCTCCTACCGAGTCTCCAAAGCCGGTGACAACGCGCTCACCCAAATCCTCGCGGCAGAGCTAAACGAGCACAACATCCTCGTCAACACCGCATCGCCGGGGAAAGTCGACACCCGCCTCGCCTATGGCGAGGCCAACCACACCCCCGACGAGGCAGCCGACACGTTCACCTGGCTCTCCACGCTTCCCGACGACGGGCCCACCTGCCAGCTCTTCTACAACCGCAACCCACTCCCCTGGCAGTAAGGGAAATCGTCAGCCTCAGCGAGGCGCGATCTTGCGCAACCACTGTGCGAAATTTCGCAATGTCGCGACGGCATCCTCGTCAAGCGGATCCGGACTAAAGTGCATCACCTCATTTCGGAGGATGCGGACCTCATGCAACGCCTCTACGAAGGTCCGCCTATCGAGGTTCCACTTTAGCTTATCCCAGTTTCCTGGATTTTCAAGAATGCGCACGTATTCACCAAAGGTAAGATGATCGGCCTTCCTGACGACCCTCTTGGAATCCGCAGAGTCACGGACGCTCGCTAGCTCATCAGCCGAGAAGGTTGCATCCAGAATCCTACGCAGTCTTTTCTCAATCTCACCTATGACAAAGAATGGATTGGCAGTCTGGGCAAATTCCTTACTAATGTCTGCCGTCGTAACGATGCCAATGATCCGCTTATCATGCGCCTGAACGAAAACGAAATTTGCCGATATGATCCTTGGAATCTGCACAAGAAGGTCATCTTCCTCGCGAACAATCTCGGGCTGCTGAGTAACAGCAGACAGAGTAAGGTCCGAGTTGCGAATTGCCGCCTGCGCGATGGATTCCCAGCTGACGGCACCGCGTAGATCTCTCTCGCCAGACAGGACGGCCAGCTGCGAGTAGTCATGCCGAAGCATCAACGACTGCGCCCGCTTCACGGTATCGTGGGGCGAAACAGACACGACGCCAGAATTGGCCGAGATTAGGCTTCCGACCCTAAGGTAGACGTCATCCTCACCAGGTTCTTCCGATACAGGAGAAGCTTCAGCAACTGACAAGTTGATACCCGGACTTTCGACCTCAATAGGTACAATCTCCACTAATGAATCGATCCAGACATCATCGAATGGCGGATTTGTAGTCAGGCCGACCCCGTTGAGGTCTTCCTGAATCTGCTCAACGATCCAATAACCGCGACGCTTTGCATTCCAGTAGCTCAGCAACTGCCGAACAGATATCTGGAGTGGTTGCGTGCGTGAATTCTGCTTTGCCCCATCTAGAAATGACTGCACCTGCGCGTTCAATCCTCTGCACACCTCTCGGTAATACGAACACTTGGCGACCATAAAATGGGTTCCGACGTCAATCAATAGAAGCCGACTGCACCGACGATTGATACACCGTCAGCTACAACGATGGGAGGCATACGACGTACGCTCACTACCCCCGGATCCTCTGTTCACCGGCTTTGGAGTCCGACCGAATGGACAGCGTGTCGGCGATGGCGGCGAACTCGCGTAGGGCGGCTTGTAGGTCTTCGACGATCTCCTGGGCGATGGCCTCGGGTGGCAGCAGCGCGTCGGCGTCCTCCAGCGAGGCGTCCTTCAGCCAGGTGATGTCCAGGTTGACCTTGTCGCGGCTCAGCAGCTCGTCGTAGTCGTACGCCCGGAACCGCTCGCTCTCCACCCGCTCGGCCCGGTCCTTGCCCGGCAGGTAGCAGTCGACGAACTCCTGCAGGTGCTCCCGGCGCAGCGGGTTCTGCTTGAGCGTGAAGTGCTGGTTGGTGCGGAAGTCGTACACCCAGAGCTTGCTGGTCCACGGCTCCTCGCGGGCGCGCTCGCGCTCGAAAGAACAGCACGTTGGCCTTGACCCCACCGGCGTAGAAGATGCCGGTTGGCAGCCGCAGCATGGTGTGCAGGTCGTACTGCTTGAGCAGCCGCCGCCGGATCGTCTCCCCTGCCCCGCCTTCGAAGAGCACGTTGTCGGGCAGCACCACCGCGGCCCGCCCATCGATCTCCAGCATCGAGGCGATGTGCTGCACGAAGTTGAGCTGCTTGTTAGACGTCGTCGCCCAGAAGTCGGCGCGCTCGATCTCCCGCTCCTCGCGGCTGGCCCGCCCGTCTTCGCCGATCATGCGGATCGACGAGCTACGCCCGAACGGCGGGTTGGCCAGCACCAGGCTGACCTTGCTCGACGGCTCCCGCCCGAGCGAGTCACGGACGTCGATCAGCGACGGGCCGCTCGGCGTACCGATGCCGTGCAGCAGCATGTTCATGGCCGCGAGCCGCGCGGTGCCGTCGACCAGCTCGGTGCCGAAGATCCCGCCGTTGGCGAGGTGCCGGGCCTGATCCCGGGTCAGGCTGTCACCGTGGTGCCGCTGGATGTAGTCGTACGCAGACAGCAGGAACCCGCCGGTGCCGCACGCTGGGTCGGTGATCGTGTCGTCCGGGGTGGGCTGCACGCAGTCGACGATCGCCTCGATCAGCGCGCGCGGCGTGAAGTACTGCCCGGCACCCGACTTGGCATCTTCCGCGCCCTTGGCCAGGAGCTCCTCGTAGGCGTCGCCCTTGACGTCGACGCCGGCCTGCGACCACTGCTCCTTGTCGATCAGGTCGACAATCAGCTTCTTGACCTTCGCCGGGTCCTGGATCTTGTTCTGCGCCTTGCGGAAGATCGTGCCGAGCGTGCCGGACTCCTGCCCGAGCCCGCTCAGGATGTTGCGGTACTGCACCTCCAGCCGGACACCGTCGCTGTCGAGCAGCGTCTGCCAGCTCAGGTCCCGCCGGCACGATCTGCTCCGGCTTGAGCGGCCGGCGCGCCCGCTCGTCGGCCATCTTCAGAAACAGCAGGTACGTCAGCTGCTCCACGTAGTCGATCGTGGAGACCCCGTCGTCGCGCAGCACGTCGCAGTAGTTCCACAGCTTCTGCACCAGCCGGCGCGAATCCACGTTGCTCACAGCAACTCTCCCTGCTGAAAATCGGCCCCAATCGCCCTGGTCGGCTGGATCGTGGAGATCACCACCGCCGACGAGTCGAGCATGCCCGACCCGGTCAGCCGGTCCACGTTGACCAGCTCGGTGAACTTGCGCCCGTCGCCCGGCGTGGCGTAGCCGGCGTACTCGCGCAGCGTCTGCCGGCCCAGGTTGTTGCGGTCGACCAGGAACAGCACGCGGGTCGCCTTGGCGTGGTGCAGCAGCCGGTAGCTGCTGGTCACCGCCATGAACGTCTTCCCGGCACCGGTCGCCATCTGGATCAGCGACCGGGGGGCGGTCGGCGGCCAGGGCCCCTTCGAGGCCGCGTACCGCATCGATCTGCGCCTGCCGCAGCCCCTGCTCCGGCAGTGGCGGCAGCTGCCGCAGCCGGGCGCGCAGCGTCGGCGCCGCCGGATCGTCGTCGGCCTCGCGCATCCACCGCGCGAGGGTCTGCGGCCGGTGAAAGGCGAACACCTCCCGGGTACGCGGCTGCGGGTCGAGCAGGTTGACGAACGCCGTCTCGGTGCCGGTGGCGACGTAGCCGAACGGCAGCGGCGCGTCCCGCCGCCACGCCGACATCCGCTGCGCGGCGGTCAACCCGTGCAGGTAGCGGTCCAGCTGCGCCTCCACCCCACGCGGCGCGGTGCCCTCCCGCTTGGCTTCGACCACCCCGACCAACCTCTGCTGTACGTAGAGCAGGTAGTCGGCCCGGCCGGTGGCCAGGGTGACCTCCCGGACGGCGACCCCGGCGACGCCGCTGTCCCCCGCGTACAGGTTGATCTGCTCCTGGTCCTGGTCCTGGACCTGCCAGCCGGCGGCGGTGAGCTGCCGGTCGATCTCGGCCCGGGTCTGCACCTCGTTGAGCGGCTCGGCCGAGGCGCGCCGGGCGCGGCTGATGAAGTCCTCGCGCTTGGCCGCCGACACCTTCGCGGGTTTGCGGGCGGCGAACTCCTGACTGGCCGCGGTCATCTGCGGCTCCAGGTCGGCCACCAGCTCGGCCGCGACCGTACGCCGGGCCGCCGACTCGGTGACCGCCCGGTCGGCCGCAGCCTCGGCTGCGGCCTGCGCCGCCGCCACCGACGGCTGCCCCGCCAACTGCAGTTTCGCCTCGGCCAGCTCGTGGCGGTAGCGGTCCAGCTCGGCCTGCAGGCCGACGACGATGTGCTGTGGCACCTGCTGCGGCGGCGGGCTGGGCGGCACGAAACCGATCGGGCGGCGGTCGTCGGTCAACGCCCGGTGGAACCATACCCCCAGCTCGAAGCAGTCGCGCAGCAGCTCCAGCGCGGTCCGTACCTGGTCGAGGTGATCGTGCACGGCCTGGTTGCCGACCTTGCGCAGCCGGGTGAACGCCTCGTTGATCTTTGGAGTGAGCACACCGGCCGCGTTGAGCGCCCGTACCTGGTCGACGAACCTGTCGCTGCCGGCCCTGGTGCCGGTGCGATTCACCAGCTCATGGGCGAGGGTCTCGCCGAACGCCCGCGCCTTGAACATTGACGACTGCGCATCAACAAAGATCAACGACTCCGCGCCGACGCCGTACCAGACCAGCATTTCATGATCCACAAGGAACCCGAAGTTGGCGGACTGGTTGGCAAGGCGACGAATTCGCTGATGATCCACAACTCTCCACAGAGTACATGATTGATGTAGAACGCCAGAGCTTATCCGTGCTCGGGCCAAGACGGCATCGGCCGGAAAGTATCTGTTCGATACCGATCGGGCAGACCCCGCCGACCCGTCACGGTGGGATTCGCCTGCAGTCGGCCCTTGACCGGCCGACCGGCATCGTCGTGGCACCTCACCCCGGGCAGGGGCCGGCAGCGGCCGGGTGAATGATGGCCAGGTGAGCGAGTACCAGTACTACGACTTCCGTGCCATCGACCGGCCACTTGACGAGCAGCAGATGGCTGAGCTCCGTACGCTGTCCACCCGGGCGGAGATCACCCGTACCAGCTTCACCAACGTGTACCACTTCGGCAACTTCGGCGGCGACCCGCTGGCCATGGTCGAGGAGTACTTCGACGCGCACCTCTACATCACCAACTGGGGCACCCGGCAACTGGTGCTGCGGCTGCCGCTGCGGCTGCTCGATCTAGAGGTAGCGCAGCAGTACTGCTGGGCCGAGCCGGCCGAGGCGTACCAGTCGGGTGACAACCTGATCCTGAATTTCTTCCGCGAGGACCCCGACGGCGTCGAGGACTTCGACCGCGACGGTGAGGGCTGGCTCGCCAGCATCGTCGGCGTCCGCGACCAGCTCGCGGCCGGCGATCACCGTGCCCTCTACCTGGCCTGGCTGTTCCTCATCCAGGACGGCGAGTTCGGCGACGAGGCGACCGAACCGCCGGTGCCGGCCGGGCTCGGTGACCTGACCGGCGCGCTGTGCGAGTTCGCCGAGTTCCTGCGGATCGACCCCAATCTGATCGCCGCAGCGGCGCAGGGCAGTGCACCGGAGGCCGCGGGCGCCGCCGCTGACCCGGCCCGGCTGGCCGACTGGATCGCTCAGCTGCCCGCCGCCGACAAGGACACCGCGCTGCTCGGCCTGCTACAGGGCGACGGGCTGGCTGTCACCGCCGAACTGCGGCAGCGGTTCCGGGCCGACACCGGTACGGCGGCGGCCGACCCTGCCGGCAGCAAGCCGCGCACCATCGGCGAGTTGCTCGACGCGGCGGAGACGATTCGGGAGCAGAGCGAGTAGTTCGACCGGGTGTAGTCCCAACGGCCGACCACGACTGGGCCGATGACCCACCTCCGCCGTGGCGGACGGTCGGGCTCACCGGCCCGGTCGGCTGCTCCACAGTGGCGGTTGCGGCAGCTAGCGTGCAGCGGGTGAAGTGGCCTAGCCCCGCAACCCTGCGCCACCGCGTCCTGCTACCCACACTCGGCGTAGCGATACTACTCAGCGCGAACGTGCCACCACTCTACGGTTTTACCAGTGACTGGCTGCACGAGCGCACGCTCAACAGCGTCGAGTACCAGCGGGAGCACGGCTACTGGCAGGTCCTCGAACTCCCCGAGGACCAGCGGGTCAACGCCATCCACGCCGCGCTGCTGCCCACCGGCAAGGTGCTGCTGATCGCCGGCTCAGGCAACGACCGGGAGCAGTTCGACGCCGGCACGTTCAAGACCCTGCTGTTCGACCCGGCGACCGAACAGACCGAACTCGTGCCGACCCCGGAGGACCTGTTCTGCTCCGGGCACTCGTTCCTGGCCGACGGCAACCTGCTCGTCGCCGGCGGCACCCAGCGGTACGAGGTCCTCGAATCCGACATCGAACGGGCCGGCGGCACCATGCTGGTCAAGAACGAATCCCCGGACGGCGGTCCGCGCAGCTTCGTCAAGGGCACCGAGTTCGTCGCCCCGGACGGGCGGCGCTACTCCGCCGGGCACGACTTCGTCGTACCGCCGGCCACCAAGACCGACGGACCGGGCGACCGGGTCGTCGTCACCGCCAGCGAAACGGAGGCCTGGGTCGATGCAGCTGGCTTCGGCGACGAGTACGTCGTCGAACGGCAGACCCAGTACCGGGTCAACGGCCTGGTCGGCGCCGAGGTGCAGGACATCTACGGCCTCGCCGAGGCGATCACCATGGACAAGCAGGACTACCAGGGACTCGACGCCGCGTTCGAGTTCAACCCGTGGACCGAACGGTACGAGCGGGTCGACGACATGCACGTCAAACGCTGGTACCCGACGCTGACCACGCTGCCCGACGGGCAGGTGCTCACCGTGGCCGGGCTCGACGGCAGCGGCCAGGTCCTCGACGGCACGCAGCACGAGATCTACGACCCGCAGACCAGGAGCTGGACGCTGCGCCCCGACCTGGAACGGTACTTCCCGACGTACCCCAGTCTGTTCCAGACCGCAACGCCCGACCTGCTGTTCTACACCGGATCGAACGCCGGCTACGGACCCGACGACCAGGGCCGCGACCCCGGCCTGTGGGATCTGAGCGACAACACGTTCACCGAGGTCGACGGGCTACGCGACACCGACCAGCTGGAAACCAGCATGAGCGCCTGGGCCGGCCCGGTGCAGGAGCAGCGGATCATGGTCGTCGGCGGCGGCGGGGTCGGCGAGTCGGCGCTGTCCAGCGACCGGATCGACCTCATCGACCTGACCACGGCCAACCCCCGGTTCACCCCCGGCCCGGACCTGCCGGACGGGACCCGCTACCCCAACCTGGTGCAGCTACCCGACGACACCGTGCTGATCACCAACGGCTCCAGCGACTACCGGGGCCGCGGCCTCAGCGACAACCACACCGCCCGGATCTTCCACCCGGACAGCAACACCCTGACGGTCGCCGCCGACCCCCATGTCGGCCGTAACTACCACTCGGCGGCGTTGCTGCTGCCCGACGGCCGGGTGCTCACCGTCGGATCCGACCCGCTTTTCCGCGACGCCAAGAACAGCATCAGCGGCGAGTTCGAGCAGCGGCTGGAGCTGTACTCCCCGCCGTACCTGTTCGGCGGTGTTCGTCCGGTCCTCGGCAGCGTGCCGGAGCGGATCGAACGTGGCGGCAGCGTCACCGTGATCAGCCCGCACGCCGACCGGATCGACCGGGTCCGGCTGATCCGGCCCGGCGCCGCCACCCACATGCTCAACAACGAGCAACGGTCCGTGGCGGTCGACTTCACCGCCACCGCCCACGGGCGGCTGGAGCTGAGCCTGCCCGAGGAGGCCACGATCCTGCCGTCCGGGCCCTACCTGCTGTTCGCCGTCGACGCCGCCGGGGTGCCGTCGGTCGGCGTACCGGTGATGGTGCGCTGAGCCCTGCGCACGCTCACTCCGCCTGGTCGACCAGTTGGAGCGCGTACTCGGGCCACCATTGCCCGGCCGGCGGCTCGCCCGGCCGGCAGTCGCCGTCGGACTCGCCCGGACGCTTGATCCAGAGCAGGGCGTCGACCCGGTCCAGCCCGGTCGTCGTGGTCGGTGATTCCCCCAGCGACCGGCCGGGCGGGTTGCACCAGGACGGACCACCGTCGACGGTGGCACCGTCGACCGGCCCGGCGCCGTTGCGGCTGGTGTCGACGACAAACCTGGTACGCCCGTCGAGTTCGTCGGACAGCCGCCGGCCGTAGCCGACGTTCTCCTGCGTACCGATGAAGTTGGAGACGTTCAGTACGAAGCCGTCGGCTTGCCCGATCCCGGCCCGGCGCAGCGCGTCGGCCAGCTTCGGCAGGTCGGCCACCCAACGGGCATGGCCGGCGTCGAGATACACCTGGGCGCTGCCGGTCTGCTTGAGCACGGCGACCGCGTCGGTTAGCAACGCCAGCCGCTCGTCGGCGGAGTCCGCGCCGCAACTGTCCAGGCTGTGCGCCACCGCGTCCGGTTCGACGATCACCGTGACCGGGCGGCCGGCGATCCCGGCCGCGAACTCGCGGACCCAGGCCCGGTAGTCGTCGCCGTCGCTCGCACCACCACCGCTGAAGCTGCCACAGTCCCGGTCCGGAATGTGGTACGCCACCAGCACCGGCATGCCGCCGGCAGCGTCGGCCCGGGTGAGCACGGCGTCGACGTCGGCGCGTACCGCGGTGGTGCTGCTGGTGACCCAGACCGCTGTCGGCTGCTCACTGATCCGTCGAAGCCGGTCGGCGTCACCGGTACGGCCGGCCGCCACCCAGCTGGTGACCTGGTCGACGGCGGCTCCGGTCGGGTCGACGAACAGCTCCGCTCCGGCGAGCGGCACCTCGACCGGCTGCCCGGGGGTGCCGGCGGTCCGGGCATCCGTAATCTGGTCGCCGAGACCGCCCACCCGCTCTGACGGTGCGGTGCCACAACCAGCCAGCAAGCCCAGGAACAAGCCGACGGGCAGGGCAAACATCGACTGGCGGGCTATCGACAGCAGCACCGTTCGTCCTCCGTCACTGGCGTAAAGCACGGCCGAGACTAGCTCAACCGGCTGATCCGGGCAGGCCTTCCCGGTGCCTAGGATCGTCGAAACCAGCGGCCGGGCGTGGGCCGGTGGGCGCGACTGCTGGGCGGCTTACTGCTTGTGGCGGAACAATTCGACATCCCGGTGTACGGCCGGTCCTGGGCACGACTCGAATCCTATAGCCGGCTCGCCGGTTCGCTGACCGATCCGCCGGAGGGCGTGCCGTACCGGGTCCGCTACCGCAGCATGCATGGAGCGCACGGTAGCCGGCAGATCGTCACCGCAGTACTGATCGCGCTGGCGAACATCTGCTTCGAGGTGTTCTTCTTCGTCTGGCTGCTGCAGCCGGGGCACTTCGCCGACACCAATCCCGGTCCGGTGGCCGAGGCTGCCCGGATCGCCAATGTCTTCGTCATCTGCTCCATCGCCGTCGTCGAGGCGTTACGGCTGGCCAACGTACTGTCGCTGTCGCTGGCCTCGGTGATCGCGCGGGATCCGGTGCCGGTGGTCCCGCCTCGAGGGCTGCGGGTCGCCTTTCTCACCACGATCGTGCCGAGCAAGGAGCCGGTCGCGGTGGTACGCGACACGTTGCGAGCGGCGAAGCGGATCCGGCACCGGGGCGTCTTCGACATCTGGCTGCTCGACGAAGGCGACGACGCCGAGGTGAAGGCGATGTGCGAGCAGCTCGGCGTACGACATTTCACCCGCAACGGCATTGAGCGGTACAACCAGCGGCGCGGACCGTTCCGGGCGAAGACCAAGCACGGCAACTACAACGCCTGGGTAGACGCGCACGGCGGCGGCTACGACGTCTTCCTTTCCGTCGACCCCGACCACGTGCCGCTGGCCAACTTCGCCGAACGGATCCTCGGCTACTTCCGCGACCCGGATGTGGCGTACGTCGTCGGCCCGCAGTGCTACAAGAACGGCGAGGCGTTCGTCACCCGGGCCGCCGAGTCGCAGCAGTTCCCGTTCCACAGCGTGATTCAGCGAGCCGCCAACGCGTACGGCACGTCGATGCTGGTCGGTACCAACAACGCGGTACGGATCAGCGCGTTGCGCAGCATCGGCGGGTTGGCCGACTCGATCACCGAGGACATGGCGACCGGGCTGGCCATGCACACCACCCGCAACCCGGCGACCGGCCGACGGTGGAAGTCGGTGTACACCCCGGACGTGCTTTCCGCCGGGGACGGCCCGGCCAGCTGGAGCGACTACTTCTCCCAGCAGCGGCGCTGGTCGCGGGGCACCTTCCAACTGCTGGTCGGCCGCTACTGGCGGCGCTTCCCCCGGCTGTCCGCCGGTGGGATGCTGCACTACACCCTGATCACCACCTTCTACCCGTCGATGGCCGTCGCCTGGCTGCTCGGCATCGTCAACGCGGTGCTGTTCCTGGCTCTCGGCGTCAGCGGTATGACGATCTCGCCGCAGATCTGGTTCGCCCTCTACACCGACGCCACCGCCTTCTCCCTGTGGCTCTACCTGCACAACCGGCGGTACAACGTCAGCCCGTACGAGGCACCCGGTTCCCGCGGGCTCAAGGGCATGCTGATGTCGATCATCTCGGCACCGATCTACGCCGGGCAGTTCGTCAGTACGCTGCTGCGTCGGCCGGCCCGGTTCGTGGTCACCCCGAAGGGGGCGCACAGCAGCAGTGACGGCCTGTACACGTTCCGGGCGCACCTGGGCTGGTTGGCGGTGCTCGCCGCAGCGATCGTGGTCGCCGTTGCCCGCGACTACGCCAGCTTGCCGTCGCTCCTGTGGCCCGGCGTCGCGCTGCTGATCTGTCTGCTACCGGTCGCGCTGTGGCTCCGTGACCTCCGCCGGCGTTCCCACCCGGTGCCCACGGGTGGCGGCGGTAGTGACGGCGGACCGCCGACGATCGCGGAGGTGCGCGGTCCGGATCGGGCCGGGGACATCACCATGGAGATCCCACGAGCGCTGCTGACGGCGCATCTGGCCAGCCGGTCGGTCGAGGACCAGCCCGACGACGTCTCCGCCACGATGATCCTGCCCCGGATCGAGGTGCCCCGGCAGGCCGGTCCGCCCGCCGTGGAACAGACCGGTCAGCCCGGCGAACCGGTTCAGGAGGGCGACAGGGGCACGCAGTGAGCCGACGGACCGGACCAGAGCAAACAGGCGGTTTTGGAGCGAGGACTGGTCGCGGGTGGGCTAACAGGGTGGACACCGGCTGCCCGGCGAGCACCTGATCACCGCCGACGCGGCCTGCCGCCTCGGTCCGAGTCGATTGGCCGGCGAGGCTGTCACTGATCAACCTGCCAGCCGGCCCGAGCAGCCAGCCTGGACAGGCCTGAGCAGCCAGACGCGAAACGGTCCCCCTGGCGGGCCGTCCACCGTGGCAGCAGGGGCCTCCGGGCCACCGCGGGTCCGCCGGGCGCGGCAGAGTCGACCGACGGTCATCCTCCTCAGCCGACGTCAACCTGACTGCGGTGGGAGGCGGCGATCTCCGCGGCTTCGCGGCGGGCAGCGGCAGGCAGCCGCTCGCGCGTGAGCCGGTCCGCCGCCGTCCACATCCCGTCGACCAGAAGCTGACCGGTCCCGGTCAGCTGGCCGCTCCGACTGATCACCCGCAACGTGTCCCGCACGGCAGCGCGCCACCGGGCGAACCGCACCTGGGCAAGGTGGATGTCGGTCGGATCGGTTTCGACCCGTTGCTGCCGTTGCCAGAACGTGGCGACCGCGAGATGGGCGTACGCGCCGTGCAGCAGCGCGGCTAGGGGCCGCAGATCCCGGCGCCACGGCGCGTAGTAGCGCTTGTCGTCATCCGTCGGAACGATCAGCGGGAGGGCGTCGCTCAGTGCGAGCAGCTTGGCGTGCTGCAGTTCGTGCGCGAGGGTGACCGCGACCGTCCGCGTGTCGTCCGGGGAGGACATCGCGACGGCACCGAAAGCGCCCGCGAAGGTAGCACTGCCGACCGAGCTGCCCAGCAGTTGCATCGGTACGACGGCGGTGACGCATTCGGCGACCTCCGCCGCGACCTCGGGATGATGTTCGGCGAGCAGCAGCCAGCCGGCGCGGACGCCGCCGGTCCAGCGGCTCAGGTCGAGGTGGCGCTCGTCGACGGTACGGGGCCACCCTGGTTCGTCGTTGCCGAGCCCTTGCCACCCCGAACCGTCGATGGTGACCTGCCGGCGGATCAGCACCTGCGGTAGACCGTCCCAGTCCCGCGAGGTCGGCCTGTCCCCAGCCGCAGATCGGTGAGCCGTCGGGGTGGGAACGATTACCTGCCGCCCGGCCCGTTCCAGCAGCACCAGGTCATCGTCCGCGCGCCGCACGCGTAGCGGGTCGCAGTTGCCTCCAGGCAGGGTCGCGATGCCCAGGGACGGCAGCACGATGCCATGGTTGGAACGACTTGCGCCGAGCGGCACCTCGGCGGTGGCCCCGCAACGTGCCGCCACTGCGGCCGCGACCAGGGCGAGTCGGCCCGGTTGAGCGGGTCGGTGGCTGGACAGCGCCGCCACGGTGCGGCCCAGCCATGCCCCAACCGCCGGATAGCAGAGTACGTCGTGCACCGCAGTGGGCGAGTCGCGCTCGAGATCAACCAGCAGCCGGTACGCGTACATGGTCTGTCTTGCTTCCGGATGGCTGGTCCGTCGCGCGAGGTCGGGCAGCATCCAGCAGAACAGTCTGCTACGGCTGTTCTGCAGTCCGGCGAGGACCCGGATGCCGGCGGGGGCACCACCACCTTGCGCGAACTCAGTCAGCATGTTCCTCGAGAATCGGTGCGGTTGGATCATGCCTGCTCCCGAAGCGCCTGGTTACCGACTTGCTACCGCAGTCTTCGCCCCACCTATTCATCGATGATCGCACATCATTGCCGCCGCGTGGAGCGCATGGTCGATCACCCGAGGAAGTGACATTGACTCGCCTGACTGTCCGACAGTCGTGGATCCGACTTTCCACAGCGTCCACAAAGACTGCGCGACCTCGGTGAGGATTTCGGCGATCTGCACTACGATTGGCGTTCCACGCCGCAGCGAGCGACGATGCTCCCGCGCATCAGGGCACCCCCGGCAGACAGGACCGGCGAATGACCCAAGATCGGCACGAGCAAGAGACACTTCTCGTCGACCTCACCGACGTCGACCTGCACACCCTGTCCGAGTTGCCACCAGATGCCCTGCAGATCTCCCTCGATCACCTACTCGACGAACGATTGAATCCGATCGCCTTCTTCCTTGGTCAACACGATGGCGATCCGGCGAGCAGCGCCGCACAACCCTCATGATCGAAAGAGATTCAAGATGACCGACACACCGACGACGACCGCGGCAAGCAAGACCGGCACGGGGCGGCAGACGGCTGAAGTGTTGGTCTTCGTCTCCCCCGGCGGCGGCGCCGGGCAGACGAGCATCGTCGCCAACATCGCCTGGATACTCGCCAGCACCGGGCACCGGGTCCTCATCCTCGACTGGGGAGGTAACGCACCCCGGGTCCAGGACTACCTGCACCCCTTCCTTGACGTGACCACGTCCGTCGACGAACCGCTCGGCGCAGCTCTGCGGATGATCGCCGACCGCACCGGGACGACGCCGGAGACCAGTGTCCAACGCTTCCAGGCAGCTGGTTGGGTTGACGCCGTGGACGTCGTCACCGCGTCTTCCGACAGCTTCTACCCGGCAGCACTGCCCGACGGTGCCGGCGACGGTAGTCAACTCCGACGCCTGCTGCAGCAGACCAGCTACCACTACGTGCTGCTCGACGCACCGCCGCAGAACCCGCAGAGCGCGTTGCACCAGCTCGCCTGCCTCTGCGACGCCGCCGCGGTCTGCTTCCGGTCGCACCAGCGGGTGCAGCAGGACGCGTTGCGCCTGGCAGGCGCGTTGGTCAACGCGGCTCCTGTCGGCCTACGCCTGGTGGCCACCCCGACCCAGGTACGGCTCGGCGAACCCCACGCGGCCGAGCGGCTGCACGCCGCCCGGCAACAGTTCGCCCAACTCGCCGGGCCGGCAAGCGCTGGTGTCACCGTGTCGTTCGTCGAGGTGCCGCGCCACTCGTACGACATCGAGCGGGAAGCTCTCGCCATCATTCTCGATCGCGGCAGCCTCCGGACGGGTCTGACTAGCGTCGTCCACGCGATGACCGACGGTGCCGTTCTTTCCGCTCCAGATGTCGGTCGACGACTACGGATGCGCTACGAACGGGCGCTCGGGTTCGATCCGCAGGCCGAGCCGGAGAAGGTCTACCTTGCGTACCGACCGGCCGACCGACGCTGGGCGGACTGGATCACCGACCGGTTGCGGCAACAGGGCCTGCCCGCCAGCCGGCTACCCGCCGATGATTCGTGGATCGAGCAGTCGACGCCGCCGAGCCTCGTCGTGATCGGCGGGCTCGCCACGGCCGACGGGCGAGTACGCCGCATCGCCGAACGGCTCCGCGACGCGGTGCTGTCGCCGACTGAAGTATCCGGTCAGGTCACCGACGTATCCGACCCGGTCGTACAGGTGGCCGTCACCGCTCAGACCCCGGCCGACTTCGATGCCACAGTGCCGTGTCTCGATCTGATCGGCCTGTCCGCCGGTGACGCCGAGGCACGGCTACGTCGGCACTTCCTGCTCATCGAGACGCCCTACGATGACCGTGCCGGGTTCCGCCCGCGCTATCCGGGCGGCCCGCCGGAACATCGCCAGCTGCCGCCGGCCGTCGATTTTCCCGTCCGCAATCCGCAGTTCACCGGCCGAGCCGACGATCTCGAAACGCTCCGCGACAAGTTGCTCGCCGACGGCCCCGGGCCTGTTCTGGTGGTTGGTGCCACCGGAGTCGGCAAGAGCGAGCTGGCCAACGAGTACGCCCACCGGTTCCAGAAGGACTACGACATCGTCTGGTGGATCCCGGCGGACAGCTGGGAATCGATCGCCCATGCGCTACGCAGACTCAACGAGCAGTTCCAGCTGCTGGCTCCGAATCCATCCGAGGTGGACACCGAGGGCGTTGAGGAGCAGCCGCGACAAGCATTCGACCACCTGTTGCAGCTCGCCGCCAGGAGACCGTGTCTCTTCATCTTCGACGGGCTCGACGATCGGGAGCTTCTCGAGTGGGTCGGGTCCGCCGCCGGACACGTGGTGGTGACCTCAAGGATCACCGATACGCCCACCCCACGGTTGCTCGTCGTGACCCACCTCGGGACGGACGACGCAACCGAGCTGCTGCGCACCTACGTGCCGGAGCTGAGCGAGGAGCACTGCGCCGCGGTGGTCGCCGAGGTGGGACAGCTCCCGCTCTCGCTGCGGCTGACCGGGGCGTGGCTGCGGGAGAGCCGACACCACCTGATGGCGTACGCGCCCGCAGATCTCGAAGCCGCTACCGAAGCGATGGTCGCCAGCCTCCGGCCCGAATCCCCGGCCGATCTGCCCGCCGATGCGGATGCATCGCCGGCGGTGTCGGTGCCCGACGACGATCCCACCTACCACGCGCTACGGCGATCCTGGCGCGCGTTGGAGGCGACGCTGCGACAGACGGAGATTGGTCGGATAGCCATCCACCTCGCTGAGATGTGCTCCTTTCTGTCGTCCGACGACATCAGTCTCACGCTGCTCCGTTCGAGTTCGATGATCGATCAGCTGGCCACGCTGTCAGACGGTGGCGAAGAGCGCGTCCGCAACGACCCCGCGATCTTCGACGAGGTCGTCTGGACCGGGGCCCGGTTCGGCATCTTCGACGTACGTTGGGGGCAGCGTCCCTCAATCCGTATCCACCGAGCAGTACAGGACGCGGTACGTGGCGCCCTGCCGCCGACGCGGGCCGCCGAGGTTCGCCGTCACCTGCGGCTCGGCCTGGCAAGTTACGCCCCAACCGGAGCTGAGGTCGACGGCGGCTGGCAACGGCACCGCCTCGCCGAGCTGCAACCCCATCTGCTGCCCAGCGGTGCCGTGGCCGAGACCGACCCGAAGGTGCGCAGGTGGGTCGTCCGACAAGTTCGGTACATGCGCCGGCAGGAGACCTGGGACAGCGCGAATGTCGCCCTGAAGGTCATCGACGAGGCTCTCGGCTACTGGTCGTCGGCGGTGCCGCCCACCGATCGCAGCAATATGCAGCTACGGGGCGAGCAGGCGAGTCTGCTGCGCTGGATGGGCCGGTACCGCGAGTCGCTCGAGATCGCGCAGCAACTGCGGCTACTGCAGTTGCGCACCATCGGGCAGGAGCATCCGAACACCGCGACCACGCTGCAGGGGATCGCCGGGGACGTACGGGCGCTCGGAGAGTTCGAGCTCGCCAAGAGTCACGAGGGCGTCGCCTACGATGTTCTTCGCAAGGCCTACGGCGAGGAGCACCAGCAGACCTTGATGGTCGCGCACAATTTGGCGCTGTCGTCGTACTTCGACGGCGACCTCTACACCGCGATGGTGGTGGAACGAGAAGTGGTCAACCGCCGATTGCGGGTGTTCGGCACGAGGGACCCCTTCCTCTGGTGGGCCGCTGCCAACCTGGCGACATATCAACGTGAGCTGGGCGACTACCACGCTGCGACCCGGACCATCGACGATGCTCGCGGTTGGCTGGGCCATCCGACCGGCAAGATCCCGACGGACAGCGCGAGTACGCTGCGGATCATCCGGGTACTCGCGGTCACCCAACGCCGCAAGAACATGGTGCCTCAGGCCAAGGAGAATCACGCCGACGCGCTGCGCGGGTACCAGCAGCTTCGCGGGACAAATCATCTCGACACCTTGGCCTGCAAGCTCGCGCTGGCCACCGACATGCATCTGCTGCGGGAGACACCAGCACGAGTGGTGGAGTTCGGGCAGTCCTGCTACCGCGGCTACCAGCGTCAACTTGGCCCGGAGCATCCGCTCACCGGTGTCTGCCTGGTCAATCTCGCGCTGTTCCTACGCGGTGTCGGCGATCTCGACGAGAGCCGGCGCCTCGGTGACCACGGTTTGCGGATCATCCGGACCGCTGTGCCGGCCGAGACCCACCCGTGGGTGCTCGCGGCAACGATCAACCAGGCCGGCAACCTGGGGCACGGTGGTGCGGTAGACGCCGCGATGCGACTCGCTGGTGAGGCCGTCGAGTTGTGTGAGGAGGACCTGCCACCAGGACATCCGTACCCCGACATCGCGCGTGCCAATCTTCGAGTATGGGAGCAGGCAGCGCGTCGATCCGACGGAACGGTTCCCACCAACCCGATATCCACCCGCGACCTCGATATCGACATCCCGCGGCGCTGAGAAGCATCTGGCGAACCCGACCCGCATCCCGGCGAACCACGACCACAGCAGAGGAAGTCTCAAGTGCCGACAGAGCAGGGACGACATGCGGACTCGGTGATCGGCTCGCCGCACCGAGAGTACTCCGACGCGATCACCGTGACGCAGGAGCCGACCGGTCGCCAGTTCAGCGACATCGACGATCGAATCGCCTACTGTCGTGGCCTCTTCCGGTCCGACGGACCGCTGCACTACCTGGCGCATTGCAGTCCCGGATCCCGCGACTTCGACTTGTACGCACCTGCTGGGCCCGGCCGGGACGACGATCGACTTGTCGAGAACTGCCGCCGTGTGGCGAGGCGGCTGAGTTTTCAGTCAGGACAGGTGATGCACGAGTGGCTACGGCCCCTCGGTCAGGGCGTGCCGCTGCGCACGGTGCTCCAGTCGGCCGGCGGAGCCTTCTACTGTGCCCGGGTAGTTCCCGGTGTGCTGCTCGTCGCCGGAACTCTGGGTCTGACCACCGACGAGGTTGCGTCGCTGGCCCGGCAGCCTGCCGTACAAGAGGCTGACAGCGCGCTCTCGCAGCTGGTCGATCAGATCAGAGCTGGCATTCGGCTGCCCCGACAGAACCTGGGGGCCTGGGACACAAAACACTTTAGGGAGTCCGCGTTCGACCGCGAGGCGGCCGACATCCCGCGCCAACAGCCGGCGAGCGCGCCCCGGCCGTTGCCGTCCATCGATTCCACGACGCGGCGGAACCTCGAAACGTCCGCCGACCCACGGCACCCCCTGGCGATCACCGGCGACCGCCGTCACTGGGCCTTCGACGCCTGCGCAGCCGCCGTCGATGGAACCGGCCTGCACCTTGTCGCGTGCTTCAACGACAAGGTACAGCTGTTCTCGGTCGACGCGCTCGGTACGCCCGAGCTACGTGGGGCTGCCTACCGCCACTCGCCCAGCTACCGACGCCAGCAGGTCAACGCGATGGGTCCCGCGACTGCCGCCTACCTCAGGGAGCTTGGCCGGACCGCCCGGCCTGCGATCGGTGGACCGGCCGTCCGCGCGGTGCTCGATACGGACATCGGCGCGATCTACTACTATCGTCTGTCCGCACGGGAGTACGTCATCGGCCTGTGCCTCGATCAGGACCAGGTGGACATAGCCGACAATAGCTTGACCGAGGTCGTCCTTGCGGTGTGCGGCCCGGCCGCAGCCGCCGTCCAGCCGCTTCATTGAGATGCCGCAGGCGTGACGCCAACCGATCACACGTCGCCGATCGTGCGTCGCGCCGCTGCCCGTACCCGTGCGCCAAGCCCTCCGAACACCTCCCGGATGTCGTCGAGATGCATTGGGTGCGGACCAGTCGCGGCGGCCGCTTCCGGCGGCAACGCCATGGATTCGGCAAGACGTTTGAGATGTTGCAACGACGCGTAGTCGAAGATCGCCTCGTAGGTGAGGCAGAGAACGTCCAGCCGTTCCAGGTCGGTGCTCGACGACGCGGCGTCGGCGCGGTCCACCGACACCCGCCGCATTCGCCATTCGACGACCGCCTGTCGAAAAGATTCGATCAGGGATTGCAGGAACACGGCCGTACCCAGCAGGCTGAAGCTGTCGGGATCGGCGGTCCACCCGTGGATGCGCTCCTGTGCGGATCTGATCGCCGTTGAGAGGCCCGGAGCTGCTCTGAATGCTTGGGTGAAGGCGTCTGGCAGTCCGTCACCGAGCCGTACGGCAGCGTCGATCGCCGACTCGAACAGTTCGTCGATCTCGCCCATCTCGTCCATCGGGCCGGGCTGGGTCGGCACAGGGACGGCTCGGTCCACTGACACTGTCCCGGTGAGCAGGCCAGCCACATCGGCGGAGATCTCGCTGAGGCGTTGGTTGGTCGACCGCCGCATGTCACGGACCTGCTGCTCAAGCCGGTCGATCATGGTGTATGCGCCGGCTTGCTGACGAACGAGCCGATCGACCCGGGTAACCATCAGCCGAACCGGGTCAGTCTCGCTCAACCGGGCACGCTGTAACACATGATCGATCCTGGCAACCACGGCGCTCGCCAAGGTTCGACGTTCGTACTCGATCGGTTCGGCCAGGACGACGTTGCGGACGTTCGATGCCACGTCGGGTGCCAGGTAACCGACGACCACCAGGATGATCTCGACGTCGACGCCTTCTGATCGAGCGGCCGCAGCCCGGCGAGCGACCCGTTCGACGTCCGATTCCCGCATGATGCCTTCGGAGAGCAGGATGACGCAACTCGGCTCACCGCCCTCGTTCAGCACGACGAGGTCGAGCAACGACCGGCCGTCGACGTCAAGCTGACGACGCCGCTCAAATCCGATGGCCTCGCGCTCGAGGGTCAGCATCACCTCACGTCGCACATCGTCAATGGTGGCGAAGTCGAAATGATCCCGAGCCACCAATTGGACAAGCTCGATTCCTATCACCGTACGTTCGAGCTCGGCTCGGCGGTACAGATGATGGCAGAGCTTGATGAGCTGCCGTGGAACGCCGTGGGTCATGTCAACGAGGTACTGCACGGCATCGTCGAGGAACGGGGCGATGTCGCTGTCACCTCGGGCCGCAAGATGGCTTTGCTCAATCAGCTCACGTGCCTCCTGCGCCGTAAGCGGAGTCATCCGGACGGCATGCCCCATCCGCTGCAGCACGTCTCCCTGCAGTTGCGGGGTGATCTCCACCAGACCGGTGATGATCAAGAATGCTCCGGACTCCTCCACCGCAGTCAGTAGATTTCGAAACTGCCCGACCACACCCGCATCTCGCTGATCCGCCGGATCAAGGACCCGGTCGAGCTCGTCCAGTACGACGACGAATCGCCGGCCACTGCGGCCGTGCAAGTTCAGGAGCGCGATGATCGCCGACATGGCAGCAGCTGAACTATCGATGTACTTCGACAGCCCGTGCTCCGTGACGAAGCCGTCCGACCGGTTGCCGATCAACCAGTCCCACGCTTGCACCGTGGTCCGCTCGTCGAGCAGCAACGTCATCGCCGTACCAAGGTCGTCATCGCCGGTTGCCTCGATCAGCCGGTCCTGCAACTGGGGCAGCAGGACGCTCTCCGGCAACCCGAGGTCGTCGACCACCGCCTGCGGCTCGATGACATGTCGCCGCAGGTCGTCAGCGATCTGCTGCGCATGTGGCACGTGGCTGAGCCCATCGGCGACCACCTCGGAGTAGTAGTCGCGCAGGAGGTCGACGATGTCCTCCCGGTCGAGACGACCGACGAAGCGCTTGTACAGGTCGACCAACGAGCCGAACTGGGGCGCCTCAACGTACAGGGTGCGCACCGCCGAGTCACCCGATCGACGAGCCCGATGCAGCAGGGCCGCCGCAAGATGAGACTTGCCGGTGCCGTATTCACCCACCACAGTCAGCAGGCGACCGGACAGCCCGACCCGCTCCGGAGGGACGGCCTGCGCCAGGAAGGCGTCAAGATAGCGGAACGCCTCCTCGACCGCACGGGTCGACACCGTCGGCAGGCCCTGGCCGACCTCCGAGACACGCGCAACAGCGGTTGGCGAGTACGGGTTGACCCCGACCGCCCGCGGCTCTCCCGATGAGGCATTCATGGTCATCCATTCTTGATGCCCCGGCCACGAGGCCGGTAGCCGTCGCGCCGATCTACATAGTATCGATCGAAGTCGTGCTTACTGACTTCCTTGGTACCTGGGCGACGCCGAGCCTCGTCCCATAAATGAAAACACATCTTCTGGAGTTGCTTCAAGGACATCGAACGATGATCCTCCATCACCGCGTGCATAGTTTCTACGGTAACTGTCGGAACCCGAGGATGATCACACATCTGCAGCCGCCCGTTAGCGAATGTCCACCCGTCCGTACCGGTCAGCATACCTACCTCGATCACAAGAACACCCTCCCTAGCTTCACCCCGGACTCGATCGCTCCAGTCCTTGATCTGCTGGGGATTATCGCTTTCCGCAAAAAGGATCATGCGCTCGCCGACAAGGTCGAGATAGTGATTGATCGGGTGCATAGCCTGCAGCGAAAGCACCGATCTCTTCCACGTCGCGTCGTTGAACTGCGGTAGCACGATGATCGCGACTGCGTCCGCATCCTCGAGATCCCGCCCGAGTCGCGTGAAAGCCACCTTCCCCTGCATCGGTTGATCCCCTGGGTCCGACAGCCCTTCCAGCTGCCGGGACAGCCTGCTCCTGATCTTGTACGCCAGCAGGGCCAGATACTGGTCGAAATCGCCTCTGCGACCGACCATCTCGAGATCGAACGCCCGCTCTCTACTGAGGTCGGCCACCGGCGCGGCCATGATCCGGCCACCGGAGGCGCCATCGAACTCCTGCTTCAAGTGGTGTACGCACCTGTGAATCAACGAGGTACGCCCGCAGCCCGTGGGCCCGGCCACCACCACCAACTGACCGAATCTGGTGAGGTGCGTCGACGGGTCCGGTAAATGGTTGACGAAGCTGCGGTATCCCTCCTCGGCTCTGTCCACTGGGAGGTAGTACGCCTCGTGTTCCCTGTCGTGCCACGGTCGCAGCGCACGGAGGGACTGACCCAGTACGGGGGGCAGTTCGAAGGGGTTCGGAATCTCCTCAGGCCTACCCGCATGAGCACTGCTGGTCTGTGTCATCACGATGCCCTCCCATCACGCCGCTGCTGTTGTCACCGTCGCAAGCCGATGACACCAGCAGCCCGCTCCGCCTCTCGAGCTGCCTGTTCGACCGCCGTTCGCAGGTGCATCAAGCCGGTCCGCGCCTCCCGTACCCGAGGACTGTCCGCCGATCGGTCCGGCCCGGACCACGAATCGCGCATCGACTCACAGAACGTCTCGACAGAATCACGGATCACCTCCATCGATGGGCCCAGGACCGCCGGCAGGGCATCGAGATGCAGCATCAGCCGGAGGCGGGGCTCGTCGAGGCTGGTCCCCTTCGGTTGTCTGGCGGAGGCATCCGCGTACCGGGTGAGAGACTCGTCGGCTGCCCGAATGAACTCGGCCACGGCCACCCGAAGCTGGGCGGCCTGCTGGCGCGCCTCAGTCCGCCGGTGGACGCCGGTCGTCAGCACACTGGTGAACAACGCGCTGATCAGAGCGGACACCAAGGTGAGTGCGCCACCGATCAGCAAGCCACGCATCTCGGAGGTCGGCCCGGCGCGTGCTGCGCCTGGATCGATGCTGAACGCCGCGACCATGGTGGCGCAGGCGGTGTCGAAGTCGGCCCGATGCGTGTCCCGCCATCGCGCGATCGCCACCCGTTGCCCGTCCACCACCACCCGGTCCCCGCTTACCGACTCGACCAGGCCGAGCAACTCAGCAGCCCGGCCGACCTGCTGATGATGCTGGGGTGACAGGCAAACCAGCGTGGACGCTTCCTGATCCAGCGGCTCGTCGGCCAGGCTCCGTGCCGGATCGGCGATCACGATCGTCATCAGTACGAGGCAGGCGAGCAGCGACTGTATCCGACCAGTGTGGATCGCTCGCATACTGTGTCACTGTAGCGCTCTGATTCCCGTGTGGCTGTCCCCCGACGGCACGAACACGGCTTCAGTCCGATAGCCGTCTCGGCGGGCACCTGAGGGCGACGAGGGCTCAACGGGGCTGGGCGGGAGTCCGGTACGCGAAACGGCCCGCCAGGGATATCCCTGGCGGGCCGTTCACCATGGTAGCGGGGACAGGATTTGAACCTGCGACCTCTGGGTTATGAGCCCAGCGAGCTACCGAACTGCTCCACCCCGCGGCGATGAGTTAACCCTAGCGCATACCGTCAGCCCGCCGCAAAACGACCCCCGTACTGACCGACTGGCCTCGGTGATCCCACCCTGGTCCACCCACAAAAGCGGACAAGTCCGGATCACCGAGGCCAGTTCGGCGTCAGTCAGTTGGCGTCAGTCAGTTGGCGTCAGCCGGTCGGTGACGGGTCGGCACTCGGTGACGGGTCGGTGGACGGCGGCTGGGCACCGCCCACCCCGGCCGCCTGCTGCGCCGCCTGGAACGCCGTCATCGCGGCGTCCAGCCGGGCCAGTGCCTCACCGTACCGCTGGAAGTCACCGGCCGCCTGCGCGGCGCGGGCCTCGTCGATCGCGGCGCTGACCTCGGCGGCGGCCGCCTGCAGCTCCGGGGTCACCAGACCCGGGTCGACCGGGGTCGACGGCGTCGGGCTCGGGGTGCCGCCGGGCTCCTCGCCCTCACCCTCGCCTTCGCCCTCTGGCGGGGTCGTCGGCGCACCACCCGCCTCCGCCTGCTCGATCAGCTGCCGGATGCCGTCCTGCACGCTGTTGGCCAGCACCACGTACGAGCCGCCGTCACCGTAGGAGAGCAGCACCCGCTGCAGCAGCGGGTACGCGTTGGTCTGGTTGCTCTTCACGTAGACCGGCTCGACGTAGAGCATGCCGTTGCCGAACGGCAGCGACAGCAGGTTGCCGTACTGCACCTGCGCCTGGTTCGACGACAGCAAGTTCAGCTGCTGCCGGATGGCCGCGTTGTTGGTCATCCGCTGGTGCACCTGCACCGGGCCGGAGATCGCCGTCTGGTCGGGCAGCTCCAGCACCTGCAGCTGTGGCTGTCCGTCGACGTACGACCCGGAGATCAGCGCGGCCAGGTTCTGCCGGCCGGCCGGGGTCACCGCCGAGGTCAGCTGGAACCGTGGCTCGTCCTGCTCCGGCAGCTGGGTCATCAGGTAGTACGGCGGCTGCTTGACCTCGCTGTCCGGCGAGTCCGGGACGTTCGGCACCTCCCAGAAGTCCTGCCCGGAGAAGAACTCGGCCGGGTTGGTGACGTGGTAGCGGGCCAGCAGGTTGCGCTGCACCTTGAACAGGTCCGCCGGGTAGCGGAAGTGGTCGACCAGCTCCTGCGGCGTTTCCGCCTTCGGGATGACCAGGTCGCCGCCGAACGCCGCGTTCCAGGCCTTGAGCACCGGGTCGTTCTCGTCGAACTCGTAGAGCCGGACGGTGCCGTCGTACGCGTCGACGGTGGCCTTGACCGAGTTGCGGATGTAGTTGACGTTCTCCCGGGCCAGCACGAAGGTGCCCTGGCCGGTGAGCTCGTCGGCGGTCTCCACCTGCAGGTTCACCCGCTCCGAGTACGGGTACGTCGCCGAGGTGGTGTAGCCGTCGACGATCCACTGGATCCGGCCGTCGACCACCGCGGGGTACGGGTCGCCGTCCATGGTCAGGAACGGGGCGACCTTCTCCACCCGGTCCCGTGGGTTGCGGATGTACAGCAGCTTGGAGTTCTCGTTGACCGCCTCGGAGAGCAGAAAGTTGGTCTCCTGCTCCTTGATCGCGTACAGCAGTTTGCGGCCGAACGAACCGACCTCGACCCCGCCGGTGCCGGTGTAGGTGTAGTACTGCTCGCCGCCGCTCGAGGTCGGCCGGTCGAACTCGACGTTGCTGTCGCCGGGCGAGCCGACGATGGCATAGTCGGTGCCGTCCATCTGCTCGCCGTAGTAGATCCGCGGCTGCTCGACCGGGATCCGCTCGGTCGCCGAGGAGCACTGCTCCTGGGCCTGGTCGCCGAGGAAGCCGGAGACGAAGTACGGCTGCCCGCCGCAGACCACCCGGTTGGCCGGCGCGCCGACCATGCCGTACCCGTGGGTGAAGACGGTGTGCCGGTTGAGCCAGTTGCTCTGCTGCTCGGTCAGCTCGCTGTAGTTGATCTCCCGCATGCCGACGACGTAGTCCTGCCTCTCGTCGTCGATGGTGTAGCGGTCGATGTCCAGCTTGGTGCCGAAGTCGTAGAAGCCACGCACCTGCTGCAGCTGGGTGTAGGTCTCGGAGACCAGCTGCGGGTCGAGCAGCCGGATGTTGGGCACCACCGCGGTGTCGGTGGCCAGGCTCTCCGGCGGCGTCAGGTTCGTCGCCGGGTACGGCGTCTGCTGGCTGATGTCCAGCCCGAACGCTTCCCGGGTGGCGACGATGCCCCGTTCGATGAACGCCGCCTCCTTGTCCCGCAGGCTCGGGTTGACCTCGAAGGTCTGCACCGCCCACGGGTAGATGCCACCGATCGCCACGGCGGAGATGCCGAGCAGCGCCAGCGAGATGCCCGGCCAGACCAGGTTGCGCATCACCGCGTTGGAGAACACGATGATCGCAATCGCCACCACGATCGAGATGTACGCCAGGATCTCCTTCGCCGGCAGCAGTGCGTTGATGTCGGCGTAGCCGGCGCCGTAGATGCGCGCCTGCTCGTTGTACTCCAGCAGCATGCCTCGCCGGTCGAGCACGTAGGCGACCGCCTTGAGCAGTACGAAGACGGCGACCAGCGTGGTCAGGTGGGCCCGCGCGGCGGTGGTCATCCGGTCGCCGATGCCCTGCAGCCGTACACCGCCGTAGAGGTAGTGCACGGCGAGCGCGCCGATCACCGACAGCACCACGGCGGTGAACGCCAGGCCGAGCAGGTAGCGCAGGAACGGGTACTCGAAGACGTAGAAGCCGATGTCGATGCCGAACTCCGGGTCGGTGACGCCGAACTCCTGGGAGTTGCGGAACAGCAGCCACTGGCTCCACCGGTTCTGCGCGGACAGCCCGGCGAAGACGCCGACCAGGGCTGCGGCCGCGGTGATCCAGATGCCGATCCGGGGGCTGAGCAGCATCCGGTAGCGCTCCAGGCTGACCTGTTCCGGCGAGTGCGGTCGCAGCGCCGGCCGCAGCCGGTACGCCAGCCACAGGTTGGCCGCGACCACCAGTGCCATGGCCAGGCCGACCGCCGCGAACAGCAGCAGTCGGGTGAACAGCACGCCGGTGAAGACCTGGGTGTAGTCGACCTCCTCGAACCACAACCAGTCGGTCCATGCGTTCACCCCCCAGCCGAGCAGGGTGAAGAGAAGGAAGATCCCGATGAGTACGCCGACGGTGACCCGGCCACGTCGGCTCATTCCGGGCATTGGGCTGCTACGCATGACCACGACTAGGTACTCCGCACGTTGGTGTGATCCGCTGGGCGATCAGGCACCAAGACTACGGGGTGTGTCCACCTCAAGGCCGGTTGAGGTGGACCTGACCGGGGTGTCAGTCGCTGCCGCAGAGCGTCGGCTTCTCGCCGGTACGCAGCCGGTCCAGCGCGTCGAGCGCCTCGTCGAGGGTGGCCACCCGCAGCAGCGGCAGGTCGGGTACGGCGTTCGCGACCGCTTCGGCGCAGTTGGCCCGCGGGACGAGGAAGGCGACCGCACCCGCTTCCTTGGCTCCTACCAGCTTCTGCGGGATACCACCGATCGCGCCGACGTTGCCCTCGTTGTCGATGGTCCCGGTCCCCGCGATGATCTTGCCTCCGGTGAGGTCCTCGGGTTCGAGCTTGTCGATGATGCCCAGGGCGAACATCAGCCCGGCGCTCGGCCCGCCGATCTCGTCGAGGTCGATGGTCAGCTGGAACGGCCTGGGCTGCTCCTCGGTGATCTCGATGCCGATCCGGGGTGGGCCGCCGTCACTGGCCCGAGTGGTGATCTCGGCGGTGGCCGACTGGCCGTCGCGGGTGTAGCCGATGGTCAGCGTGCTGCCTTCCGGCTCGGCCCGGATCAGCTCGGTCAGCTGGGTCGCCGAGCTGACCGGCGTGCCGTCGACCGAGGTGATCACGTCGTCGACGTCGAGCAGCCCGACCGACGCCCCGTCCGGGGCGACCGCCCTCACCAGCACCTGCACCGGGTAGCCGAGCTGGCGCAGCGCCGCGGTCTCGGCGCTGGTCTGCGACGCCGCGAAGTCCTCGGCGTTGCGCTCCTCGACCTCTTCCTGGGTCTGCCCCGGCGGGTAGATCACCTCGTACGGCACCACCGCCTCGGCGTCGCTCAGCCAGCCGGCGACCGCCTCCCGCAGCCCCACGTTGGGGCGTACGCCGACGGTGGTGAGCCGCAGCTGCCCGGCCGAGGTCGAGGTGTCGGTCCCGGTGATCTGGATGACGTCCGCGCCGTCGTCGGTGCCGAGTGTGTCGACCGTCGGCCCGGGGCCCAGCACCACGTACGGGACCGGTGCGGCGAGCACGGCGTAGGCGAGCAGTGCGGTGAGCAGCGCGCCGAGGATGACCGTGACACCGCGACGTCTCATGCGCCTGAGCGTACCGACTGCGGTCGGGCCTGTGACGCGGAGCTTCGCGCTGAGCGGAACGCACCGGCGGCGTTGCGGCCGGTGGCCCGCGTACCGTGGAGGGCGTGCCTGATATTCCGTTCGGCTTCCAGCTCCCCGGCGGCCAGCCTCCGGACCCCAACGACCCACGGCAGATGCAGCAGTTCATGGCGCAGCTGCAGCAGCTGCTCGCCGCTCCGGGCAGCGGTCCGGTGAACTGGGACCTGGCCCGGCAGGTGGCGGCCAGCCAACTCGCCGCCGAGGGTGACCCGTCGGTCAACCCGCACGAGTGGCACACCGTCGAGGAGTCGCTACGCGTCGCCGACCTGTGGCTCGAGTCGTCGTCGACGTTCCCGTCCGGGACCCGCACGTCGGCGGCGTGGAACCGCAACGAGTGGATTTACCGGACGCTCGACGTGTGGCGCAAGCTCTGCGACCCGGTGGCCGGTCGGATGGTCGGCGCGATGGGCGACCTCGTTCCGCCGGAGGCCCGCAGCCAGCTCGGCCCGATGCACGCCATGATGACCACTCTCGGCGGGGCCCTGTTCGGCGGTCAGCTAGGCCAGGCGCTCGGCTCGCTCGCCACCGAGGTGCTGTCGGCCAGCGACATCGGGCTGCCGCTGGGCCCGGCCGGCACCGCCGCGCTGCTGCCGGCCAACATTCGGGCGTACGGGTCCGGCCTGGAGCTGCCCGAGGAGGAGGTCCGGCTGTACGTGGCGCTGCGCGAGGCGGCCCACCAGCGCCTCTTCGAGCATGTGTCGTGGTTGCGGGGGCACGTGCTGGCCGCGGTGGAGACCTACGCGTCCGGGATCACCGTCAACCGGGAGGCGATCGAGGACGCCCTCGGCCGGGTCGACCCGATGAATCCGGAGTCGATGCAGGAGATCGCCATGGAGGGGATCTTCACTCCCGAGGACACCCCCGCCCAGCAGGCGTCGTTGGCCCGGATCGAGACGGTCCTCGCGCTGATCGAGGGCTGGGTGTGTCACGTCGTCGACAGCGCTGCCGGGGACCGGCTACCGAACGTCGTGAAGCTGGCCGAGGCGTTCCGGCGTCGGCGGGCGGCCGGCGGGCCGGCGGAGCAGACCTTCGCCGCCCTGGTCGGGCTGGAATTGCGGCCCCGCCGGCTGCGCGAGGCGGCCGCGCTGTGGGCCGCGCTGGACACCCATCGTGGGGTTGACGGCCGGGACGCGTTGTGGAGCCACCCCGATCTGCTGCCGTCGGACGACGACTTCGCCGACCCGGAGGCGTTCGCCCAGGCGAAGACCGACTTCGACCTCGGTGACATCGACTTTGGCAGCGAGCCGCCGGGGCAGCCGGAGCCGCCGGCCGACGGGCCCCGCTGACCGATAGGCCCGGGTTCAGCCGGTGGTCAGCAGCGCGCGGGTGGTCTCCCAGCCTTCGACGGCCGGGTTCAGGGCCGCCAGGTCCGCCGGGCCCCGCAACCGACGCCAGGGCGGCGTCACCGCCACCTGTCCCGGGTGCGGCGCCGCTGCCCGGACGGCCTGCGGATCGGCGGCGAGGGTCAGCGGCGGCAGCCAGTCCGGAGCCGGCAGTTGGGCCGCCACGCCGAGCAGTCCCCCGCCGTCGCCACCGGTCGGAGCCACCGCCACCGGCCGGGTGGTGATCGGTCGCAGCAGCTTGCCGATCAGCAGGCCGGGCAGGTCCGGTGCGTCGGCGGCGAGCACCGCCGCCTGGTCGTAGCCGTGTGCCGCGACGGCGGCCAGCGCCGCGTTGACCGAGATCTCCGGCAGCGGATGGATCGGCATGTCGGGCCAGGCGATCGACCTGGCCAACGGCAGGTCCGCGTTGCTCGCGGCGATCGCCGGTTCCACCTGGCTCAGGGTGGCGAGCAGGTCGACCATGTCCTCGGCCAGGGCGGCCCGCCAGGCGGCGGGATCGGTGCCGGGTGGGGACCAGTCGACCAGGTCGAGAAGAATGACCACGGCACGGCGCATCTGACCCACTCTAGCGGCGGCGGCGTACCCGGCAGGTCCGGGGCGTACCCGGCAGGTCCGGGGCGTACCCGGCAGGTCCGGGGCGTACCCGGCGTGGTTGGCGTAGTCGGTGCGGCTGGCGTAGTCGGTGCGGCCGGCAGGTCGGTCAGTCGGCCAGGACGAAACCGCTGGCCGCCGCCACCCCTTCCAGGTAGCCACGGGCCCGTTCCGCCTTTGGGTAGCGGCCGACGAGCTCCCAGAACCGGGCGTTGTGGCTCGGTACGACCAGGTGCGCCAACTCGTGCAGCAGGACGTAGTCGATGACCCAGTCCGGCATCTCCTGGATCCGGTGGGATATCCGAATGGTCCGGTCCGCCGGGGTGCACGACCCCCAGCGGCTGTTCTGGTTGGTCACCCACCGGACGCTCGCCGGGACCACGACCCGGGCGTGTTCCGGCAGGTAGCGGTCGACCAGCCGGCGGGCCCGGCCGATCAACTCACTGTCTGACCGGCGAAGGCGTTCCTCCCGGGCCGCCAGCCGGGCGAGCATCCGGTCCACCCACTCGGTCTCCTCGGCCCGGGAGAACTGGTCCGGGATGAGGATGACGACGCGTTCGCCCTCCCGGTACGCGGACACCGTCCGGCGTCGGCGCTGGCTGCGCCGCACCTCGACGACCGGCTTACGCGCCCCTGCCATCAGCGGCCCGCGCAGCCCCGGGTTTCGCTCACGATGGCACGCTAATCCGTACTGACCAGGGGAACGCAAGAGGCAACACGGCGTATCGAGGGTGAATCACCCCTTTTGGGGCCGATTGTCGCGAAAAAAGTTACCCACTCGACCGCCGTACGTCGCGCCCGAGCCGCTCAAGGTCACCGTAGGCGATCACGAAGAGGTTTTCACCTCCACCCCCCGGCCCACGATCGCCTGCGGATCTTCTCCCGGCGTGTCACTGCGAATCTGACTTATCCGATCTATTGCGGCATGCACACTCTCGACGTCGACTTACTCACAGTGTCGGTGAATTGTTGACATGGAACCGCCCAGTCCTGGGTAGGGTCCGCGGACCGGCGGTCAACAGTGGCCGCGGAGAAAATCCCAGCGCGCGGCGCCGCCGACGGTCGCCGCGAGCGGGTGCACGCCGGGTCTGCAACCACCCGGCGAGGAGACGAGGAGGGGCACCGTGGCCGACCAGGCCCAGACCTACAACGGTTACTGCGTGAAGTGCAAGGAGAAGCGCGATTTCGAGGGCACTGTCGAGGTGTCGAAGACCGGCATGAACATGGCCAAGGGCAAGTGCCCGGTCTGCGGCACAACAGTCAACCGGATCTTGGGCAAAGCCAAGGTCTGACTTGCGGCGCTGCGTCGAAGGGGCGGCTCCGGCCGCCCCTTCGACGCGTGGCCGGACCCGCCCGACGCAGCGTAGAGCGGCCCGCCACAAAACACCCGACCAACATCGAGTGGCGCACCGCTCTACGCTGCGTCATGTCCGAGCCGCGACACCACCCCGACAGGGCTGTGGAAAACTCGCCGGAATCTGTGGATAACCGAGGACGCGCGGGGCACAGGCTGTGGATAACGAGCCAACGGGCGTTTCGTTACGGTGACAGCCTGTTGTTCATGCCCACCAATCCCCTGCTCAGGCCGACTCTGTTGCCCGGCCTGGCCCGCCTCTGGCGGGACCGCGCCACCCTGCAGCTCGGCTCGGATCCGACGCACGCCGTACTGCTCGACCTCACCGACCCGGCACAGTCCCAGCTGCTCGACCTCCTCGACGGCAGCCGGTCGACCCGCGCCGTACTGGACCACGCCGCCCGGCTCGGCGTCCCGGCCGACCAGGCCCGGCATCTGCTGGACATGCTGATCGCCCGGGGCCTGATCGTCGGCGCGCACACTCTGCTGCCAGCGAACCTGCCAGAGCACGCCCGGCACCGGTTGACCGCAGAGGCGACCGCCCTGGCGCTGCGCCGCGACGAGCTTCCCGGCACCCCGGCGCAGATCCTGCGGCGACGGGCCGCCGCCCGGATCGTGCTGACCGGCCGGGGCCGGCTGGCCCGGCCGCTGGCCGTCGCGGTGGCCGAGGCGGGGATCGGCCACGTCGCCATCGACCTGGCCGGTACTCGCGATGCCCGGGAAGCCGTCGCCACCGCCGTCAGCCGGGCCGTCCCGGGAGTCGAGACCCGCCCGGTACGGCGCGGCCAGGCCACCCTGACGGTGCTGCTCGGCGCCGACCGGCCGGCCAACCTGCTCGCCGCGAGCTACGCCCGGCACCGGCAGGCCCACCTGCTGGTCGACATCCGGGACCGGACGCCGGCAGTCGGCCCGCTCGTGCCGCCGACCGGTACCCCGTGCCTGAACTGCCTGGACCTGCACCGTCGGGACCGGGATCCGGGCTGGCCGCAGCTGGCGTCCCAGTTGTGCGCGATCGGCCCGGCGACGATCTGCGACTCGGCGACCCTGCTGGCCGCGGTGAGTGTCGGGACGGCCGAGATCCTGGCGTTCGTCGACGGTGGTAGCCCGGAGACGATCGGGGCGGCGATCGAGGTGCACGCCCCAGCCCGGCTGCGGCGCCGGGCCTGGCCGGCCCACCAGGATTGCCACTGCCACCGGCGCCGGCCGCGCCGCTGCACCCCGGGGCGGAGCCCTGCCGATGGCGTGGGTCACGCGCAGGGGGTTGGTGGCATGAGCCACGCTCAGGGAGGGGTCGCGGTACGCGATCGTCGGTAACAATGGCCAGGTGACCGATATCCCGCGCTGGGCCGTGTCCAGGACCGCCAAACTCGCCGCGCTGCCGATCGGCTTCGCCGGCCGCACCGTCCTGGGGCTGGGCAAGCGGGTCACCGGGCTCGCCTCCGACGTGATCTCCACCGAGATCCAGGAACGCACCGCCGAGCAGCTGTTCAGCGTACTCGGGCAGCTCAAGGGTGGTGCGATGAAGGCGGGACAGGCGCTGTCGGTGTTCGAGGCGGCGCTGCCGGACGAGCTCGCCGCCCCGTACCGCCAGGCCTTGACCAAACTGCAGGAGGCCGCTCCGCCGTTGCCCGCCGGATCGGTGCACAAGGTGCTGGCCGAGCAGCTCGGCGCCGACTGGCGGGAACGGTTTGTCGAGTTCGACGACCGTCCGGCCGCCGCGGCCAGCATCGGCCAGGTGCACCGGGCGGTGTGGCACGACGGCTCCGCAGCGGGCCGGCCGGTGGCGGTCAAGGTGCAGTACCCGGGGGCCGGCGACGCCCTGCTCGCCGACTTCAAGCAGTTGTCCCGGCTGAGCACCATGTTCCGGGCGATCCAGCCCGGGCTGGACATCAAGCCGCTGCTGAACGAGCTACGGGACCGGCTGGCCGAGGAGCTGGACTACGAGCTGGAGGCGGAGTCGCAGCGGGCGTTCGCCGTCGCGTACGCCGACGACGACCAGATCATGGTGCCGGCGGTACTCGCCGCCGCGCCCCGGGTGCTGGTCACCGAGTGGATCGACGGCGTCCCGCTTTCGAAAATCATCTCTTCCGGTACGGCTGACCAACGCGACCGGGCCGGGCTGCTGATGGCGGTGCTGCACTTCTCCGCGCCGGCTCGGGCCGGGCTGCTGCACGCCGACCCGCATCCGGGCAACTTCCGACTGCTCGACGACGGCCGGCTCGGCGTGGTCGACTTCGGCGCCGTGGCCCGGCTGCCCGGCGGGCACCCCGAGCCGATCGGCCGGCTGGTCCGGCTGGCGCTCGACGGGGACTCCGACGCGGTGGTGACCGGGCTGCGCGACGAGGGTTTCATCAAACCGGACGACCCGATCGACGCCCCGGCGGTGCTCGACTTCCTGCTGCCGATGCTGGCGCCGCTGGCGGCCGAGGAGTTCCAATTCACCCGGCAGTGGCTGCGCGACGAGGCGGCCCGGCTGGCCAACCCGAAGTCGCCGGCGTACCAGCTGAGCCGGCATCTCAACCTCCCGCCGGCCTATCTGTTGATCCACCGGGTGACGCTCGGCTCGATCGGGGTGCTCAGCCAGCTGGAGGCCCGGGCCCGGTACCGGGACGTGGTGCGGCGCTGGCTGCCGGGTTTCGCCCCGACCGGCTGACCCGCACGGACGGCCGGGGCCGTGGTCAGACTCATGGCCTGGTAGACGGATAGTGCCCGGTCCCCGCTGTGTTCAGCGGGGACCGGGTTCGGTCAGCGCCCGCTCAGGCTGCGGGCCCAGAGGTGCCGGGCCTGCATGGCGACGGTGCGGGCGGATCGGGGTGCCTCAGTACGCGCGGTGCCGGCCTGAGGCGGTTGCATTCGCGCCCGGGAGAGCGCTTCGTTGAGCAAGTGCATGACGGCTTCTCCTGTGCTGGTCGGTGCTGCGGTGTGGGTTGTCTGTGCCGGCGCCCGGCCGGTGGTCAACGTGCTCCGATGCATGTCAGGCCGCCAGCCGGACGGTGCCGCGGGAGCCGGCGACCCCGTTGGCCGCCATGCGTGCCTCGACCTCGCCCCGCAGGGCGGCGTCGCGGGCCAGGTCCTCCTTGCGTGGCCGGCCCCGGGGCCGCTTGCGCGGCACGACCGCACCCCGCTCGAAGATCTCGCCGCCCCAGACGCCCCACGGCTCGGCCCGCTCGATCGCCCCGGCGAGGCACTCCACCCGCAGCGGGCAGTCCACGCAGAGCGACTTGGCCAGCTCCAGCTCGGTCGGGGAGTCGGAGAACCACAGGTCAGGGTCGAACTTCCGGCACGGCAGCTCCGCCACGACGTCCGGCTGGCCCGTTGCGGCCGGCCGGCACCCCGGCTGGTAGTCGCTGCGGTCGAGAGTGGCAAACGCCAGACTCATCGCCCGGTCACCTCTTTCTTTCGCTTCGATCTCGTAGATCGCTTCCGACTTGCTCGTACCTGTGCGGCGACAAAAACTAAGGCCGCGGATCCCGGTTGCGGGTTCCGCGGCCTCGAGGTGAGCCGGTGTGGTCTGGTGTCAGACCGGCCTTCCTCGAGGTGGAACACCGCGGGCAGCATCCATGAACGGCTTTTCGGCCGCCGGGATGGTGGTGCGAACGCTGCCTTCGGAGCTGCTGGTGCCAGTGGTCGCCGCGACTACGGACGCACCCCGGAACCGGACCCAGCCCTGATCGACGCCAGCCCACCCGGTGACCGTGCGGTGCTGCCCGGTCGGACCGGCGGGCACCGTCGTCGGCACGGCGAGCCGGAGCCGGTGGGTCTGCTCGACCTGAATCTGAATCTGGATCTGGTGCGCCCCTGCCGAGTGACCGATGGGCGCGACGGCGGCCAGATAGCCACCGACCGTCGGAGCGCAGGCAGCGGTCAGCGTCGACAGCGCGGAATTCTCGTAGCTCAGCACCGTCGTCACCTCCTGCCTGGACTCGTCACGGAAAAACCCTCCACCCCGACGGAGCAGCGAGAACACCCACTGCTCGCGAGGTGTGACCTGAGGCTAAGCCTCTTGCGACGCCGGGGGCAAACCATTTTCCGGGTCGGATTCCGAACTTTTCTGCCAGTCAAGATCATCTACGGCCGCGCCGCCCACCAGAGCGTGCACCGACGGACCGTAGAGCCCCAGCTTGCGGGGGCCGATCCCGGCGATAGCCAGCAACTCAGCGTCGCTGCCGGGCCGCCGCTCGGCGATCGCCAACAGGGTCGCGTCGGTGAACACCACGTACGCCGGCACCCGCTGCTCGCCGGAGACCCGCGACCGCCATGCCCGCAGCCGGTCCAGCAGCTCCTCGTCCAGATCCGACGGACAGGTGGCGCACCGGCCCAGCTTGCGGTCGACGCCGGCCAGCAACGTGGTCCCACAGACCCGGCAGGAGACCGGCTGCCCGCGGCGGCGCTCGCCGGGGCGGCCCGCCCCCGGACCGCCGCGCTGAGCACCGCCGGCACCACCGCCCGAGCGGTCCAGCTGCGGCAGGAACCGGCAGGGCCGGCGGGCCCGCCCGCCCGGCGACCGAGCGGCACCGTAGGACAGCCACAGCCACTGCCGGGCCCGGGTCACCCCGACGTAGAGCAGCCGGCGCTCCTCCTCCAGTTGCTCGGCGGTGCGGGCGTACGTGGTGGGCAGCGTCCCGTCGGCGAGCCCGACCAGGAAGACCGCGTCCCACTCCAGGCCCTTGGCCGAGTGCAGCGACGCGAGGGTGACTCCGGCGACGGTCGGCACGTGCTGCGCCGCCGCCCGCCGCTGCAGCTCGGCGCAGAAGTCGGCGAGCGGAACCGGACGTTCGCTGACCGCCGCCTCCCCCACCGGTACCAGCACCGGTTGGGCGCCGAACTCCTCGGCCAGCTGGACCAGCGCGGCGAGCGCCTCCCAGCGTTCCCGCGCCGCCCCGCCCGGCGGCGGCTGGTCCGGGGTCCAACCCACCGCGGCGAGCCCGGCGGTGACCGCCTCGGTCAACGGGGTCTCCCCGGGCGTCGACCGGACCGCCGAGCGCAGCGCGACCATCGCCTGCCGGATCTCGGCGCGTTCGAAGAACCGCTCCGCGCCCTGCACCACGTACGGCACCGCCGCCTCGGCGAGGGCCTTCTCGTACGCCTCGGACTGGGCGTTGGTCCGGAACAGCACGGCGATCTCGGCGGCCGGCGTACCCGCCGCGATCAGCTCGGCGCAGCGCGCCGCGACCGCCGCCGCCTCGGCCGGCTCGTCGGTGAAGATCCGCACGTCCGGCTCTGGGCCGGGATCACGCTGGCCGACCAGCTCCAGCCGCAGCCGGGCCTCGGCGCCCCGGGCCTGTTTGATCACCGTGTTGGCCAGCCCCACCACCTGCGGTGTCGACCGGTAGTCGCGGACCAGTCGGACCACCACCGCGTCCCGACAGCGCCGGGCGAAGTCGACCAGGTACGCCGACGTGGCACCGGTGAACGAGTAGATCGTCTGGCTCGCATCGCCGACCACTGTCAGGTCGTCCCGCTCCCCCAGCCAGGCGTCGAGCAGCCGCTGCTGCAACGGGTTGACGTCCTGGTACTCATCCACCACGAAGTGCCGGTACTGGGCCCGGACCTGCTCGGCGACGTCCGGGTGCTCCTCGATGCCCCAGATCGCCGCCCGCAGCACGTCCTCGAAGTCGATCACGCCGTTGCCGCGCTTGATCTGCTCGTACCCGGCGTACACCTCGGCCACCTTGGCCGGCTCGTGCGGAGTCTCCCGCAGCGCCTTCGCCGCCGCGACGGCGTACTCGGACGGCTCCACCATCGACGACTTCGCCCACTCGATCTCACCGGCCAGGTCCCGGGCGGCGGCCCGGTCGGTGCGCACCCCGACCCGGCCGGCGGCGAGGGTGACCAGCCGGACCTTGC
This sequence comes from Micromonospora sp. LOL_014, assembly GCF_048060245.1. NCBI lineage: Bacteria > Bacillati > Actinomycetota > Actinomycetes > Micromonosporales > Micromonosporaceae > Micromonospora > Micromonospora sp. LOL_014. The sequence goes on from NZ_JBHMIP010000002.1 coordinate 152,865, forward strand.
TGTCCAGCAGCTCGGGCATCTCTCGGCCGCCGAGCAGCCGGGGCGCGAAGTACCGGACCTGGCGCAGCGCCGCGGCGTGGAACGTCCGCGCCTGCACCCCGCCCACGTTCAGCGCGCCGAGGCGGGCCCGCATCTCGGCGGCGGCCCGCGCGGTGAAGGTGACCGCCAGTACGTGCCGGGCGGCGATCTCGCCGGAGAGCACCCGGTAGGCGATGCGACTGGTGATCGCCCGGGTCTTCCCGGTGCCGGCGCCGGCCAGGATGCAGACCGGCACCGCCGGAGCGGTCACCGCCGTACGCTGCTCCGGGTCCAGCCCGCTCAGCACTCGGCCTGGTCCTGGGTCTGAGTTGGTATCGGCCGCCACGGGTAGGAATCATCGCAGCCTCGCGCGACGTTGCACCGGCTAGCCCGGGTGCCGCCCGGGCCGGAACTACTGCGCCCCGGCACCGCCCGGGGCCGGCGACCCGGCGGGCGAGCGCCCGCCGTGGCCCGACGACCGCGGAGGACCTGCTGATGTTGACCATGTATTCGACCAGTTGGTGCGGCTACTGCCACCGGCTCAAGTCGCAGTTCGACCGGGAGCGGATTCCGTACGAGGTGGTCGACATCGAGCAGGACACCGAGGCTGCCGCTTACGTGATGGGGGTCAACGGCGGCAATCAGACGGTTCCGACGGTCCGTTTCCCAGACGGTTCGGCATTGACGAACCCGAGTATCGTTCAGGTTCGGCAGCGGCTCAGCGACCTCGCGGCGAGCTGAGTCGCACTCACGGTCCGTCCGCCGCTGTGCACAACGTCGCATTTGGCTAACACGCCCACCAGAGGACCCCACCGAGGCAGCAATCGGGCCATACTGTTTCGGGCCGTGACCCACATCGCCGCGACATTGGCGGTCACCAAACGGATCGGGGGTGGTTTCCGGTGCAGCCCGAGGAGCCCGAGCAGCCCATACCGAGCCCGAACCTGCGTCGTCGCCGCCTCGGCAGCGAGCTGAGGCGGCTACGGGAGAACGCCGGACTGACCGGTGAGCAGGTGATCGAACGGGTGAAGTGGGCGTCCGCGTCCAAGCTCTCCCGGCTCGAGAACGGGCGCAGCCGGCCGGGGGTCGGCGACGTGATGGACCTGCTCGACCTGTACGGCGTGACCGGGACCGAGCGCGACGATCTGGTCGGCATCGCCCGCGACGCCGGCAACACCCGAGCCTTTCTCAGCTCGTACGCGGTGATGACCAGCCTCCAACGGGCGTACGCCGAGTTGGAGGCTGGTTGCACCGGAATCCAGGAGTACGGCGCGGTGATCATCCCGGGCCTGCTGCAGACCTCCGCCTACGCGAAGGTACGCATCCTCTCGGCGCGCCCGCTGGTGGAGGTGGTTGACGAGCGCACCGCCGGACGCCGGACGATCCTGCAGAAGGCGACCAACCACCGGACCGCCAATCAGAAGCGCAACGCCGACGACCCGGACACCGAGGTCGCGGCCCGGCAGTCCCGGCAGTCGATGCTGCTGCGCGAGAACGGAGCACCGAAGTACACCGCGGTACTGGAGGAGGCGGCGGTCAGCTTGCGCTGCGGCCCACCCGACGTGATGGTGGCGCAGCTGAAGCATCTGCTCGCCATGGCGCAGCTGCCCAACGTCACCTTGCGGGTGCTGCCACCGAACGCCACGGTGGCCTCCTGGTACCTGTCGGAGACCGCGTTCTCGATCTACCACTTCGCCGACCCGGAGGACCTGAGCGCGGTGGCGATCGAGACGCTCGCCGCCGACATGATCGTCAACGACGTGCCGGTGCTCGAACGGTACGGCCAGGTCTTCGACTGGCTCTGCGGGGCGGCCCGCAGCCCGCAGGAGTCGATCGACTGGCTCAGCGACGCCGTGGCCCGGCACGTCGCCGCCGGCGCCACCGAGCTTGACTCCGTACCCGACGGTGCCGCCCCCTCCTCCACCCCTGCCCCGCTGTCCCCGCCCGCTGCGGGCGGGGCAGGCCCCGGCCGACCGGCCGGGCCGCCGATCCAGCGTGGACCGCACGAGCGGGCCACGCGCCGGACCGGCCAGGCGATCCCGGACTGACCGACGGTCCGCCCGCCCGGTCCGCTTGACCAGCAAGGAGCAGGAATGAACCCAGCAGATCAGTCCAGCGTGCGCGTCCCCGGTCCGACCCCGCCCGCCTGGCGCAAGAGCAGCCGCAGCCAGAGCACCAACTGCGTCGAGGTCGGGGCGACGGCGGGTCACCGCGCACCGGTGCTGATGCGCGACAGCAAGGACCGCCGCGGGCCGGTGCTGTCGTTCGACCGCACCACCTGGCGTGACTTCATCGACAGCGCCAAGGACGGCGAGTTCGACCTGGTCTGACCGCCGGCGCCGGACGGCGGGTCGAGCCGGGTGGCCAGCGCCACCCCGACCCGGCTCGACCCCGACACCACCTCCACCGAACGGACATCAGGATCGATCCGTTCGTCAGGTTTGACCGACCATCGCAACGGGTTCTCCTTCTGCGGCGACGACCGATGGAACTTCCAGCAGGAGCCTGTCCGACCTGAGCCATCGGCCGTCCTACCCAGGTCACCGGTTGCTCGGAGTCGTTCATGCGATACCTGATCGTCCGCACGGAGATCCGCGCGGTGGCACACGACGAACTCATCGCCGCGGTCCGCACCGGCCAACGCATTCGCGACGAGCGGACCGCACCCGAGCCGCGCCGGCAGACGGTCTGCGCGGAGAACCTCGAAGCGGCCTTGCACCTGGCCCGCGCACTGTCCACCGTCGGGCCGGTCCGCTCCGGCCGGCAACGGGTGAAGGTGGTGCCGGTCCCGCCCATCGGCTGACCGGCACACGCCCCGGCGCAGGCCCGACCGGCACCCGCCCGGTGGGGTCCGGCGCGGCGGTCACCGACCGGGGTCCGGTGCGGCCTCCGCCACCCAGCTGCGGATCAGGAACGCGGCGATCGACGCCGGCGGCGCGAACCGGACCGGGTACCCGTCGCCGGAATCGAGCCGCTCACCCGCCAGCCCGGCGGCCACCTCGGCCCGGGTGAACCAGCGCGCCCGGATGATCTCCTCCGGTTCCGGCCGCAGCGGCTGCTCCGGGTCGACCCGGCCGAGGTAGCCCAGCATCAGGGTGCCCGGGAACGGCCAGGACTGGCTGCCGACGTACCGCGTCGCGGTCAGCGTCAGACCAACTTCCTCGGCCACCTCGCGGGCGACCGCCGACTCGGCCGACTCGCCGGGTTCCACGAATCCGGCCAGGCAGGAGTAGAGCCGGCTGGACCCGTCCCCACGCCGAGCGTGGTGGTTGGCCAGCAGGCACCGCCCGTCCGGGCCGGAACCGCCGTCGGTCAACAGCACGATCACCGCCGGATCGGTCCGTGGCCAGCTCCGCGTACCGGTGTCGTCCACCCGGGACCAGCCACCGTCGGTCGCCCGGGTCGGCAGACCGGACGCCGCCGAGTAGCGGTGCCGGGCGTGCCAGCCAACCATCGCCGCGGCGGTGGTGAACAGCCCGGCGTCCCGGTCCGACAGCAGATGGCCGACCTCCCGGACGGTCACCGACCGCAGCTCCGGCTCAGCCACGGACGACGGTGGTACGGCGTCGACCGCGAAGACCGGGGTGCCGTCATCGACCGTACCGATGAAAATGCGATCGGTGACTTCGACGGCGGGTGCCTGGTCCGGGCACACCAGCACCAGGGCGGTCCCGTCGGCACCGTCGCGCACCAGCGCCCGGCCACCCGCCGCGCCGTCCACCACCAGCACCAGCGAACGTGGCCAGGCCCGCGTCAACCACTGCGGATCCCGGCGGTACGGCGCCGCCCGGTCCATCGCGGCGCGGGCCAGCGGCGGTTCTGTACCGGCGGTCGGCTGCGTACCGGCGGTCGGTCCGACGGAGGTGTCACCCGGCGGCATCGGGCACTGCCGCACCCGGCCCGACTACGCCGGTGACCGACGCGTCGGACGTTTCGACCTCGGTCAACGCGGCGACCGGACCGGCGATCCGCGCGACGTCGCCGAGCACCACCCCCGTCGTCAGCGCCGGTGCCAGGTAGCGGGTCGCGGCGGCCGCCACCTCGTCGCGGGTCGCCGAGACAAGCCGCGCGGTGTGCTCGGCGAGAAACTCCAATGGCAGGCCGAACCCGGCGTAGGTGCTGGCCAGCCCGGCCAACCCGGCCTGTGTCGACATGCCCAGTTGCACGCTGCCGACCGCGTACTGCCGGGCCTGTTCGAGCTCGTCGACGTGGGGCGGCAGCACCGCGAGTCGGCCCAGCTCGTGCAGGGTCTCCAGCAACGCGGGCGCGGTCACCTCGGTCGCCACGTCGGCGGCGAGCAGCAGCACCGATCCGGCCACCGAGTGTTCGACCATCGAGTACGGGCCGTAGCTGTAGCCCTTGTCCTCGCGGATGTTCTCCACCCAGCGGGACGAGAAGTAGCCGCCGAACACCATATTGGCCAGCTGCAGGGCGGCGTGGTCCGGGTGCCGCCGGTCCACCGCCGGCAACGCGATCCGCATCGACGACTGCACCGCCCCGGGCCGGTCGACCAGCAGCAACGGGGCCGGACGCGGCGCGGGTGCCGCCGGCAGCGTCAACTGCCGGCCACCGGCCGGCCAGCCACCGAGCACCTGCTCGGCGGTGTCCAACACCCGGGCCGGTGACACATCGCCGACCAGCACCAGGTGCGCCCCGGTCGGCCGGACCCGGTCGGCGTGCAGAGCGCGCAGCCCGGCCGGCCGGACGGAGCGGACCTGGTCCACCCCGGGCACCGATTCGGCGTACGGGTGTCGGCCGTACATCCGCCGGGACAGCGCGGCGCGGGCCAGGTGCGCCGGCTGGCTCAGCGCCACCTGGATCCGGTCGGCCAGCCGGGCGCGCTCGATTGCCACCTCGCCGGCCGGGTACGTCGCCCCGGTCAGCACCTCGCCGAGCAGTTCTAGCATCCGCCGCAGCCCGGTGACCAGCCCGGCACCGGCGACCAGCAGCCGGTCGGCGTCCACCCCGGCGGACAGACCGCCACCGACCGCCTGCAGCTCGGCGGCCAACTCCACGCCGGACCGGTCGACGGTGCCGGAGAACAGGGTCTGCGACAGCACCGTCGCCCTGGCCAGCGGGGCCCGCGCGAACGGCACCCAGAGCCGGACCTCCACCAGCGGCACCGACGGCCGGCGGACGGCGATCACCCGCAGCCCGTTGTCCAACGTCCGCTCAGCCACCTTGGGCAACGGCGGTCGACGGGTCGGTCCGAGCGGCGGCAACGGCCTCCGGGTGGGGGCGGCGGTCACTGGGCTCCTCCGGGGACGACCTCGATCGTGGCGCGGCGGTACGGACGTAGGGTGGCGGCGGCGGCACGGACCTGTGTCTCGGTGACCGTGCCGAGCATCCGCGGTAACTCGTTGAGCAGCTCGGGGGTGCCCCGCTGCTGCTCCAGCACCGCCATCCGCAGCCCTCGGCCGAGCACCGCGTCGGTGTCGCGCAGCAGGTGGGTGGCCATCCGGGCCTGCACCCGGGCCAATTCGCCCCGGGCGAAGCCGTCGACGGCGAGCCGGTCGAGCTCCTCGTCGACCGCGCCGAGCACCTTGTCGACGTCGCCGCCGGGCGGCAGGTGCGCCTGCAGGACCAACGCCGACGGGTCCCGTACGTCGAACGGCTCCCCCTCGAACGACAGGTAGCCGCCGAGGCTGGTGACCGTACGGTCGCCACGCACCAGCCGCTCCACCAGCCGGGCCGCGTCACCGTCGGTGAGCACCTCGGCGAGCACCACGTACGGCAGGTAGCCGGCCAGGTCGTCGACCGGGTCCGGCACCCGCCAGGCGGCGGCCACCGCCGGCAGCGGAGCCAGCGGATCGGGGTACGTGGTGCGCCGCTCGGTGGTCAGGTCCGGCTCGGCGAAGCTGGGACGGGCCGGCGCCGGCCGGGCCGGGACGTCCCCGAAGTGCCGCTCGACCAGGCCGGTCGCGGCGGTGACGTCGAAGTCACCGGCGACGGCGAGCACCGCGTTGCCACTGGCGTAGTAGCGGGTGAAGAACTCGGCCGCCTCCCCGACGGTGGCGCTGTCCAGATCGGCGAAGGAACCGTAGCCGTCGTGCGCGTTGGGGAAGGTGTCGAACAGCACCGGCGGCAGCCGAAGCCAGGGAAATCCGCCGTACGGCCGGTTGAGCACGTTGACCCGGATCTCCTCCTTGACCACATCGACCTGGTTGCGCAGGTTCTCCTCGGTCAACTGCGGGCCGCGCATCCGGTCGGCCTCCAGAAACAGCGCCCGCTCCAACGCGTTGCTCGGCAGCACCTCGTAGTAGTCGGTGTAGTCCAGGTGGGTGCTGCCGTTGAAGGTGCCGCCGGAGCCCTGCACGTGGCGGAAGTGCGCCAGCTTCTCCAGGTTCGCCGAACCTTGGAACATCAGATGCTCGAACAGGTGCGCGAACCCGGTACGCCCCGGTGGTTCGGACCGGATCCCGACGTCGTAGACGACCGCGACGCCGACCACCGGCGCGCTGCGGTCGGGCGCCAGGACCACCCGCAGGCCGTTGGGGAGGGTGAACCGCTCCACCGGGTACGCGGTCGCCGGGATCCGCACTGTACGCGCCACGCACCGACCCTAACCTGTCGTCGACAGTCCTCGGCGTACCGCCGGATCATTCGACGCGCACGGATGCGTACAGGTCGTCGACCACCCAGTCGAGCTGGCGGTGGGTGCCGGGAATGGAGACGAACAGCACCGCGGCGGTCGGCCGTCCGACGTCGATACAGGCGACCGCCACCAGTTCGTCGGTGGCCTGCAGGCCGGGCTGGGTGAAGTGCAGCCGGAACACCGTTAGCCAGGCGGGTCGCCCACCGATCGAGGTCCGCTCGTCGCGGATCAGGTCCATCCGGTTGGGCTGCGGGTAGTACTCGGCACGGACGTCGGCGGCCACCTGCCGGCCGACGCACTCCAGGTCGAGGGAGAGCGCGTCGTTGTCGGCGGCCGGCACGGCGGCGGACAGGATCGAGGCGTGGTAGTCGCTGAACCCGTTGTAGTCCGCCTCGGTCACAAAGTGCTGCCCCACTTTGTACGGCACCTGCAGCGCCCCGGCGTTCCACACCGTCGACCACTGCCGCCACGGTTCGCCGTACTCGGTGTACGAAATGCCGGCGTCCGGGTCGACGGTGCGCGGCCCGGACGGTTCGGGCAGCGCGGGAGCCGGCGTCGGGTCGGCCGGCGAGGGTTGCCCGCCCGGTCCTGCACTGGGGCCGGGGCAGAGCTGGGCCAGCGGCGGCCGGACATCCGGCGGCGGGTCCGGGCTGCCGAACGGGTCCGGGTTGCCGCTGAGCACCAGCACCAGCACGGCGACCAGACCACCGGCGAGCACCACGGCGGCGGCACCGCCGAACCACCACAGTCGTACCCCGTCCCGGCCGCCGCGCCGCGGGTCGGTCGGCGGTGGCCCCGACCCCCCGGCGCCCGGGCCGGTCGGCGGCCCGGTGGGCGGACCCGCACCGGCACCGGCGGCCGGGTACGGGCGGCCGGACCGGGTGACCGGCCCGGCGGACCAGCCCACGGCGGTCCCGGACGTTGACCGGTCAGACGGCAGCGAAGCAGACATCTGTCCTAGTGAAGCACTCGACGGCGGGAAAACCGGCAGCGCCCCGACCGGTCCGGTGGATCAGCGCGGGGCCGCTTCGATGTCGGTGGACCGTACCGGCGGGTCGGGTGCGTGCAGTTCGACGACGACCGGCCCGGCGCCAGCGGTCGGACCGGTGTACCAAGGAGTGACGACAGAAGTCAGGGCCAGCAGCACGCCGAGCATCGCGACGCCGACGACGAGCAGGATCTCCCTCGTCGCGCTGGTCTCGGCTGTCATCTCCACCCGACCTCTCTGCCCGGGGGTCCCGGCGGCGGTGCCTCGTCCGCCACGCAAAGGATCCCGGCGGCGGGCGCGACGTGCAGTCAGCCATCGGACGAAAAGCGTGGATGTCTCGCGGATGCCGCCGCCCGTACGGACGACCCTGCTCATCCGTACGGGCGTCACTGTCCGTCGACACCGGCGGCTCCGCTAGAACGTACGGCCGGCCGCGACGACGAACGGACGGCGGACGGCACGGCCACCGGCTCCGTCGCAGGCGTCAACCGGTCCGGCACCGGGTAGAGGAACCCGCGTACCTGTCTACATCACGGCTCACCGGGGAGAGTGGTGCCGGACGGACCCACCATGTGGAGGAGACACCTGTGACGGACCATCTGGCGGAGATCAAGGCGCTGCCAGTGCCCGAACTCACCGACGGCTACCCGGCCATCGCCGACCACGGCCTGATCGGCGACGGCCAGACCGCCGCGCTGGTCGGCGTGGACGGCACCGTACGGTGGCTCTGCCTGCCGAGATTCGACGGGCCGGCGCTGTTCGCGGCACTGCTCGACGCCGAACGGGGCGGCGCTTGGACGCTGCGGCCGGCCGGCCTGCGCGCCGTCCGGCAGGAGTACCTGCCGGACACCGCTGTACTGCGTACCGAACTACACACCGCCACCGGACGCATGGAGATCCGCGACGCACTGCTGACCACTGCCGCGTCCGGCGAGCCGGCGGACGAGCCGGCCGACGGGGGCGGCGGTCGGCCTGACGGGGCCGGACCGGTCAGCGACCGGCCGCTCGGCACCGAACTCGGGGCGGCCTGCGGCGAGCTGGGCCGCCTGGTCACCGTCATCGACGGCACGGTCGACCTGGACATCGGGCTGACCGGCCGGGGTGGGCTGCGGACCACTCCCACCGCCGAGGAGATCGGCATCGAGTTCCTGGCCGGGGACGGCGGCCGGCTGCGGCTGACCGCCAGCCGGCCGGTACCCGGCCTGGACCGGCTGGCCGGCCGGATCCGGTTGACCGCCGGCGACCGGCTCGGCCTGGTGCTGCGCTGGGCGCAGGGTCCGACCAGGCACCGCGACGCCGATCAGCTCGCCGCCGCGCTGGACCGCACCGCTGCGGCCTGGCGGACCTGGAGCCGCCAGATCAACTACACCGGACGGCACGCCGACCTGGTCCGCCGCAGCGCCATCACGCTCAAGCTCTGCGACGACCACGACAGCGGGGCGGTGGTCGCCGCCCCCACGTCGTCGCTGCCGGAGGCGATCGGCGGCCGCCGCAACTGGGACTACCGGTTCGCCTGGGTACGCGACGCCGCGTACACCGTCTACGCGCTGCGCCGGGTCGGGATGGCCGCCGAAGCTGAGTCGTTCCTGTCCTGGGTGTTGCAGGCCTGCACCCGCGACGGCCGACCGCACGTGCTCTACACCCTGGACGGCACCCGGCCGGCCCCCGAACGGATCGACCCGGACCTGTCCGGATACCGCGGTTCCCGGCCGGTGCGCTGGGGCAACGCGGCGGCCGATCAGATTCAGCACGACGTGTACGGCGAAATCCTCGACTGCGCCTGGCAGTGGGCCCGGGCCGGCGGTGCGGTCGACGACCGGCGGTGGTCCCGGCTGACCCGGCTGGGCCGCTCGGCGTTGCAGCACTGGCGTACTCCGGACCACGGCATCTGGGAGATTCGCCACGAGGGCCGCCCGTTCACCTACTCGGTGGCGATGTGCCAGGTGGCGGCGGACCGGATGGCCCGGCTGGCAACCGCCACCGGCCGACGCGACGAGGTCGAGCGGTGGCGGCGGGCAGCCGAGGAGATCCGCTCGGCGCTGCTGACCGAGGCATGGGACGACGACAACGGGCATTTCACCGAACACCTCGGCCAGCCCGGCACCGTCGACGCCAGCCTGCTCGCCCTGCCGCTGCGCCGGGTGGTCGACCCCGCCGATCCCCGGATGGTCGCCACCGTCGACGCCGTCCAGCAACGCCTCGGTGCCGGCGGCGACCTGCTCTACCGCTACCTGCCCGAGGAGTCGCCGGACGGGGTCGGCGGCGGCGAGGGAGCCTTCCTGCTCTGCTCCTTCTGGTGGGTGGACAACCTGGCCGGCAGCGGCCAACTGGACCGGGCCCACGAACTGTTCGAACAGCTCTGCGGCCGGGTAAACCACGTCGGGTTGCTCCCCGAGCAGATCGACCCCGCGACCGGCGCCTTCCTGGGAAACTTCCCGCAGGCGTTCAGTCACATCGGGCTGATCAGCAGCGCGGTCAACCTGGCCCGGTACGGAAGGATGCGGACGTGACAGCGAACGTGATCGTGCTCGGCGCCACCGGCGACCTCACCACCCGTTATCTGTTGCCCGGCCTGGCCCAGCTACGTGAGCTCGGCCGGCCGGCCGGCGGGATGCGGCTGATCGGGGTGGCCCGCGACGAGCTCGACGACCGTGGCTTCCGGCACCGGGTGAGCGCCGCGCTGCGCGAACACGCCCCCGAGGTGGCCGCCCGGGCCCGCAGCGAACTCGCCGAGACGGCCAGCTACGTCCACGGTGACGTGACCGACCCGGAGGTGCTGGCGACGGCGCTGGGAATCGCCCGGAACGGCGAGCGGGCCAGTCACGGTGACGACGCCGTGGTGGTCTACCTGGCCCTGCCGCACCGGTTGTTCGAGCCGGTCGTGATCGCGCTGGGTCGCTGCGACCTGCCGGCCGGCATCCGGCTGGTGGTGGAGAAGCCGTTCGGCGAGGACCTGTCCAGCGCCCGGCGGCTGAACACGGTGCTGCACCAGGTGCTGCCGGACGACCGGGTGTTCCGGGTGGACCACTTCCTGGCCAAGCAGACCGTGCTGAACCTGCTCGGGCTGCGGTTCGCCAACCGGGTGCTGGAGCCGCTGTGGAGCAACACGCACATCACCGGGGTCGACATCGTCTTCGACGAGACGGTCGACGCGGAAGGTCGGTCCAGCTACTACGACCACGCCGGCGCGCTGCGCGACATGGTGCAGAACCATTTGCTGCAGCTGCTGACCCTGGTTGCGATGGAGCCTCCGCTGACCGTCGACCCGGCCGACCTGGCGGTGCGCAAACTGGACGTGCTGCGGGCGGTCCGCCCGATCCGGGCCGCCGACGTGGCCGCCTGCACGGTACGCGGTCGGTACACCGCCGGGGTGGTCCAGGGCCGGCGCGGCGAGCAGAGGGTGGCCAGCTACGTCGACGGCGCCGGGGTCGACCCGGCCCGAAACACCGAGACGTACGCCGAACTGACCGTCCACATCGACAACTGGCGGTGGTCGGGAGTGCCGTTCAAGCTGCGTACCGGCAAGGCGTTGGCCGCCGACCGGCGCGAGATCGTGATCCGGTTCGCCGACGTGCCACACGCGATCTTCACCGGCCGGAACAGCCCGTGCAACGAGCTGCGGCTGCAGCTCGACCCGGACCGGATGTCGCTGCGGCTCAACGTCAACGGCATCGGCGACCCGTTCGACCTGGAGCCGGTCGAGATGGTGACCGAACTGGCCCGGCAGGCACCGAGCCCGTACGGGCAGTTGCTGCTGGCCATCATCGAAGGTGACACCCGGCTCAGCGCCCAGGCGCAGGAGGCCGAGGAGAGCTGGCGGATCATCGAACCGGTGCTCGCCGGCTGGGCGCAGGGCCGGACACCGCTACGCGACTATCCGGCCGGGAGCACCGGACCACGACCCTGACCGGGCGGGCCGCGTACGGCTCCCGGTCGGGCCGGACCGCGTCGCGGTCCGGCCCGGTCCGGTCCGGTCCCGATCTGGCCGGTCAGCGGGCCGCCGGACGGCGGGCCGGGCGACGCCGGCCGCCCGGTCGGCGCCCGGGGCGCCGACCGGTACCGGTGCCGCCGGCGGTGCCGGTCGGAGTGTTCTTCGCCGCCGCGGCCCGGGTCGGCGTGGGCAGCGTGACCGGCACCCCGGACGGGGTGCGGGCGCCGGTGACCCGGGCCAGCTCCGTGTCCGCCGGGCCGACCGAGCTGCGCTGTGGACGGATCTTCGCGGCGGCCATCAGGCGGTCCATGTCCCGCCGCTGCTCGGGCAGGACCAGGGTGGCCACCACGCCGGTGGCACCCGCCCGGGCGGTACGCCCGCCCCGGTGCAGGTAGTCCTTGTGGTCCGCCGGCGGGTCAACGTTGAGCACCAGGTCGAGGTCGTCGATGTGGATGCCGCGGGCCGCGACGTCAGTGGCGACCAGCGCGGTGACCTGACCGGTCTTGAACTGCTCCAGGATGCGGTTGCGCTGCCCCTGGGACTTGCCGCCGTGCAGGGCTGCCGCCCGTACCCCGCTGGCGAGCAGCTGGCGGGCCAGCCGGTCGGCGCGGTGCTTGGTGCCGATGAACATGATCACCCGGCCGTCCCGGGCGGCGATGGCCGCCGTGGTCGCCGGCTTGTCGGCGGCGCTGACGTGCAACAGGTGGTGGCTCATCGCGCCGACGGTGGCGGTGGACGGGTCGACCTGGTGTGACACCGGGTCGGTGAGGAACTCGCGGACCAGCCGGTCCACCCCACGGTCCAGGGTGGCCGAGAAGAGCATCCGCTGTCCGCCCGGCGCGACCTTGCGCAAGATCATGGTGACCTGCGGCAGGAAGCCCATGTCGGCCATCTGGTCGGCCTCGTCGAGCACCGCCACGGTGACGTCGTCGAGCTGGCACGCGCCCCGGTTGACCAGATCGTTGAGCCGGCCCGGGGTGGCGACGACGATTTCCGCGCCGGAGCGCAGCGCGTCAGCCTGGCGTTGGATCGACAGGCCGCCCACGACGGTGACGCAGCGCAGCCGCACCGCCCGGGCGTACGGTTCCACCGCGGCTGTCACCTGCTGGGCCAGCTCACGGGTGGGGACCAGGACCAGGGCCAGTGGCCGGCCGGGGCGGGCGCGCCGCCCGGCGGTACGGGCCACCAGCGGCAGCCCGAAGGCGAGGGTCTTGCCGGAGCCGGTGCGGCCGCGGCCGAGGACGTCGCGGCCGGCCAATGAGTCGGGCAGCGTCGCCGCCTGGATGGGGAACGGCTCGTTGATGCCGTTGGCGGTCAACGCGGCGAGCAGGCTCGCCGGCACATTGAGGTCGGCGAACGAGGGCGTCTGGACGTGAGGAATCGTGGTGGTGCTCATCTGACCGGATCGGCCTTCCGCTAGCTAGGTGGCACGTAGCGAGGAAGGCGCCGGGCGGTGGGGTCGCCAGCAGCGGGTCACAAGCACGAACCAGGGTAGGACTTGCTGCGGTCCGGCTCCCGCCGCCTGAGCGGCGGGAGCCGGACCGTCGTACCGAACAGCTCAGAGCGGGCGGATGTTGGCCGCCTGCGGGCCCTTCTGGCCCTGGGTGATCTCGAACTCGACCCGCTGGTTCTCGTCCAGGCTCCGGTAGCCGGAGGACTGGATCGCGGAGAAGTGGGCGAACACGTCGGCACCGCCCTCATCCGGGGTGATGAAACCAAAACCCTTGTCCGCGTTGAACCACTTGACGGTGCCTACTGCCATGTAACTCTTCTCCTTGATGGAACGATCGGACCCGAGACTGCCTGCGGGCCGATGTGAGATCCGCGCTTACTACGCGGACCGGCGTCGCGGTGCTGATCGCCCCATCCGGAACAGAGCCCGGACACAACAAAGAGCGCCTGGGCCGAGACCCCACAGGCGCTCGCACTGTCTCTGTGACCGGCCGGCCGGCGGGTAGCACCGGGGGCGGCACGGGGAACCAAAACTGCAACAGCACCAGGCTATCACGAATCCGGCGCGTCACCCAGCAACGGCAGATCACTGATCAGCTTCGCCAGCCCGGCCCGGTCCAGCAGGTCCGCCGGGCGCACGGTGACGCCGTCGCGCACGTAGTGGAACGCCGCCCGGACCTGCTCCACCGGCACCCCGGCCAGGTCCGCCCAGGCCAGCCGGTACGCGGCGAGCTGCACCGCCGCCGCGGCCTCGGCCACCCCGGTCGGTTGCCGGCCGGTTTTCCAGTCGACCACGTCGTAGCGGCCACCCGGGCCGGCGAACACCGCGTCCATCCGGCCACGGACCACCACCCCGGAGATCACCGTGGCGAACGGCACCTCCACCTCGACCGGCACCCGGCCGGCCCACTCACTGGCCAGGAACCGCTCCTGCAGCTCCAGCAGGGCGTCATCGGGTGCGGCGTCGGCGTCGGCGGCACCGGGCAACTCGTCGACGTCCAACAGCCGGTCCGCGCCGAAGCGCTGCTCCAGCCAGATGTGGAACGCCGTCCCCCGTCGGGCGTACGGGTCCGGTCGACCGGGCAGCGGCCGGCGCAGCGTGCGGGCCAGCCCGAACCGGTCCCGACGCAGGGCCACCAACTGCGACACCGACAACTGGTCCGGCAACGGCACGTCCACCGGCCCGACCCCGTGGGCCAGCCGATCCCGCTCGGCGAGCAGGATCCGGGCCTCCACCCACCACCCCGCCGAGGGCTGATCGTCCGGCGGGTCGACCGGCCGGTCCATCGCCTGACGGACCAGGTTCGCCGCCTCCGCCATCCGGGGCCGCTGCGCGCCCAGCGGATCGGCCGGCCACTCGGCCCGTACCGTCACCTCGTCGATCGGGTTTGCCGCACCCGGCAGCGGCTCCGGCGCCCAGTGGTCCACCACCCCCGCGCCGGCCAGGCAGTCGTCGTGGATCTCCTTGAGGAACACCGACGGCCCGCGGTGCCGTTTCACCCCGGCACCCCACCAGTAGCCGGAGCAGAGCAGCAGCCGGCGCGGCCGGGTGACCGCCACGTACGCCAGCCGCCGCTCCTCCCGCTCGTCGTGCTCGCGCCACCGCTTTCCGAACTCGGTCAGCTCCCGCTCCACCGCCTTTTGGTCCTCGGCGTCGTCGAGAGCCAACGCCGGCAGGCCGTCCGCGTCGCCGCGCAACGGGAACGGCAGCACCCCGAGGCCGTACAGATAGTGGTCCGAGCCACGCACCGCCCCCGGCCAGACGTCGCGGGTCAGCCCGGCCACCGCCACCACGTCCCACTCCAGGCCCTTGGCGGCGTGCGCGGTGAGGATCTGCACCGCGCCGGACACCACGTCGATCTCGCCGGGGCTCAGCCCGCGTTCCTCGTCCTCGGCGGCGTCCAGGAACGCGAGGAACGCCGACAGGGTCGCGGTGTCCGACTCACCGGCGAACCGGGCGGCGACGTCGCCGAGCGCGTCCAGGTGCCCGCGGGCCAGCCCGGCGTCACCGCCGCCGGCCCCGCCGGCCCGGACCGCCACCTCCACGTCCAGGCCAGTGTTCCGCTCGACGTCGGCGATCAGGTCCGGCAACGACTGGTCCAGGCGTTGCCGCAGCAGGGCCAGCTCCCGGCCGTACCCACGCAGCCGGGCGTAGCCCTCCGCCGAGTACAGCTGGGCCGGCCCCGGATCGGCCAACGCCTCCACCAGGCTGGCCTCGTCGAGCCGGTCGACGACGATCTCCGGCTCGGCCGCCCCGGCCCGGGGCAGCTCCCGCCGGACGTCGGCGATCGCCCGGGCCCGCCGGTGCAGCGCCACCAGGTCCCGGGGACCGATCCGCCACCGGGCCCCGGTCAGCAGCCGCAGCAGCGCCGCACCGTCGGTCGGATCGGCTAGCACGCGCAGCGTACTGACGACGTCGCGGACCTCCGGGGTGTCCAGCAGGCCGCCGAGACCGACCACCTCGAC
The DNA here is from genome assembly GCF_048060245.1 of Micromonospora sp. LOL_014. Taxonomy (NCBI): domain Bacteria; kingdom Bacillati; phylum Actinomycetota; class Actinomycetes; order Micromonosporales; family Micromonosporaceae; genus Micromonospora; species Micromonospora sp. LOL_014. The sequence goes on from NZ_JBHMIP010000002.1 coordinate 168,315, forward strand.
CGGCAGGCCGCGGGCCCGCAGCGCCGCCTCGACCGCCGGGATCTGGCTGCGCACCCGGACCAGCACCGCGCTGGTCGGCCGGGCGTCGACCGGGATCTCGTCACCGCGACCCGGCTCGACGCCGGCCGCCCCCCGCCAGGCCGCCAACATGCCGTCGGCGATCCACTCGGCCTCGTCGAGCACCGTGTCCAGCAGCGCGCAGTGCACCGTCGCGGCCGGCGCGCCCCGGGCCGTGCGGCCCGGAATCGGCGGGGCGACCTTCGCGGCGGCAGCCAGCGCCGCCACCCGGGCCCCGGCGGTCCGCAGCGGGCCGGACAGCTGGTTGGCGACGCTGAGGATCTCCGGCCGGTTACGCCAACTGGTGGTCAGCGTCAGCGACCGGGCCGGGGTGCCGTCGGCGCGGGCGAACTCGCCGGGGAACCGGTCCAGGGTGCCGGCGCTCGCCCCGCGCCAGCCGTAGATCGACTGGCACGGGTCACCGACCGCGACCACCGGATGCCCGCCGCCGAACAGCGACCGCAGCATCACCACCTGGGCGTGGCTGGTGTCCTGGTACTCATCGAGCAGCACCACCCGGTAGCGGTCCCGCTCCAACTCGCCCACCGCCGGATGGTCCCGGGCCACCTGCGCCGCCCGGGACATCTGGTCGGCGAAGTCCATCGCCTCGAAATCGGCCTTGCGCTGCTGGTACGCCCGGACCAGAGGCAGCAGGCGCAGCCGGATCTGCTGGATGGTCAGCGCCCGCCGCACGTCGGCGTACACCCGGCCGGGCCGGGACTGCACCTCGGCGAAGAACCGGCCGGTCCAGCCGGCCAGCTGGTCCGGGGTGACCAGGTGCTCGGCCAACTCCCCGGCGAGTGCCAGCACCGCGTCGGTGACCGTGCCCGGTGCCCGGTCCACCTCGGACATGTCACCGTCGTAGTTGCGGACCAGGAAGTCGACGATCTGCCAGCGGGACGCCTCGGTGAGCAGCCGGGCCGACGGCTCGTAGCCGGCCCGGAGCCCGTGTTCAGTGACCACCCGGGCGGCGTACGAGTGGTAGGTGGCCACCATCGGCTCGCCGGCCAGCGGATCCTCCTCCGCCCGGCGGCCCTGCCGGCCGAGCTGGCGGACCAGCTGTCCCAGCCGGGTCCGGATCCGGTGGGCCAGCTCACCGGCGGCCTTACGGGTGAAGGTGAGGCCGAGCACCTGCTCCGGGCGTACCTGGTCGTTGGCGACCAGCCAGACCACCCGGGCGGCCATCGTCTCGGTCTTGCCGGACCCGGCCCCGGCGACCACCAGCAGCGGCTCCACCGGGGCGGCGATGATCGCCGCCTGCTCCGGGGTCGGTGGCGGCAGTTTCAGCAGCCGGGACAGCTCCTGCGGGGTGTAGCGCGGCCCGGCGGCGGAGCGGCGACGCGGCGGCGGAGCGGCGGCGAACAACGACTGCTGGGTCATCCGTGCTCCGCCGGTGGTTCGACGACCTGCCGGCCCTTGCCGGAGACCGGGCAGCTGGTCTTCACCGGGCAGACCCGGCAGCTGGAGTTGGCCACCGCGGAGAACGTCGACGCGGCCATCGTCTGGGCGGTACGGCGGACCATCGCGCTCGCCCAACCGGCGTCGTCGGTGTCGGCCAGCGGCTCCTGCTGCTGCTCCTTCGCCTCCTTCACCGGGGTACCGAGCTGGACCAGCGCCGCGCCACCGGCGTCGTCGCCGTACTCGGCGAACGCCCCCGCCTCGACCGCCGCCTGGTAGGCGCCGAGCTGCGGATGCTCGGCCAGCTCGGCGGCGGTCACCGAGGTCGACTTACCGGTCTTGAGGTCGATCACCACCAGCCGGCCGTCGGCGTCGATCTCCAACCGGTCCACCCGGCCGGTCAACTCCACCGGCTGCCGCGGGTCGTCCAGCCGTACGGTGAACTCGTGCTCGATGGCGAGCAGCCGACGCGGGTTGCTGGCCAGCCAGCGCAGCAGCTTGTCGACCATGCCCTCGGCGCGGGCCAGCTCCGGACCGGCCATCCAGCGGGCGGCCAGGTCGATCGCGTCGAACCGGGCGGCGACGTACTCCAGCAGTTTCGCCCGGTCGACGCTGGCGTCCTCGGCGAGCATCGCCGCCGCGTGCACCAGGTTGCCGACGCCGGCAGCCGCGCTCGGCTCGCCCCGACCGCCGTGCCGCTCCAGCAGCCAGCGCAGGCTGCACCGCAGCGCGCTCTCCATGGTCGACGGGGTGACCCGGACCGATTCCCCCTCGTCGACCAGCGGCCGGTCGTCGGACAGCGGCCGCAGCCCCCACCAGTCATCCGGGTGGGCACCGGGCACCCCGGCGACCGCCAGCCGGGCGAGCACCGCCGCCGCCTCCTGCCGGCGCTGCGGCTGCGCCGTCTGGTCGGCGACCACGGTACGCAGCTCGGCGACCAGCGCCGGCAGGGTGAGCGACCGGGGCGGCCGGCCGACCGGCAGGGTCGGCAGCTCCTCGCCGTCGGCGTCCACCGTCGACACGCCCAGCTCGTGCAGGAACCGGCTCGGCTGCTCCTCGTGGTCCAGCCCGCCGACCCCTGCGGAGGCGACCGCGGTGACCAGCAGCCGCCGGCGGGCCCGGGTCACCGCCACATAGAACAGCCGCCGCTCCTCGTCGAGCAGCGCCGACGTCTGCGCGACCAGCGACGCGGTGAGCCCGGCCCCGTCGGACCGGCCGGTCAGCACGTCGACCAGCCGTTCCGAACCGAGCAGGCTGCCACGCAGCCGCAGGTCCGGCCAGACGCCCTCCTGCACCCCGGCGACCGCCACCACGTCCCATTCCAAACCTTTCGCGGCGTGCGCGGTGAGCAGCCGGACCGCCTCGCCTCGGTCGCCGCTCGGCGCCAGGGTGTCGGCCGGCAACTGCTGGCCGAGCACATGGTCGAGGAAGACCTCGGTCCGGGCACCCGGCAGCCGATCGACGAACCGGGCAGCCGCGTCGAACAGCGCCATCACCGCGTCGAGGTCCCGGTCCGCCGCCGCGGCCCGCCACCGCCCCCCGGCGTCGGTCACCCCACCGACCGGTACGGTGCCGGCCGGGCCGGCCGGCGTCCGGCCGCGCAGAATCGCGCCGAACCACCGGTCGGCCAGCCCGCTGGTCTGCCACACCGCCCAGAGCACGTCCTCGGCGGTCGCACCCGGCCGGGCCGCGGTGTCCCGCGCGGTGGCCAGCAGCGCCGCGACCGCCTGCGCCGGTGCCGCCCAGCGGCGCTCGATCGCGGCCAGCTCCGCCGGGTCACGCAACGCGTCGACCAGCAGTTCACCGGAGGGACGGCGGTCACCGGCGGCCAGCGCCAGGGCCCGCAGCCCTTGCCGCAGGCGCCGCTCGGCCAGCGGGTCCGCCCCGCCCAGCGGGGAATGCAGCAGGGCGACCGCCGCCTCTTCGTCCAGCCTGTCCGGCTCCAACGCGCAGCGCAGCAGCAACAGCAGCGGCGCCACCGCCGGCTGCCGGTGCAGCGGCAGGTCCTCGGCGTGCACCACGGTCGGCACACCGGCGACGTGCAGCGCCCGCTGCAGCGGCGGCAGTTGCAGCGTGGTCGAGCGCACGATCACCGCCATCCGGGACCACGGCACCCCGTCGATCAGATGCGCCACCCGCAGCGCATGCGCCAGATAGCTGGCCTCGCTGGTCGACGAGCGGAACACCCGTACCGCCACGGCGTCGCCGCTGTCCGGGTCCGCGCCGACGGCCGGCGGTGGGTCGGCCGACGACCGACCGACCATCCCGCCGGCAGGGGCCGGGCGCAGCTCGCGGTGGCCGGCCGGGCCGCGCAGCCGCCGGGCCACCCGAGCGGTGGCCGCCAGCAGCTCCGGGTCGGTGCGGTAGCAGACCGGCAGCAGGATCTGCCGGGCGGGCGCACCCGAGGCGGTCCGGAACCGGTGCCCGAACGCCGGCACGATGCCCGGATCGGCGCCCCGGAACGCGTATGTCGAGGAGTCCGGGTCGGCGAACGCGACCAGCGGCCGCCCGCCACCGGCGATCAGACCGAGCAGCTCGACCTGCGCCGGGTCCGTGTCAGCCAGCTCGTCAACGTAGACGTAGGACAGCCGGCCCCGTTCAGCCCCCAGCAGCGGCGGATCGTCGGTGAGTAACCCGGTGGCGGCCCGGACCAGCTCGGCGTGGTCGTAGCCGATCGAACCCCGGTTGCTGACGTCGCGCAGCGCGAGGACCGCGACGTACTGGCGCAGGAAGCGGGCCGCCGCCGGCCAGTCAGCCCGGCCGAGCCGTTCGCCGAGCCGGGCCAGCTCGACCGGCCCGACACCGCGTTCAGTGGCCCGCTGCAGCAGGTCTCGCAGCTGGGTGGCGAACGCCCTGGTGGGTAGGGCGGCGCGCAGCTCCGGCGGCCAGCCGACCGGGTCGCCGATCTGATCACCGGCCGGGCCGGTCGAGCCGGTGGAGGCGGCCGGGCCGGCCGGACCGGCGGTCCCCGGCTGTGGGCCGGCCACGTCCAGCAGCTCGCGGATGATCAGATCCTGCTCGGGGCCGGTGAGCAGCCGCGGCGACGGCTCACCCCGTTCGGCGGCGGCCCGGCGCAACAGGCCGAACGCGTAGCCGGGAAACGTGCGTACCAGGGGTTCGTGCAGCACCCGCCGGGAGCCGGCGGCGATCGCCGCCTCGATCCGCCGGCGCAGTGCGACGGCGGCCCGACGGTTGAAGGTGAGCACCAGGATCCGCTCCGGGTCGGTCCCCTCGGCGACCCGGGTGGCGACCGCGTCGACCAGGGTTCTGGTCTTTCCGGTCCCCGGACCGCCGACGACCAGCAGCGGCCCGTCGGTGTGTGTGACCACCGCCTGCTGCGCGGGGTCGTCGAAGCGCGCCGGCTCGGCCTGCGCCGGCCGGCGGACCAGCCGGTACGCCTGCACGCCGCTCATCTCACCACGACGATGGGACAGCTGTCGGCAGCCGGGTGGCCGGCACGCCGGGAGGTGGGCACACCGGACGGCGCGGACCCGGTCAACCTAACCGGGCCTCGATCTCGTCCAGCGCCGCCGACACCGAATCGACAACGATCAGCATCTCCCGGGCCGACCGCCCCACGAACGCCGTCTCCGCCAACGCCGTCAGCCAGTCCAGCAGCCCCTGGTAGAAGCCATCGGTGTCGACCAGCACCACCGGTTTGCGGTGCAGCCCGAGCACCGCCGTGGTCCACACCTCGAACAGTTCGTCCAGGGTGCCAAGGCCGCCGGGGAGGGTGACGAACGCATCCGACTTTTCGATCATCAGCGTCTTGCGGCTGGCCATCCCGTCGGTGACGACGAGTTCGTCGGAGTGGGTGTCGGCCACTTCCAGGTCGACCAGCGACTGCGGGATCACCCCGAGCGTCCAGCCGCCGCCGGCCCGGGTACCGTCCGCGAGCACACCCATCATGCCGACACAGCCGCCGCCGGAGACCAGGGTGTGCCCACGTCGGGCCAGCTCCCGCCCGGTCTCGGCGGCCAGGTCGAGCCACCGCTGCTCGAGAGTGCGCGACGAGGCGCAGAAGACTCCGATCGCGGCCATCCGTGCTACTCCTCTCCTTCCGCCGGCCGGTGGTACCCGGCCGGTGCCCGTTCACCGGCCTGCCGCTCGGCCTCGATCTGGGCGTGCGCCGTCTGGCGCAGCGCCGCCTGCTCCGCGGCGAGTGCGGCATCCGCGTCGACGATGTGCCGTACCGCCTCGGCGACGTCGTCGGTCAGGCAGAGCAGGTCGAGGTCGGCATCGCCGATCCGACCCTGCGCCTGCATCGTGTCACGCAGCCAGTCGACCAGTCCGGACCAGTACCCGGTGCCCATCAGCACCACTGGGAACCTGGTCACCTTGCCGGTCTGCACCAGGGTGAGCGCCTCGAACAACTCGTCCATGGTGCCGAACCCGCCGGGCAGCACCACGAACGCCTGGGCGTACTTGACGAACATGGTCTTGCGGGCGAAGAAGTAGCGGAAGTTGATGCCTACCTCCACCCATTCGTTGATGCCCTGCTCGAACGGCAATTCGATGCCGAGCCCCACCGACACGCCGCCGGCTTCGGTGGCACCCCGGTTGGCCGCCTCCATCACACCGGGACCGCCGCCGGTGATCACGGCGTAGCCGGCACCGGCGAGCGCACGGCCCAGTTCTTCGGCGAGCCGGCATTCCGGGCTGTCCGGCGCGCTGCGGGCTGACCCGAAAACACTGACCGCCGGCGGCAGATCAGCGAGAGTGTCGAACCCTTCGACGAACTCCGACAGGATTCGCAGCGCCCGCCAGGAATCCTTGGTCTTCCATTCACCACGGGCCCGTGAATCGAGCAGACCCTGATCGGCGGTGCTGCGGCGGACCGCTTCCCGGCGCAGGGTCACCGCGCCCCGGTGCCGCTCCGACCCCGGTTCGTCGGATGTCGGGCCGACCCCGTCCGGTCCCGGTCGGGATTGGTCGTCTGGCAGGCAATAGTTGTTCGACTGGTCCATCTGGACAACCGTAGTGGGCGGCGTGCCGTGCTTGACGGGCCGCCCGCGCGTGTCCAGTGCGGACGCCGAACGGCCCCGCTGCGACACTCACCTGGACCATGACGAAAAAGGTGATGTCAATCTTGCGTCAAGCGCAACCAAATCGGCTGCGGCTACGTCTTCTCTAACAGATACTGGGTACGCCGGACGGTGGGGAGGACGCCGTCACGGCACCTTCGGGGGGAGGAGTAGTCATGATGACACGTAGCGAACTCATCCGGGTCCGGCGGCAGATGCACCGCCGGATCCGTGTCGTGGTGGCCGAGCGCCGGGTTGCCGGCGGGCGAGCGCTTCCGGCTGAGCCGGGGGACGACGCCGTCGAGCAGGAGCCGGCACTGCTGCGGTGATCCCGGTTCACTCCGGCGTCAGCCAACGCCGGAGTGTCTCGGCACCTTGCTGAATCTTCTCGATCTCCACGTGCTCGTCACGGGCGTGCGCCAGGTTGGGGTCGCCGGGGCCGAAGTTGAGCGCCGGGATGCCCAGCGCGGCGAACCGGGCGACGTCGGTCCAGCCCAGCTTCGCGACCGGCGGCGCGCCGACCGCCGCGAGGAACTCCCGCGCCGGTGCCGACGTCAGTCCGGGCAGCGCCCCGCCGGCGCAGTCGACCACCTCGACGTCGAACTCGGCGAAGACCTCGCGGACGTGCTGCTCCGCCTGCTGCCCGTCGCGGTCCGGCGCGAACCGGAAGTTGACCTCGACGTCGCACCGGTCCGGGATCACATTGCCGGCCACCCCGCCGCCGATCCGGACCGCGTTCAGCCCTTCCCGGTACTCGCATTCGTCGATGGTGACGGTCCGCGCCGAATAGTCGCCCAGCCGGCGCAGCACCTCACCGGCGGCGTGGATGGCGTTCACCCCATGCCAGGACCGGGCCGAGTGGGCCCGGCGGCCGGTGGTGCCGACCACCGCCCGCAGGGTGCCCTGGCAACCGGCCTCGACGACGCCGTGGGTCGGCTCGTGCAGCACCGCGAAGTCGGCCGACAGCCACTGCGGGTGGGTCTCGGCCACCAGACGTAGCCCGTTGAACCGTGAGTCGATCTCCTCCGCCTCGTAGAACAGGTAGGTGACGTCGTACCTCGGCTCGGCGACGGTGGCCGCCAGATGCAACGCGTGCGCCACCCCGGACTTCATGTCCGAGGTGCCGCAGCCGTAGATCACGCCGTCGACCACCCGGGACGGGAAGTTGTCGGCCAGCGGCACGGTGTCCAGATGCCCGGCGAGCACCACCCGTCGGGAACGCCCCAGCTCGGTCCGGGCCATCACCGTGTTGCCGTACCGCCCGGTGGTGAGCCAGGGCACGACGGACAGCGCCTGCTCCACGCAGTCGGCGATCCGCTGCTCGTTGCGCGACACCGACTCGATGTCGACCAACGCGCGGGTCAGGGTCACCGGATCGGCCAGGACCTCGGGGGTCAGCGGGTTCACCATGGCTGGCACGGTACCGTCTCGGCAGGATCGACTCGTCCGCTGATCACCCGGATCGCCCGGACGTCGACCCGGTGGTGACTCGTACCCCGATCGGAAGGCGACAGTTCGGTGACGGTTTCGACGCAGCCCGCCTGGGGCATCGGCCTGGCCACCTGCACGGAGCAGGGGCAGGTGCTGGACACCTGGTATCCGATCGGCCAGCTGGGGCTCGGCGAGCGTCCGCCAGCCGCGGACGGCAGCACACCCGCCGGGCTGCCCGGCGCAGTGCTCGGCCCCCGGGCACTGCCCGGACTGCGTACCGAGATCGTGGTCGTCGAGATCGGTTCGTTGGCCGACCCGATCGCCGACGCCGCCGACGCGTACCTGCGCCTGCACCTGCTCTCCCACCGGCTGGTCCGGCCGAACGAGCTCAACCTGGACGGCATCTTCGGCCGGCTGGCCAACGTCGCCTGGACCTCCGCCGGTCCGTGCCCGCCGGACCGGGTCGACGAGTTGCGGCTGATCGAGCGGGCCGCCGGGCGGCACCTGGCGGTGTACGGGGTGGACAAGTTCCCCCGGATGACCGACTACGTGGTGCCGTCCGGGGTGCGGATCGCCGACGCCGACCGGGTACGGCTCGGCGCCCACCTGGCATCCGGGACGACCGTCATGCACGAAGGCTTCTGCAACTTCAACGCCGGCACGCTCGGCACCTCGATGGTCGAGGGGCGAATCGTCGCCGGCGTGGTGGTCGGCGACGGCTCCGACGTCGGGGCCGGCGCGTCGATCATGGGTACCCTCTCCGGTGGCGGCACCGAAAAGGTCCGCATCGGCGAGCGCAGCCTGCTCGGCGCGAACGCCGGCATCGGCATCTCGCTGGGCGACGACTGCGTGGTCGAGGCCGGCTGCTACATCACCGCCGGCTCCAAGGTGACCCTGCCGGACGGCCGGGTGGTCAAGGCCCGCGAACTGTCCGGCGTCGACGGGCTGCTGTTCTGGCGCAACTCGGTCACCGGGGCGCTGGAGGCCCGGCCGCGCACCGGCGCCGGCATCCAGCTCAACGAGGCGCTGCACGCCAACAGCTGACCGCGGACCGGTCGGTGCCCCACCCGCCGCTACGGGGCGGACAGGGCACCGACCGGCGCGGGTCAGCGCCGCGCGATCCGGTACGCCTGGATGATCGTCTGCCGTGCCGTGTTGCCGGCCCGGTCGGTGACCGACGCCCGCAGCGACACGAAACCGTCCCGGTCCGGATGGTGGACCATGGCGGTCCAGCCGGCCTTGGCGGACCGTACGTCGGCCGGCAGCCAGGTCCGCCCACCGTCGTAGGACACCTCGACGGTCGGCCGACGGATCCCGATCCCGACCACGCCCGGCTGGTGGGTGGCGGTGAACGGGATCTCCATCGCCCGCCCGGCGACGGCGGTGTTGCCGGCGTCCACCGACGGGGTGAACCGCACCGCCATCACCGGCAGGGCCGCCACCTGGTCACGGTTCACCGGACCGGACGGAAAGGTCCACGCCCCGCTGACCGACGTGGAAAAGTCCCCGACGTCGTGCGTCGCCGACACCTCAAGCCGGTAGTCGGCCTGGGCCCGGGGCACCGGGAACCGGCCGTAGCCCGGCTCCGGGCTATCCCCGATCAGCTTGCCGCTGCGGTACAGCGCGGTCCGCGCGGTCCGCGACACCACCCCGCCGGGGTGGCCCTGCGCGTCGCCGAACATCGGCACCTGAACGTCGACGACGTTGCCCCGCCGGCTGACCCAGGCACCGTCGCCCGAGACGGCCGGGAACACCGGCCCGTACGGCGCCAGGTTCCAGGTGTCCAGGGTGCGTTTGCCGGGCTGGTGGCGGCTCGGCGGCGAGACCAGCACGGCGGTGTACTCCGGCCAGAGCTGACCCTCCACCGCCCGGCCGAACTCCAGGGAACTCTCCCAGGTCGACGTGCTCGACACGCTGTAGTGCTCCACCCGCACGCTGGGTAGTTCGACCGGGGTCACCAGCGCCCATCCCCCGATGTCCCGCTCGCCGTGGCCGGGGAAGACCAGCCGGTCGGTGAGGTCGCCGTGGCTCACCCCACGGAACCGGTGCCGGACGGTGGCCAGGTCCCGGGGACGGTAGTGCCTGGTGAACCCGTTGGGCAGCCGGTCGGCGAAAAGCTCGCTCAACCCGTAGAAGTACGGGCTGGCCGTGAACCCGTCCGCGCCGTCCGGTCGCAGCCACTGGCTGGCGATGCTGGCGGTGAACTCGCCCGCGCCCGACGGCCCGCCCTCGTGGGCGGCGGCGAGCCCGTCGAAGGTGTCAGCCAGCACTCCGATCCCAGCACCCGCGTCCGGGGTGCGGTACTGGAAGCTGATGTCGACCAGCGCCGGACGCGCGGTCGACTCGGGCACGGTCATCCGGACCGGGCGGGCGGTACGCGCGTCGAACAGTACGGTGCGGTCACCGTCCAGCCGCAGGTTCGACCGGACCAGGACGGCGAGCTCGTACTCCTGTTCGCCGGTCTGGCGTTGGATCACGCTGGACAGTCCGTACCGGCCGGCGGGCAGCCGGGCGGTGACCCGGCCGGAGCCGTCCGAGGTCCACGGCATCGCGTCCGCGGGCTGGTCCAGGCCGACCGCGACGGTCCAGTAGTCGTCGGTCGCCACGCCGGCCTGGTCGACGTGGACAAAGGTCAAATCGTAGCTTTCCACCTCTCGGTGGACGCCGAACGGGGTGACGACGCGCTGGCCGGCGCCGGTGGCGACCAGATGGCCGGAGTAGTAGCCGTTCGGGCCACCGACGCTGGTGTCCGCGGTCAGGGTGGCAGCGGCGGTGCCGCCGGCCGGTACGGTCACCGTGTCGGCACCGGCCCGGAACATCTCCGCCGGCGCGCTGCGGCCGGTCGGGCCGACGGCTTCGACGGAGAGGGTCAGGGTCTGCGGCTCGCTGCCGGTGTTGCGGTAGGTGACCTTCTCGACGATCGCCGGGTCGTCGTGGTGCGGCCAGTCGGCGCGGCCGAACGATACGCTGGCCGGTCGGCTGATCAGCTCCTGGGTGACGGCGCGGGCGACGTCCACCCGGCCGGCACCCTGCGGGTACGCTCCGGTGCCGGACCGTGGCGCGGCCGACGCCATCAGGCCGGCCTTCAACCGCACGGCGGTCCAGTTCGGCCGCCGCTGGGCGAGCAGCGCGGCGGCTCCGGCCACGTGCGGCGCGGCCATCGAGGTGCCGGAGGCGGCGACGTAGTGCTCGTCGACCGGATCGGCGAGGGTGGTGCCGGCGGCGCGGGCCGCGACGATCCCGACGCCCGGGGCGGTGAGATCCGGCTTGACCGCGTCGTCACCGGTGCGCGGGCCACGGCTGGAGAAGTCGGCGAGCGTGTCGTCGCGGTCCACCGCGCCCACGGTCAGCGCCGCGTCGGCGCTGCCCGGCGAGCCGACGGTGCGGTCCGCGCCGGAGTTGCCGGCTGAGATCACGAAGAGCGCGCCGGTCTGCGCGGTGAGCGTGTCGACCGCCTTTTCCAGCGGATCGGTCTGCGCAGTGTCCGGGCCACCGAGACTGAGGTTGACGACGGTGGCCCGCTGGTCGGTCGCGGCCCACTGCATCCCGGCCAGAATCGCCGACTCGGTGCACCAGGACGACTCGCACACCTTGCCGGAGATCAGGGTGGCGTCGGGGCCACACCACGGTTCGCCCCGCCCGAGGCGGCACCGCTGCCGGCGATGATCGAGGCGACGTGGGTGCCGTGGCCGACCCGGTCGGCCGGGTCCGGATCGTCGGTGAAGTTTTCCGACCGGGCCACCTTGCCGGTCAGGTCGGGGTGGTCTGCGTCGACTCCGCTGTCCAGCACCGCGACGGTCACCCCGGCACCGGTGAATCCGGCGTCGTGAGCGGCCGGCGCACCGATCTGCCCGACGCTGCGGTCGAGCAGCAGTCGCCGTCGGCCGTCCAGCCAGACCCGGGCCAGGCCGGAGGCGGTGGCCAGGGTTCCGGCGCGGCCGGTGGCCTCGCCGGGCGGTACCGGGGCGGTGCCGGTGACCGCCGCCCAGAAGTCGGTCGCCGCGTGCTTGTCGGCGGTCAGCGCGGCGCCGCCGATCGCCGGCAGGTCCCGGGTGATCCGCGCGCCGGCAAGGCCACCGGCGTCCCGGCGGGCGGCGTCGGCCGGGGCGGCGTACTCGACGAGCAGCGGCAGCCGAGCGGTGGCGGCGTCGTGGTAGCCGTACGAGATCAGGTCGGTGACGTTGAACAGTCGCCGGTCCAGCACGCCGGCGCGGATCAGCGGCTGCGCGTCGGCTGGTACGACGTACCGGCCGTCGGAGCTCTGGTAGGTGTGGAACCGCAGGTGGTTGCGGCCTGGGGCGGGTTGGACAGCGGTGCCGGCGCTGGTGACGACGACCCGGTCCCCGGTGACCAGGGTGACCGCGGTCGCGGGGTCGGTACGGACCCGGCTGACCGGGTCGTCGAGGGTCGGTGCCGGGCGGGCGGCGGCCGGTCCCGGCCGTCCGACACCGACCAGCGTCGCGGCCAGTACGGCGACGAGAGCGGCGGCTTGGACTCTCCTGGATGGATTGGACATCGTGAACCTCCCCGGTAGACGCCGCAGCGGCGTCAGGGTCGTGATTCCGAAGCCCCAGGATTGCATACCTGGTATGCACCGACCCGGCCCGAAACTCGGGGCAATATGGACATGATTTGCACTCTGAGTCGCCAAGCTACTACTTGTAGATGATCTATGGGTGGGTCAACCCGACCGGCCGGCCACCGGCCAGCCAGGCCGCCGCGTCCGCCTCGGCGAGCGGCCGGGAAAACAGATAACCCTGCCCGAAGCCGCAGCCCAGATTACCGAGCAGGTTCCGGTCGACAACCGTCTCAATGCCCTCTGCCACCACCTGCAGACCGAGCGAGTGCGCCAACCGGATGATCCCGTCCACCAACGACCGCTGCCGTTGCGAGAAGGCCATCTCCGCGGTGAACGAACGGTCGATCTTGAGCACGTCGATAGGCAGCTGACGCAGGTAGCTGAGCGAAGAGAACCCCGTACCGAAATCGTCGATGGCCAGCCGGACACCGAGCTCGCGCAGCTGCGCCAGGTCCGCCCAGACCTGGTCGTCGTTCTGCAGCAGCAGACTCTCGGTCAGCTCCAGCATCACCGAGTCCGCCGGCAACCCGGCGGCGATCAACTCGCGACGGACCTTGCCGGTGAAGCCGGCCACCCGGAACTGCCGGGCGGAGACGTTGATGCTGACATACGGAGCCTCGCCCACCGGCAGAGCGGCCCGCCACTGGGTGACAGCGGCGAGCGCCCGGCCCAGCACCCAGTCGCCGATCGGCTCGATCAGCCCGGTCTCCTCGGCCACGTCGATGAACTGGTCCGGCCGCAGCAGCCCCAGGCTCGGGTGCCGCCACCGCAGCAACGCCTCCAGCCCGACGGCGTTGCCGCTGGACAGCTCGACGACCGGCTGGTACACGACGGCGAAGTCGGACTCCGGCGCCGACCGTTCCAACGCGGTACGCAGCTCCATCCGCCGGATCAAACTCACGTGCAACGCCGGCTGGTACCGCCGCCAGCGTCCCTTGCCCGCACCCTTGGCGACGTAGAGGGCGAGATCCGCGTGCCGCAGCAGCTCGTCGGTGCCCTCGGCGTCCGAGGTGGTGGCGACCCCGACGCTGACCGCGCCACCGACCATCCGGCCGGCGAGCCGGAACGGCTCGGTGAAGGCCGCCACCACCCGCTGCGCCGTCTGCTCCACCTCGGCCGGGTCGGTTGCGTCGTCGACCAGCGCGGCGAACTCGTCACCGCCGAGCCGGGCGGCCGCGTCGGCCGATCCCAGCGTGGCCGCCAACCGGTTCGCCACCGCGACCAGCAACTCGTCGCCGGCCTGATGGCCCATCGTGTCGTTGACCACCTTGAAATCGTCAAGATCGATGAACAGTACGCCGACCGCGTACCCGCCGCGCTGGGCGCGGGCCACTGCCTGCTGCACCCGGTCGTGGAACAGCACCCGGTTCGCCAGACCGGTCAACGAGTCGTGGAACGCCCGGTGAGTCAACTCCTGCTCCAGCCGACGCCGCTCGGTGACGTCCCGCAGGGTGAGCACCAGACCGCGAACCGCCCGGTCCGACCGCAGGTCACGGCAGCTCACCTCGACCTGCACGGTGCTACCGTCGGCGTGCCGCAGCCGCCAGTCCGGCCAGTCGTGCGGCTCACCGGAGGAGCGGACCAGGGCCAGCCCTTCGAGCACCCGGCCGTGGTCGGGCGGATCGACCAGGTCGGTCAGCGGGCCGCCGCCCGGTGCCGGCCGACCGAGCACCGTCTGCACCGCCGGGCTGGCGTACCGGACCGCGTCGCCGTCATCGACGATCAGAATGATGTCCACGCTGTTCTGCACCAGGGCCCGGAAGTACACCTCCGCGTCCCGCCGGTTGATCTCGTCACCCAGCCGGATCCGTTCCAACGCCATGTTGGCGTGACTGGCCAGCACCTCGATGGCGTCGCGCAACGCGTTGAGGACGCCGGTCTCGGCCGAGACCAGCAGAACCCCGGCTCGCGGACCGGTCACGTCGGGCCGCGGCTGCGCCGGCACCGGACCGGGTAGCCGCTGCTCCGGCAGCACCAACGGGCAGAGCAACGCGAACGGAAACGACCCGAGCTGGTGGGCCAGCATCGGGGTCAGGGTCGGCCGACGCAGCAGCCGGGTGCGTCGCACCGCAGCGGTCGACGGCAGCAACGTGCCGGTCGCCGTCGCCGGCACCGACGGCCCCCAGACGCTGCTGGCCAGCGCCGGTACCCCGCCGGTGCGGTTGAGCACCAGCACCAGGCGGTGGTCTACGCCCTCCGGCACGATCCGGGCGATCCCGGACCGCACCGCGCGATCCACCTGCGCCGCGTCGGCCGCCGAGACCAGGGCGGCGCACGCGTCCCGCAGCCCCTGCTCCCGGCGGACCGTCTGACGGTGTGCCGCGAGCACGTCACCGAACCGGCTGAGCACCAACGCGAAGACCACCGCCGAGGTGATGGCCAGCATCGCCCCGTCGCGGATCCGCCCGGTCATCGCCTCGATCAGCAGAATCGACGGCGAGATCATGGTTGCCAGGACCAGCAGCACCGCCCACGGCCGGCTGATCTTGCCCGGCTCGATCTCCGCCGGCTCGGAGAGCTGCGCCATCGACGGATGCAGCCCGGCCGCTCCCCAGGTCAGATACGTCAGCAGCCAGCCGAGTTCGATCGGCCCGCCGGGCTGCCACGGCTCACCGAGCGTCGTCAGTCCGTACAGGATGTCGCCGGTGAGCATGCCGGCACCCCCGACGAGCAGCAAAACCAGGGCCGGGGTCCGTGGATTCGTCGCCAGCAGGCGAATCATCACGGCCAGAATCAACAGATCACCGAGGGCGTACGCGGCGAGGATCGATCGTTCGAACGGCTCCATCCCGGGAGCGGTGATGTACGGACCGATGATGAAGATCCAGGCCAGAAGCGCGGCGGTGCACAGAAATGTGAGGACGTCGAGCAGCCGCGACCGGTCGCCAAGCATCTGGTTGCCCCGGGTCAGCATGAACAGGCCGACGGCGGTGAGGGCGAATACCGTCAGATAGCACAGCTCGGTGACGATTGAGCCGGGAAGAATCGCGTAGGTCGTGTCGCCGGCGGCGAGCATCACCACTGCGGCGGCGAGACTCCACCACGCCGCGGCCCGTTTCGGCCGGTAGCGCCGGATACCGAAGAAGATTCCACCGGCGCTCATCACCCCGAGCGCCGGCCACAGCACCGGATGCCAGCCGGGGGCGAGAAGGATCCCGGCGGACAGCAGGATCATCACCGTGGCATATCCACTGGTGAGCTTCCGGACCGACACGGGCCTCCCCTCAGGCCGGACGTCAACACGTGGCAACGCCTACAACTGACCCATTGACGCCCGGGCGATCCATTCACCGCCGGGCAACACATCCACCGCTCGGTTTACCAGTCCGACAACGCGTTGGCCATACTTCTGCCGGGCAATGGTCGGCAACGATGAGACGTCGATCCGGATCGGGAAGTTCGCCGGTCACGTTGGACGCAGTACCGCCGGAGCAGAGATGGTGAATCGGGCCTCCACGACTGCCTGCACCGTCTGCACCTGCGGGTCGAGGTCGAGCTGCGGCGCGGCATCCGCCATCTCGGTCGCGGCGAACGCCCGGGGGGCGCCGCGCAACACCACCGGCTGCGGCGCGGACATCCCGTGGTCGGCCAATTCCACCAGGCCGGTCACCTCCGCCCCGAGCGCGTCGGCGTAGTCGCGTGCCCGGGTGATCGCTTCGGCGATCGCCGCCCGACGGGCCTGGCCCAGCTCAGGACTGGTCGGCCGCAGCGACCACCACGGACCACTGACCTGGACCTGGTCCTGGCCGGCCAGCCGCATCATCAGCTCACCGAGCACAGTGAAGTCAACAACCGTGACGGTGGTGGTGACGCTGGCATGGTAGGCGACAACCCGTTCCCCGGAGCGTCGCCACTCAGGCCGCACCAGCAGCGCACCGGACTCCCGGCGCTCGATCGCCGGCCCGTACCCGTCGATCAAGGTACGGACCGCGTCGCCCCGCTCGGCGAGCCGGGCGAGGGTGCCGGAGCGGTCCTTGCCCCGGGCGACGGCGGTCACCCCGAACCGGGCCAACTCGGGTGGGACCTCCCGGGTCACCTCACCGCGCACCGACACCATCGGAGCATCCATCCGGCCAGCCTAGTCGAGCCGGGCGACCGCCGTCGCCACCCGCTCGTCGGTGGCGGTCAATGCGACCCGCACATGGCGCTGCCCGGCCGGGCCGTAGAAGGCACCCGGCGCGACCAGGATGCCGCGGGCGGCGAACCAGTCGGCGGTCGACCAGCTGTCCTCGTCCCGGCTGGCCCACAGGTAAAGACCGGCGGTCGAGTGGGAGATGGTGAAGCCGGCCGCGGTGAGCGCCCCTCGGAGCCGGTCCCGGCGGGCAGCGTACCGCCGACGCTGGTCGGCCACGTGCCGCTCGTCGGTGAGCGCGGCGACCATCGCCGCCTGCACCGGAGCCGGCACGATCATGCCAGCGTGCTTGCGCACCGCGAGCAGGTCGTCAACGAGCCGCGGCTCACCGGCGACAAACCCGGCCCGGTAGCCGGCCAGGTTGCTCCGCTTGGACAACGAGTGCACGGCGAGCAGACCGGTCGGATCACCGCCGCAGACGTCGCCGCTGAGCACCGAGACCGGCTGCGCCTCGAAGCCGAGGGTCTGGTAGCACTCGTCGCTGGCCACCACCGCCCCGCGCTCGCGCGCCCAGTCGACAACCTTGCGCAGATGCCCGCTCGGCAGCACCTGGCCGGTCGGGTTGCCCGGCGAGTTGACCCAGACCAGCCGGACCCGGCTGGACGGCCCGAGCGCGGTCAGCGAATCGGTCCGTACCACCTCGGCCCCGGCGAGCCGGGCGCCCACCTCGTAGGTCGGGTAGCAGACGGACGGCACCACCACCACGTCGCCGGGACCGACCCCGAGCAGGGTGGGTAGCCAGGCGACCAGTTCTTTGGAACCGACCGTCGGGAGCACACCGATCCGGTCGCCGACGGCACCGCACTCGCGTACGCACCAGTCCCGGATGGCCTCGCGCAGTCGCGGGCTGCCGGCCGTCATCGGATAACCCGGGGTGTCCGTGGTGGCAGCCAGCGCCTGCTGGACCACGGCCGGCACCGGGTCGACCGGCGTACCGACCGAGAGGTCCACGATGCCGTCGGGGTGCCGGGCGGCACGCTCCTTGACCGGGGCCAGCCGATCCCACGGAAAGTCCGGCAGGCCGGCGGCCGGTGACCCGCCGCCGGTCGGCGCGGACCGCCCGGCGGCCAAGCCCTCCCGTGCCCCGGTCAGTGCGCGTCCCCGCGCGCCGGCTGGGCCGCGACGAACGGCGTATCCTTCTCGATCTTGCCGACCTTGGAAGCACCGCCCGGCGAGCCGAGATCCTCGAAGAACTCGTAGTTCGCGGTGGTGTACTCCTTCCACTGCTCCGGCACGTCGTCCTCGTAGAAGATCGCCTCCACCGGGCAGACCGGCTCGCATGCACCGCAGTCGACACACTCATCGGGGTGGATGTACAGCATCCGATTGCCCTCGTAGATGCAGTCGACCGGGCATTCCTCGATGCACGCCTTGTCGAGCACATCGACGCACGGCTCGGCGATGATGTAGGTCACTGGCCTTCCTTCCCGCACGACATGCCGCGATCGCCCGCGGCACTGACGAGCCTAGTATCTCGCCGGGGAGGGGGTCGATCGTGCTCCGGCCACAAGATGTGGGACACCGCGTGGTAGTCCGAAAAATTATAGGTGTTGGCGGAGATCGTCCGCTCTATACCGACCTACTCGGCCTGCTGGCCGAGCTGACCGAGACCGAACTCACGGTGCTGACCCGCAACGGGCCACGCCGGGTCGCACTCGCCGACGTGCACCGCAGCAAGCTGGTGCCGCCGACCGCCAGTCCGGCGGCCCGTCGCGCGGCGGACCGCGAATCCGCCGCCGTCACCGAGCTGGAACGGGCCGCGAACCAGACCTGGGCGGCGCCGGTACAGCAGCGGCTCGGCGACTGGCTGCTGCGCGCCGCCGACGGCTGGACCGGCCGGGCGAACTCGGCGCTGCCACTCGGCGACCCCGGCTGCCCACTGCCGGACGCGGTGGACGCGGTCACCGCCTGGTACGCCGAGCGTGGCCTGCCGGCACAGGTCAACGTGCCGCTGCCAGCTGCCGCCGAGGTCGCTGGCGAACTTGCCCGCCGAGGTTGGCGCAGCGGACCGTTGGTGCTGGTGCAGACCGTGCCGCTGGCCGACCTGCTGGCCCGTACCGCCGGGCTGGGCGAGGACGCGGCAGGCGGTTCACCCGGCGGCGGGCCGCCGGTACGGCTGGACCACGCGCCGTCGCAGGAGTGGCTCGCCCTGGTAGCGGCCCGCAAATCGGCCGGCGACCCGCTGCCGGCCGCCGCCCGCCGGCTGCTCACCGACGCACCGCAGGTGCGCTTCGCCCATCTGTACGCCGACGGCCGGCTCGTCGCCATCGCCCGGGGCGCTGTCGACGCCGACCACCGGTGGTGTCAGATCGCGCTGCTGGAGGTGCAGCCGGCGGCCCGGCGGCGGGGGCACGCCACCCGGATGCTGCGGGCCGTCGGCCGGTGGGCCGCCGACGAACTGGCCACGCCGACCGCGTTCCTCCAGGTCGAACAGCACAACCCGGCGACCGCCCTGTACGCCCGGCTCGGCTTCACCACCCACCACGTCTATCTGCCGTGGCAGCCGGCGGTCAGCGACGAACCACGCGACGGGGCTTGTTGAGCTTGGTCTCGGCGTACCGTTCCAGCGACTTGGACCGGTGGTCCCAGCCGAGTGTGATCAGCACCAGATAGCCGAGCAGCACCCCGCCGGTGGAGAAGCCGGCGTACAGCCATACCTGGGAGAAGAACGCGCCCGCCCCGGCCGAGAACGGATGGTCGCCGCTGACGAACGGCCCGACGAAAATGGTCAGCACCAACGCCGCCAGGATCGCCGCCGCGGCGTCACCGCTCCACCGCTCGACCGGGCGGTCCCGCCCCCAGACGAAGGCCACCGAGCCGAGCACGACACCGATCACCACGAACATCGCGAACGAGAGCCGGTCCTGCGTCTGCGGATCGGTGTCGATCCCGAAGCGGACCACCAGCCGGGCCACCACATTGACCGCGAACAGCACCCCGGCGAGTACGCCGACCGGCAGCCAGCGCTGCCTCATCTCCACCTCCCGCACCCAGACCCGCACCGCGTCCACGGCACGCCGGACCGCGCGGGTGTGTTCTCCGGACCCCTATATTCGTACCGAGGATTGTAGGAGCCGACACCCGGTCGCGTCAGCCTCCGTCGCTGCGGCGGGCCGGCTGGGCCAGGATCATCCGGAACGCGAGGACGGCGAAGGCGATCGCCCCGGTGAAGATCACCGCGAAGCCCACCCAGTTGTCGCCGGCCAGCAGAATGTCCCCCTCGGTGGTGCCGCCAGCGGCCAGCACCATCACCGCGAACCAGGCCGCCGCCGGCAACGTCATCGCCCACCGGGCACCCACCGCGCGGATCGCGAACCAGCTCACCAGCACGTTGCCGGCGATCGCCAGCAGCACCGACACTCCGACCAGGTGCCCGCCGACCCGTACCGTGGCCAGCAGCAGCTCCAGGACCGCGGACAGCACCGCCGCGACCGCCGCGACCACCCCGCCGACCGTCCGCAGCCCCAGGTCCACCAGCTCACGCAGGCGGGTAGGGGCCGGAGCCGTCGCCACCGGCGGCGACGGCTCCACCGCCGACACCTGGCCGGAGACACCGGGCGAGGTCACGGCAGCGGCACCTCGCCAGCCGGCAGCCCAGCGAACAGGTCGGTCTCCCAGCCGTACGGGCCGTCGCCCGGACCCTGCCGGCCGGCACCGAGGACGAAGTACTCGTAGCCCATGAACTCGCCGCCGACATTGCCGGCCAGCGCGTAGAGCCACGAATCGGCCGGGATCTGGCTGGCATGCGCCCGCATGGCGGCCTGCTTCGCCTGGTAGTGGGCGGTGCCGTCGATCCGCGCCGCGATCTGCGGATCGGGGGTGCCGAACGGCAGGTCGTCGACGTGTTCGACGCCGGCGAACGGGTTGTTCGACGCGCCCCGGAACGCGTCGATGCCGGCGGCGAGCACGCTCTTCGGCATCGCGGTGAAGTAGATCTTGTCGGGGGCGACCCCCTCGGCGGCGGCCAGTTCGGCGGCGCGCATCGTCACCCGGTGGGCCTGGATGTGGTCGGGGTGACCGTAGAAGCCGTTGTCGTCGTAGGTGACCACCACCTGCGGCCGGGTCTCCCGCAGCACCTCGAGCAGCAACCCGGCGGCCTCGTCCAGGTCGGCCTGCCAGAACGCCCGTGGGTGGTCGTTGGTGGGCAGGCCCATCATCCCGGAATCCCGGTACCGGCCCGCACCGCCGAGGAACCGGTGATCGCTCACTCCGAGCGCCGCACAGGCGGCGTCGAGCTCGGCGATCCGGTACCCGCCAAGCTGGTCGGCCTGATCAGGGGCCAGCCCGGCGAGGCGCGGCAGGTGGATCTCGCCTTCCTCGCCGAGAGTGCAGGTGACCAGGGTGACCTGCACTCCGGCGGCGGCGTACCGGGCCATCAGGGCACCGGTGCCGATCGTCTCGTCGTCCGGATGGGCATGAACCAGGAGAAGCCGTCGCGCGGCGGCAGGGTCGGTCACTCCGGCAACTTTACGCCGGATGGGCACCGGAGTGGATTAACGGTCTCATCGCTGATCAGCCGGTTCTACGATCCGGGAGTGGAATCACCGGAGCCTGCCGCCCGTACCCGCAGACCTGTCCGGGGCGCCCCGCACGCGGTGACCGTGGGCGCCGACGGCGCCCGCGTGGTGTTCCTGCGCTCCACCGGCCCGCACGACCCGGCCGCCGGTCTCTGGTCGTTCGAGGTCGACAGCGGCGAGCAGCGTCGGATTGCCGACCCGACGATCCTGCTCGGCACCGGGAACACCGCCGGTGCGAGGAACACCGCCGATGCGGGGATCACCCGGTACGCCACCGACCCGGCCGTCCGGGTCGCCGTGTTCGTCCTTTCCGGCCGGCTGTTCCGGGCCGACCTGGTGACCGGCGACGTGATCGAGGTACCGGTGGTCGGCTCGGTCACCGACGCCCAACCGGACCCGACCGGCAGCCGGATCGCGTACGTGTCGGACAACGACGCGGACCCGGTCGGACCGGCCGGCGCGACCGGCGGATCCGGCCGCGATGAACCGGCCCACGACGGATTCAGCGGCAACGGGCGGGCCGGCGACCCGCACCGCGACGGTGCCGGCAAGCTCCGGGTCGTCCACCCGGACGGCCGCGACGTGCTGCTCGCCGGCGAGGACGGCGACATCACCTGGGCACTGCCCGACCCGGCGGCGGTCGACTTCGGCCGGGACCGCGGCTACTGGTGGTCACCGGACGGCCAAAGCATCCTCGCCGCCCGGGCCGACCGTACCCGGCTGCCCCGCTGGCAGTACGCCGACCCGGCGCAGCCGCAGCTGCCGGCCCGCAGCCGGCCGTACCCGATGTGCGGTGGCCCGAACGCCGAGGTGACCCTGCACCTGCTCGACCTCGACGGCGGCTGGGTCGACGTGCACTGGGACCGGGAGACCTACCCGTACCTGGTGTCGGTCGACTGGTCCGACGGCGGCCCGCTGATCACCGTGCTGCGCCGGCTGCAGCAGCACGGTCTGGTGCTGTCCATCGACCCACGCACCGGGGAGACCCAGGTGCACGCCGAGCTGGCCGACCCCCGGTGGGTGGAGCCGATCCCCGGCACCCCCTGCCACCTGTCCGACGGCCGGGTGCTGGTCGGCGGGGAACTCGCCCACGACGGGTACGACGCCCGCTGCCTGTTCGCCGACGGCACCCTGCTCACCCCGGCGGCGCTGTACGTACGCCGGGTGGTCGGCCGGCTGCCCGGCCGGCACACCAGCCCGGACCTGCTGATCGAGGCGAGTGACGGGGAACCCAGCGAACAGCACCTCTACCGGGTCCGCACCGCGGCCTCCTCGGGTGGCCTGGACGCGGTCCGGCTCACCAGCAGTCCCGGCTGGCATGTCGCCGCGGTCGGCGGTGCCGTACTGGCCGTCGGTTCGGCCACCCTGGACCAGCCCGGGGTGCGTTGGACGATCTACCGGGACGACGCCGAACTCGGCGTGCTGCGGAGCCTGGCGGCCACCCCGGCGGTGACTCCCCGGCCCACGCTGCAACGGGTAACCGACCGCCGGCTGCCGTCCGGTGTGCTGTACCCGCAGTCGCATGTCGCCGGCCGGCGGCTGCCGGTGCTGCTGCAGGTGCACGGCGGACCGGGCCACCAGCAGGTCCGGGCCGAGCGGGCAGGCTGGCTGGCCGGGCAGTGGTGGGCCGACGCCGGCTTCGCCGTGGTCACCGTCGACAACCGGGGTACGCCGGGCATCGCGCCGAGTTTCGAGAAGGTGGTGCACCGGCGGCTGGCCGACGTGCTGCTCGCCGACCAGGTGGACGCGCTGACCGCGATCGCGGAGAAACATGCCGACCTCGACCTGGGCCGGGTGGCGGTGCGGGGCACCGGGTTCGGCGGCTGGCTGGCCGGGCTGGCCGCGCTGCGCCGTCCGGACGTGTTCCGAGCCGCCGTGGCGCGCGACCCGGTCACCGACTGGGCGTTGCTGCGCAGCGGGTACGCCGAACGGTTCCTCGGCCTGCCCGAGGAGGGCGGCGAGATCTATCCGCACCACAGCCTGGTGGAGATCGCCGCCGAACCGGTGACCGGCAGCGACGAGCTCCGCCCGCTGCTGCTGGTGCACGGGCTGGCCGACGGTGCCGTGCCGGTGGCGCACACCCTACGGTTGTCCGCCGCGTTGCTGGCCGCCGGCCGACCGCACGCGGTGCTGCCGTTGGCCGCCGGCACCGACCCGGACGCGGCCACCGTGCTGCGCGCCGAACTCGCCTTCGTCCGGCAGACGTTGGGACCGCTCGGCTGAGCGGCCGCCAGCGGGCGTCGGGATCGCCCGGCCGAGCCGATGTCGCATAAGGTCACAGGGTGACCCAGTTCGAGGTGGCGACGGCCGCCGTGCAGGCGGCACTCGACGCCGGCGCCCGGTACGCCGACGCGCGGGTGATGCACCGCCGTTATGAGTCGATGACCGCACGCAACGGTGAGATCGAGGCGCTGGTTCAGCACAGCGACGCCGGTCTCGGCGTCCGCGCACTGGTCGGTTCCAGTTGGGGCTTCTACGCCGTACCGGATCCGTCGCCAGCGGCGGCGCGGGCCGCCGGTGGTCGGGCGGCGAAGATCGCCGCGGCCAGCGCCCAGGTGCCAGGGCCGCCGACCGACCTGGTGCCGGCCGGGGCCGGCACCGCGAGCTGGGCCAGCCCGTGCCGGGTCGACCCGTTGTCGGTGCCGCTGCCGGACAAGGGCGATCTGCTGGTGTCGGCGACCCGCACGATGCTCGACCACGGCGCCGACCTGGCCGAAGGGCTGTACCAGATCTGGGACACCGAAAAGTGGTTCGTCTCCAGCGAGGGGCACCGGATCGACCAGCGGATCCGCGAGTGCGGTGCGGGGCTGTCCGCGACGGTGATCGGTGACGGGGAGACCCAGCGCCGTTCCTATCCGAGCCACCGCGGCCAGTACGGCACCAGCGGCTGGGAGCTGGTCGACGACCTGGACCTGCCGGCGCACGCCGCGCGGATCGCCGAGGAGGCACGGGCGCTGCTCACCGCGCCGGCCTGCCCATCCGGGGAGACCACGCTGATCCTCGGCGGGGAGCAGATGGCGTTGCAGATCCACGAGTCGGTCGGGCACGCCATCGAACTGGACCGGATCCTCGGCTGGGAGGCCGCCTTCGCCGGCACGTCCTGGCTGGACCTGGCCCAACTCGGCAGCCTGCGGTACGGATCCGAACTGATGAACGTGACGATCGACCCGACCATCCCGGGCGCGTTGGGCAGTTTCGGGTTCGACGACGAGGGCAGCCCGGCGGTCAAGCGGGACGCGGTCCGGCAGGGCCGGTGGGTCGGCGTACTGGCCGGGCGGGACTCGGCCGCCGTCGCCGGCCTGGACCACGGCGGCAGCGTGCGGGCGGACGGCTGGTCACGGCTGCCGATGGTCCGGATGACCAACGTCGGTCTGGAGCCGGGGCCGCACACGTTGGACGAGATGATCGCGGCGACCGATCACGGGGTGCTGATGGACATCAACCGATCCTGGTCGATCGACGACAAGCGGCTCAACTTCCAGTTCGGCTGTGAAATCGGCTGGGAAATCCGCAATGGCAAGTTGGGGCGGATGCTGCGCAACTCGACGTACACCGGAATTGGCCCGGTGTTCTGGCGGTCGATGGACATGCTGTCGTCGGAGAGCGTCGCCTGGGGGACGCCGAACTGCGGCAAGGGCCAGCCCGGTCAGGTCGGGCACACCGGGCACCCGGCGGCGCCGGCCCGGTTCACCAACGTCCGGGTGGGGGTACGCGGGTGAGTCTGGACGCGGGGCTGACCGGCGCGGCGACGTCGCCCGCCGAGACCGATCTGGCCCTCCGGGTGGTGGCGGCGGTCCGCCGGGCCGCCGGGCCGGGTGCGCAGGCCGAGGCGTACGTCAGCCACCGGGCGCTGGCGCTGACCCGGTTCGCCAACTCGTTCATCCACCAGAACGTCGCCGAGGCGGTCACCACAGTGTGGCTGCGGCTGCACGTCGACGGCCGGACCGCGATCGGTTCGACCACGCTGACCGGTCCGGACGGGTTGGCCGACCTGGTCGAGCGCACCTTGGCGGCGGCCCGGCTCTGCCCGCCGGATCCGGCCTGGCCGGGGCTCGCCGGACCGGCGCCGCTGCTCGCGGCCGGGTCGTGGGACGAGGCGACCGCGCAGGCCGGCCCGGCGGAGCGGGCTGCCCGGGTGCGGGACTTCGTCGCGGCCGCCGGCGGTCTGGAATGCGCCGGGTTCTGCCGTACCGTGCACCGGTCGACGGGGTTTGCCAACAGCGCCGGGCAGACCGCCGGCGGCCGGGCGGCGGAGGCCGCGATGGACGGGATCGCCCGGACCGACGGCGCCGACGGGGTGGCCCGGCAGGCGGCCGACCGGCTGGCCGAGATCGACGGCGCGGCGCTGGGTGCCCGGGCGGCGGTGAAGGCCCGGGCCGGCCGGCACCCGGTCGATCTGCCGCCTGGGCGCTACCCGGTGGTGCTCGAACCGACCGCGGTGCTGGATCTGTTGCAGATGCTGGCCCGGCACGGCTTCGCCGGCAAGGCGCACCACGAGCGGCGGTCGTTCGTCCGGCTCGGCGAGGCCCAGTTCGACCCGGCCATCACGCTGGTCGACGACCCGGCCACCGGCGGCGGGCTGCCGTTCGACGCCGAGGGCACCCCGACCGGCCGCACGGTGCTGGTGGACGCCGGCCGATCGACGGCGCTCACCCACGACCGACGGACCGCGGCGGCAGCCGGCACCGCTTCGACCGGACACGCGGCACCGGGCAGCGTCGCGTGGGGGCCGGTGGGTCAGCATCTGCGGCTGCTTCCGGCCGGCGGCCGGCAGTTCGCCAGCGACGACGGGCCGGCGGCTGGCGGCAGTGCGGCGCTGCTCGGCGGTGTGCAGCGCGGTCTGCTGGTGACCGACCTGTGGTACACCCGGATCCTCGATCCACGCAGCCTGGTGGTGACCGGTCTGACCCGTAACGGTGCGTGGCTGGTCGAGTCAGGCGAGATCGTGGCGGCGGTCCGCAGTCTGCGGTTCACCCAGTCGTATCCGCAGGCACTCGCGCCCGGTGCGGTGCTGGGTCTGGGCTCGGAGTTGCGCCGGCTGCCGGACAGTTGGGACGACACCTCCTGGCACGCGCCGGCTCTGCACCTGGCGGACTGGCAGATCACCGGCGGCGCCGCGGGCTGACCCGGCGAATTGCGAGATTGACGACGCTACGCGGATTACTTAGGTTAGGCATACCTCATTCCTGAGGGTCAGCGACGGGCGGTGCGGGCTGGTCGACCGCGCCGCCCGTCACCCCTGACGACGCGTTCGCTGTCAATCTGTGACCGACGCCGCTCGGGATCCAGTGAGCTTCTGCACATCCACCCCCATAGCGGCGGGCCGGGCTTTCGTAACCGACGCGATACCGGCGAGACTCCCTTGCGCATACGGCCGCCGGTACTGGGCGTAACGTGTGCACCGGACCAGCGCCCGCCGATGCGTGTGGTGCGGGTTCCGGAGCACGCGGTCGCACGGCATCTGGGCTCTGCCCTGCTACGCCACAGACCGGCCGAAGATATCCGGGTCCGCCCTTGCACGGGTCGGGCCCCGTCAGGGAGACAGGATGACGACTACGGCAACGATGCCGGGGCAGGCGCGGGCGCGCGCCGCCATCGCGGCGAAGACGTTGCGCACCGACCGGTGGTGGCTACCCCCGCTGATCACCGTGATCGGACTCGGTGCCTGGGTCACCTACGCCACTGTCCGTGTTTTCATGCACGACTTCTACTGGGTCCAGGAGCACCACTACCTCACCCCGTTCTACTCACCGTGCGTCACCGAGCGCTGCGTACCGGAGGCGGCGCACTTCGGCCGGTTCCTACCCGGCTGGTGGATCATCCCGGACGCGGCGCTGACCCTGCCGTTCCTGCTGCTGTTCCGGCTGACCTGCTACTACTACCGCAAGGCCTACTACCGGGCGTTCTGGCTCTCCCCGCCGGCCTGCGCGGTCCCGGACGGCCACCAGCGCTACACCGGTGAGACCCGCTTCCCGCTGATCTTTCAGAACGTGCACCGCTACGCCTTCTACGCGGCCGCCATCATCTCGCTGATCAACACCTGGGACGCGGTACTCGCCTTCGACGGCGAGAACGGCTTCGGCGTCGGCCTGGGCAACGTCGTCCTGCTCGGCAACGTGGTCATGCTCTGGGCGTACACCCTGTCCTGCCACTCCTGCCGGCACATCGCCGGTGGCCGGCTGAAGCACTTCTCCAAGCACCCGGTGCGCTACCGGATCTGGACGTTCATCTCCAAGCTCAACGTCCGGCACA
This sequence comes from Micromonospora sp. LOL_014, assembly GCF_048060245.1. Classification (NCBI taxonomy): domain Bacteria; kingdom Bacillati; phylum Actinomycetota; class Actinomycetes; order Micromonosporales; family Micromonosporaceae; genus Micromonospora; species Micromonospora sp. LOL_014. The sequence continues at coordinate 195,705 of NZ_JBHMIP010000002.1, forward strand.
TGCAGCTGGCCTGGATCACCCTCGGCACCCTGGCGCTGACCGACTTCTACGTGATGGCGCTGTCCGCCGGCTGGTTCAGCGACCTGCGGTTCTTCAACTAAGGGCTTGGACGATATGACTACCCGAATCGAACGACACCACTACGACGTCGTGGTCATCGGTGCCGGCGGCGCCGGACTGCGAGCGGCGATCGAGGCCCGGCTCGCCGGCAAACGCACCGCGATCATCTCCAAGTCGCTGTTCGGCAAGGCGCACACGGTGATGGCCGAGGGTGGCGCCGCCGCCGCGATGGGCAACGTGAACAGCCGGGACAGCTGGCAGGTGCACTTCCGCGACACCATGCGCGGCGGCAAGTTCCTGAACAACTTCCGGATGGCCGAGCTGCACGCCAAGGAGTCACCGCAGCGGATCTGGGAACTGGAGACGTACGGCGCGCTGTTCGACCGTACGAAGGACGGCAGGATCTCGCAGCGCAACTTCGGTGGCCACGAGTACCCGCGACTGGCCCACGTCGGTGACCGCACCGGCCTGGAGCTGATCCGCACCCTGCAGCAGAAGATCGTCTCGCTGCAGCAGGAGGACAAGCGGGAGTACGGCGTCCACGACGCCCGGATCAAGGTCTTCGCCGAGACCACCATCACCGAGTTGATGCTGGAGGACGGGCCGGACGGATCCCGGGTCGCCGGCGCCTTCGGCTACTACCGGGAGAGCGGCGAGTTCGTCCTGTTCGAGGCGCCGGCCGTGGTGCTGGCCACCGGCGGGGTCGGCAAGTCGTACAAGGTCACCTCGAACTCCTGGGAGTACACCGGCGACGGGCACGCGCTCGCCCTGCGGGCCGGCGCCACCCTGATCAACATGGAGTTCCTGCAGTTCCACCCGACCGGCATGGTCTGGCCGCCCTCGGTGAAGGGCATCCTGGTCACCGAGTCGGTCCGGGGCGACGGCGGGGTGCTGCGCAACACCGACGGCAAGCGGTTCATGTTCGACTACGTTCCCGACGTGTTCCGCAAGCAGTACGCGGAGACCGAGGAGGAGGCGGACCGCTGGTACACCGACCCGGACAACAACCGGCGTCCGCCGGAGCTGCTGCCCCGTGACGAGGTCGCCCGAGCGATCAACAGCGAGGTCAAGGCCGGTCGTGGTACAGAGTCCGGCGGCGTACTGCTGGACATCGCCAGCCGGCTCCCGGCCGAGGAGATCCGTCGCCGACTGCCGTCGATGTACCACCAGTTCAAGGAGCTGGCCGACGTCGACATCACCAAGCAGCCGATGGAGGTCGGGCCGACCTGCCACTACGTGATGGGTGGCGTCGAGGTCGACCCGGACACCGCCGCGGCGGCCGGCCGGATCAGCGGCCTGTTCGCCGCCGGTGAGGTCTCCGGCGGCATGCACGGCTCCAACCGCCTCGGCGGCAACTCCCTGTCCGACCTGCTGGTCTTTGGCAAGCGGGCCGGTGAACACGCGGCCGCGTACGTCGGCGGGCTGGACCGGCGGCCGAAGGTCTCGGCCGACGAGGTGGAGCAGGCGGTGGACCAGGCGCTGGCGCCGCTGTCGCGCGACACCGGGGAGAACCCGTACACCCTGCAGCAGGACCTGCAGGCGGTGATGGGCGACCTGGTCGGCATCATCCGGCGCGAAGGTGAACTGGCGGATTCGCTGGTCAGGCTGGCCGAGCTGCGCGAGCGGGTGGTCAAGGTCAGCGCCGCCGGCGGCCGGCGTTACAACCCGGGTTGGCACCTGGCGCTGGACCTGCGCAACATGCTGGTGGTGTCGGAGTGCACCGCCAAGGCCGCGCTGGAGCGCACCGAGTCCCGCGGCGGGCACACCCGCGAGGACCACCCGACCATGGCCCCGACGTGGCGCACGGTCAACCTGGTCTGCTCGCTGGACGGTGACACGGTCAAGCTGGAGCACAAGCCGCTGCCGAAGATGCGCCCGGAGCTGATCAAGCTCTTCGACCGGGCGGAGCTGGCCAAGTATCTGACCGACGAGGAGTTGGCGGAGTTCGACGCGCTGGCGCAGGACGCGCTCGCTGAGGAGGCGGACAACTGATGGGCACCAAGCGCCACTTCAGGGTGTGGCGGGGCGACGAGACCGGCGGCGACCTGCAGGACTACCAGGTGGAGGTGAACGAGGGCGAGGTTGTCCTCGACGTCATCCACCGGCTGCAGGCCACCGAGGCTCCGGATCTGGCCTGCCGGTGGAACTGCAAGGCCGGCAAGTGCGGCTCCTGCTCCATGGAGATCAACGGCATGCCGAAGCTGGGCTGCATGACGCGGATGTCGACGTTCGAGGAGAACGAGACGATCAGCGTCAGCCCGCTGCGGACCTTCCCGGTGATCCGCGACCTGGTCACCGACGTCTCGTTCAACTACCAGAAGTCGTTGGAGACGCCGGCGTTCAGCCCGCCGGAGGACCTTGCCCCCGGCGAGTACCGGATGCAGCAGGTCGACGTGGAACGTTCGCAGGAGTTCCGCAAGTGCATCGAATGCTTCCTCTGCCAGAACACCTGCCACGTGGTACGTGACCACGAGGACAACAAGACCGCGTTCTCCGGTCCCCGGGTGTTCATCCGCGCCGCCGAGCTGGACATGCACCCGCTGGACACCAGGACCGACCGCAAGCAGTACGCGCAGGCGCAGCAGGGGCTGGGCTACTGCAACATCACCAAGTGCTGCACCGAGGTCTGCCCCGAGCACATCAAGATCACCGACAACGCGATCATCCCGATGAAGGAACGCGTCGTCGACCGGCGGTACGATCCCCTCGTGTGGCTCGGCAGCAAGATCTTCCGGCGGGGGCAGAACGGCGCGGCGGCGAGTGGACCGGCGCTCGGTGAGTCCGGCCTGGACCAGCCGGCCGGTACGGCGGCCGGGCTGCCGGCCGACGGTGACCACAGCGCGGTGGCCGACGCCGAGCGCGGGGTCAACTGGCACCGCCAGGTGCCCCGCCCGCAGGCGGCGGCGGTGGACGAGAAGGGCCACCTGCCGATCAGTGAGCTGGCGTTCGACAAGCCGGCCGCGCCGTCGCCGTTCGGCGAGGACGTCACTTTCCCACTGCCGGACAAGTCACTCAACTACCACCACCCGGACCAGGACCGCTAAGCCGGTATCACGCCCGCTGACCGCCCCTCCCGGTGCTTCCTGCGCCGGGAGGGGCGGCTTCTATCCGTGGTCGCCGGGGTTGCCCGCCATCCATTGACGGTCGTAACATCCTTCGCGGAGCCGGGAACGGGACCTTGTCCACCGTTTCCGTCGTGGGGCGGCGTCGGGCCGCCGGACCCACGACACCAGCCTGTACTGCGGGCTGCTCGCCGAAGGACTCCCCCACCATGATCCCGCTCCGGCTCCGGCGCCACCGCCTGCCCGCACTCGTCGTCGCCGCACTCGTCGTCGCCGGCGTGACCGTCGTCTGGCTGGCACCGGACGCCGACGCCAGCGAACTCTGCGGGCGGGCCGACACGATCGACATCACCGACAAGCGGTACGTGGTGATGAACAACGTCTGGGGTGCGGACACTCCGCAGTGCCTGACGGTCGACGCGGCTGGCCGGTTCGAGGTGACCCGCACCGAGCACGACAAGCGGGACGGCTCCGCCGCCGCCTACCCGACCATCTACCAGGGCTGCCACTGGGGCAACTGCACCGTCGGCAGCGGCCTGCCGATCAAGGTGCGGCAGTTGCGCACCGCCCGGTCCGACTGGACGATCGACACCCAGGACGCCACCGGCCGCTGGAACGCCACGTACGACCTGTGGTTCCACACCGACGCCAACGCCCACCGCTCCCCCGACGGCGCCGAACTGATGGTCTGGCTGGACCGGGCCGGTGGGGCCGAGCCGGCCGGGACGCTGGTGGCGCGGGGAGTGCCCCTGGCCGGGGCGACCTGGGACGTCTACTACGCCGACTGGCACTGGAACTACGTGGCGTACGTGCGTACCACGCCGGTCGACGAGGCGCGGGACCTGGAGTTGGCGGCGTTCACCCGGGACGCGGTGGGCCGCGGCTACCTCGACCGGGACTGGTACCTCAGCGGGGTCGAGGCGGGCTTCGAGATCTGGCACGGCGGCGCCGGGCTCACCTCCCGGTCGTTCCAGGTCGCGATCAACCTCTGATCGGCCGTCGCGCTGTCGGGTCAACCGGCCGAGAGGGAGAGCGTCGCGCCGATGTGGTCGTCGTTCTCGACCGACTCCGCCAGGAGCCACGCGACCTGCCCACGAGCCACTTTCATGCTGCGGGTCGCACCGGTGGTCGAGACGAACGGCGGCTCGGTCGTGTCGTCGTCGGTGAGGTTCACCGGTTGAACTGCGGTCCAGTCCAGGCCGCTGGACCGTACAATCCGCTCCTGCCGCTCGGTGTCGACGATCTGCGGTCGCAGAAGCGCCCAGAAGACCAGTCGTTGGAGCATGGGCAGGTGCGTTCGGGTGGGTCCGACGCCGTACGACGTCTGCACCACCAACCGGCGTACGCCGTGACGGCGCATCGCCTCGACAACGACACCGGTCCCCCGGGAACGGACATCCAGCGACGTGTGCGCCGGACCACGCAGCCGGACCCGCACCGGGTTCTCGCTGATACCGAGCGTGACGATCACCGCGTCCTGACCACGCACCGCATCGTCGACATCGCCAGGGTCGGTGGCGTCGCCGTTCAACCCGCGCAGCGAGCCGCCATCGACCGGACCGGCCACAGTCGACGCGTTTCGCGAGAACGCGGTGACCTCGTGACCCCGGCGGCCAAGTTCCCGTACCGTGGCACGGCCGGACCCACCGGACGCACCGACCACCAGTACCTTCATCGTTTCTCCCCTTCGTCGCTGCCGCCAGCGAGCGGCTCCCCATCGACAAAATCAGTTCGGGGCCGGCGAGGATATGATCGGGAAACGCGAAAGTGTGCTCGATCGTCCAGGGACCGCGATGGCGAAACTCGAGGTCGATGCGCCGTGGGTGTCGGTGGACCCGGTCGGGGAAGCGCTGCACCTGCTGCGGATGACCGGGATCTTCTACTGCCGGACCGAGGTCAGCGCCCCATGGGCGCTGGAGATGCCGCCGTTCGGTGATTGTCTGAGTTTCCATATCGTGACGTCCGGTGGCTGCTGGCTACGTGTCGGGGACGCACCACCACGACAGCTGAGCGCCGGTGACCTCGCGCTCGTGCCGCATGGCCGTGGACATCTGCTGCTCAGCAGCCCACAGGCCGGACAGGCTGGACGGGCCGGACGGGTCGATCTGCTGCCACAGGAGCATCTCAATGCGCACTACTCGATACTCCGTCACGGTGGCGGCGGCGAGACGTCCACGCTGGTCTGCGCAGTGGTGTCGTTCGAGGGGCCGGCCGCTCACCAACTCGTACGGCTGCTGCCACCGGTCATCCATGCGACCGGGTCGGACCCGCGGACCAGTGGCTGGATCGGTGCCACCCTCGCGTTGCTGACCAGCGAGGTGTCGGACCTTCGCCCGGGCGGGGAAGCCGTCACCACCAGACTCGCTGACATCCTGGTGATCCAGGCGATCAGGTCATGGATCGACAGCGACGACCCGCAGGCGCGAGCCGGATGGCTCGGCGCGCTGTCAGACCCACTGATCGGGCGGGCCATCGCGGCGATCCACCGCGAACCCAGCCGTACCTGGACCGTCGCCTCGCTGGCGCGCGTAGCCGCGATGTCGCGGTCGTCGTTCGCGGCCCGGTTCACCCGGCTCGTCGGTGAACCGGCACTCCGGTACGTCACCCGGTGGCGGATGCACGTCGCGCTCGCCAGGCTCGAACAGGGCCAGACGACGGTCCGCGAACTGGCCGGCCAGTCCGGCTACGGATCGGAAGCCGCCTTCGGCCGGGCGTTCAAACGCATGATGGGAGTCGCTCCAGGCTCGGTCCGCGGTAGTCGCGACCCGAGTGCCGGCCCGCGCTGAGCCACAGCACCCGGCATCAGCCGTCATTCGATCTGCTGCCGGCGAACAGCAACGGACGGAGCTCGGCGACGATCGGCCGATCCGCGGGCAGCCAGGTGACCTGGTCGAGTTCGTCGGCCGCCAACCAGCGCAGAGCGGAGTGCTCCAGCGCGGTCGGCTGCGCCGGCCCGAGCAGCCCGGCCAGGTAGACCCGCAACACAGACCGGCCGTGACCAAGCGGGCGATCGGGACCAATGCGGTCACCCACCGTGATCGCAACGCCGAGTTCCTCGCGGCACTCCCGGATCAGAGCATCGGTCTCGGTCTCGCCGCTCTCCACCTTGCCGCCGGGAAATTCCCACTTGCCGGCCGCCCCCGGTGGATGGGTCCGGGCACATGCCAGCACCCGACCGTCGAGGACGATCGCCGCCCCGACCACCACCTGACGCCTCACCTGCCCGCTCCGCACAGCAGATGAGCCTGCCAGATCAATCAGCATTTCGGGTAACCCTGCTGACTGCTAGGACAGCAGATGACGGAAGGGTGGACGTGGACACACCAACCAGTTAGCGGCCAGACTGGGGACCACCGACCAAGACACAGGATGGCGACGATTTGGCCACAAGCCGGCAACGACGCCTGGGAGGTGTGGCTTTGCGAGCACTCTGGTCCAGCCGGACCGGCCGCGACTACCTTAGCGATGCCCTTACCCAACTGGACGGGTGGACGCAGGACGGCCAGCAGCTCCGGCGAACCCTGCTGCTCGACGACAGCCAGCACGCCGAGCTCACCGAGCGGATCAAGGTAGCAGCCGACGCCCTGCACCTGCGGCCCGACGTACGCCGGGCCGACGGACGGACCCAGATCCGGCTCGGCTCCCCCGACGGCGACAAGATCACCGACGGCGACGTCGCACTCGCGGCCCGCATCGAGGACGCCTACCGTACGGTCGTCGACCTTCGCTGACCCCGCATCCTGCGCTCGGATCACCGCTGGCCGCAGCGACCTCGCGCTTCGCTGGCGTGGTTGTGCCCGCCGCCTACCCTCGGGCACATGGCGAACGTGGCGTACGACCGGCGGGAGCAACTTCGGCAGATCGAGAGCGGGCTGCTCGACGGGGAGCAGGTGATCGCGGTCTACGACGCGATCGGCACCGGCACCGGCTTCATCGGGCTGACCAACCGCCGGGTGATCATCCAGGACAAGTCGTTCGTCGGCAAGAAGGTCGCCATCACCAGCATCCCGTACTCGAAGATCACCAGCGTGAGCGTGGTGAGCAACAAGTCCTGGGGCGGCTCGTACTTCTCGTCCGGCGCCATCGCGATCAATGTCGGCACCCACACCTACGAGGTCGAGTTCCGTGGTGACCAGAAGTCCCACCACGTGCACAACGTGATCCTGCACTACATCTCGTGACCGATTGCGGGACCGACAGCCAGCAGGGCTGACCGCTCGATCATGTCCATCCCGCGCTCGACCTAAGCGGTTTCCGGCTTCTCCGGCTCGACACCGCCGGCTCGCAGGATCCGCCGGACCTGTTCCCGGCCGTAGCCAGTCACCCGAGCGATCTCGCCCACGCGGGCACCGCCTCGGTATGCAGTCACGATTGCGGCCGCAAGCCGCTTCCGTACCTGTGGCACCTCGGCACGCGCTGAAGCGACCTCCGCGAGCCCATCCTGCACGCGTTGGAGCGCAGCCCGGTACGCCTGCGCTGCCGCCTCAAGGTCACCTGCCACGGCGGAAGGTGCCTCAGGGCTTCGGGTCTGGCGTGACGAACGTGCCGCGACCGGCGAAGGTGACCACTCGGCCTTCCTCGCGTAGCACGTCGAGCGCGGCCCGCACGGTGCCACGCGCCACGCCGTACGTCTGCGCCAACGTCACCTCACCAGGCAGCTTGCGCCCCGGCAGCCAATCGCCGCTATCGATCTTCGCCTTGAGCGCATCGGCCACCTGCTCGGCAAACGAACGCGGCGACCACGGGTCGACCATGCTCACAGGCTGCCACCTGTCCAGCCGACCGATGCTGTCCATTCAGTTCACTTGATGGACAGGATGAACCTGGTGGACTAGCGTTGGATCGGCAGACAAAGGCGGCCCTCGGCTCGCGTGGCAGCGCTCGCCGAGGGCCTTGACGCGAAGCGAGGTCGCGCCCGTGAGTATTTTGCCCGAGACACCGCCACCCGACGACCAGCCCAAGACCCACCCGCACCGCGAATCCCCAGGCGAAGCGCTCGGCGGAGCGACGACTCCCCAGGAGCCGGGGATCCTGGTGGTCGGTCCGAGAGTGCTGCCGGGGCACGGGACGGTGCAGATCTGGGCCGACGCCGGCTCAGGCGGGACCGGTCAGCGGGTGGATGTTGCCGTCGACCGCCTCCGGTTGGCCAATATCGACTCCGGCGAAGGCGTCATGGCCGTATACCAACTGGAGCCGTTCCACCGCCGAGGCTGACCCCTCCGTTCAGCGTCGAGGTGAGGCTCACGCACCTCAAAACCGCCTCGGAAGGTGTCTGAGCCTCACCTCGATGCGGTGCAGACATCGAGACTGAACGACGGTAGGTCAACAGAAGCCGGATGTTACGGTGAGGAACATGACCGCAGTGCCCGAGTGGATGCGGCCGCCCCGCCCGGAAGGGTGGTACGCCGACGACCTCGACCAGCTCCCGCAGGCGCCGCGTCACACCGAGCTGATCGACGGAGCGCTCGTCTTCATGATGTCCCCCCAGCGGGCTTGGCACGGCCGAGCTGTCTCCGCTTTGCTCTTCGCTCTCATGGAGCAGGCGCCAGCAGGCGTCGAGATTGAGCGGGAGATGACGATTCGGCTCGACGAACGGAACCGCCCCGAGCCCGATCTCCTCGCCACGCGGGCTCCCTACTACGACCCGGACTGCACCTTCTACACACCCGACCAGGTGCTGTTGGTCGTCGAGGTGGTGTCGCCGGAGTCGGCCCACCGCGACCGGACAGTCAAGCTGCGCAAGTACGCGGAAGCCGGCATTCCGCACTACTGGCGCGTCGAGGACGAGGGTGGATCACCGGTGGTCCACGCATACGAGCTCGACGAGCCCACCCGGTCGTACGTCGCGACCGGGATCCACCGCCACGAGCTGCACACCACGACGCCGTTCGAGCTCAAGCTGAATCTGGACGGGCTTGTGCCCGGTCGCAAGAGCTGAGCCGGGCAGCCGCTCAACTGCCTGACGCATCTCTGCCACGGCCGCAGGGCCGGCCTACAGCCTGATGACCCGAACCCGATGCCCGCACAACCTGGTCATGTCGTCGACATCCGACGTCAAGACCGCGACCGGCGCGGGTAGTCGTAGCGCCATCTCGGCGACCATGGCATCGATGGCGTACTTGTGCCCGTGCAGCCCCGCCGCCTTCAACAGCCCCGCACTGCGACGGGCGCTCTCTTCCGTCACCGCCTCCACACGAATGCGGGACAACAGCCAGGTCAGCCGAGCGGTGTCCACGCCGGTGTGGGAAACCTCGATGATCGTGGCAGCCGACATGGCCAGATCAGCCCCGTCACGCTCCGCCTGCTCCAGCAGTCGCATCACCATGCGATCCCGGCCGATCCATCCCGAGAAGCCTTGCGAGTCGAGCACAAGCGATTCGAGGCTCACGCCGCCCGGTCCGTCTCCCTGGTCCCGTATAGAAGCGCCTGGGCCTCGGCCATCTCCTGATCGGTGAACGCCCCGGACTCAGCTTGATAGCGGTCCAACTCCTCCCGGAGAAGCCTTCGCCGCTCAGCCCGCTCGGCCAGCTCGGTGAGGTAGCCGGAGACGTTGTCGGTGTGCGACTTCATGCTCTCCAGCAGCTCCACCGGCAGCGTGATCGTAACCTTCCTCGTCCTCGCCATCCGGCAACCATACCACGGTATTACCGCGAGCTGGGCACAGCTGCTACCCCCTGGCAGACACCGCGAACCTTGGGACGCGCCACACGCCGGCTCGTGCCCAGCATGCCGGAATCAGACGTTGAAGCGGAACTCGACGACGTCGCCGTCCTGCATGACGTACTCCTTGCCTTCCATCCGGACCTTGCCGGCCGCCTTGGCCGCCGCCATCGTGCCGGCCGCGACCAGATCGTCGTAGGAGACGATCTCGGCCTTGATGAAGCCGCGCTGGAAGTCGGAGTGGATCACCCCGGCGGCCTCCGGCGCGGTCGCCCCGACCGGGATGGTCCAGGCCCGCGCCTCCTTCGGCCCGGCGGTGAGGTACGTCTGCAGCCCGAGGGTGCGGAAGCCGACCCGAATCAGCTGGTTGAGCCCCGGCTCGCTCTGCCCGGTCGACTCCAGCAGCTCCATCGCCTCGTCGTCCGGCAGATCGATCAACTCGGACTCGATCTTGGCGTCCATGAAGACCGCCTCGGCCGGGGCGACCAGCGCGCGCAGCTCGGCGAGCAGCTCGGCGTTGCCCAGCTCGTCCTCGTCGACGTTGAAGACGTACAGGAACGGCTTGGTGGTGAGCAGGTGCAGCTCGCGCAGCTCGGCAACGTCGATGCCGGCGGCGGACGCACCCGCGTACAGCGTGGTGCCGCCGTCGAGCAGCGCGGCGGCGGCCTTCGCGGCGGCGTGGATCGCCGCCCGGTCCTTGCGCAGCCGGGCTTCCTTCTCCAGCCGGGGCAGCGCCTTCTCCAAGGTCTGCAGGTCGGCCAGGATCAGCTCGGTGTTGATCGTGGCGATGTCGTCGCCCGGCGAGACCTTGCCGTCGACGTGTACCACGTTCGGGTCGGAGAAGACCCGCACGACCTGGCAGATCGCGGCGGCGTCGCGGATGTTGGCCAGGAAGGCGTTGCCTCGGCCCTGCCCCTTGGACGCGCCCCGCACCAGACCGGCGATGTCGACGAACGACACCGCCGCCGGGATGGTCTTCTCCGAGCCGAAGATCTCCGCCAGCCTGCCCAGCCGCCCGTCCGGCAGCCCCACCACCCCGACGTTCGGCTCGATAGTGGCAAACGGGTAGTTCGCCGCGAGAACGTCGTTCTTGGTGAGCGCATTGAACAGGGTGCTCTTGCCGACGTTGGGCAGGCCGACGATGCCGATGGTGAGACTCACGTCGGTCGAGTCTACGCAGCGTCCGGTGGCGGGTCAGGCGCAGGCGGTCTTCAGCTTCTCCGCCAGCTCAGCCAGGCGACCCTCCACCTGTCCCATTGGGGTGTTGTCGTCCGGGTCGACGATCTGGGCGGCGAACTCGGACGCCTCGGTCAACGCCTGCTGCACGTCAGCGTCGACCGGGTCGGCGGCGAGCGACTCCAGCATTGCCGAGAGGTCGGTGAACTTGGCCCGGAACTCGGCGTAGGCGGTCTCCGCATCCGTACCGCCCTCGGCCACTGCGGCGATGAACTCGGCGAAGTACGCCTCGATGGTCGATGCAGTCTCCTCGGCGACCGGTACCGCCGTGTCACATGCCTCCTTCGTGGCCGCAGCGGCCCCGTCCTCGGCGGAGCCGGCCGACTCCGCGTCGGCCGACGCGGTCGCCGCCGGCGGTGACGTCTGACCGGCGGTGGGGTCGACATCGCTGTCGCCACCGCCGCAGCCGGCCAGGGTGAACGCGAGCGCCGTCGCGGCGGCGGCGGTGATCAGGGTACGTCGCATTGAAAATCCGTCCATTGAGAGGCGAGCAAACTGGAGCAGGCTAACGGACGCCTGCTCCCGCCCCGCCCGGCCCCTCGCGGACGTCACTCGCAGACGGCGCGGAAGTTCTCCGGGATCGCCACCACGGCGGCCACCTGCTCATCGCTGAGTGGAGTCTCACCGATCTCGGTGGCGGCCTCGATCGCGGCCGTACTCTCGGTCAACACCGTCCGCAGCTCGTCCGACACCGGGCCGGTGGCCAGCGAGGTGAGCGTCGCCGACCAGCCACGCATCTGCGCCTCGAAGTTGTCCTTCGCGTCCGCCGGCGCCTCCGCGCTGGCCGTCGGGTCGGCGAACTGGTTGACGTCACGCTGGAAACCGGCGGCGAAGTCGCTGCTCATCGATACTGCCTGATTGCAGGCGGCATTGGTGGCGGCGAGGATGTCGGCCTCGCTGGCGGTGGTGCTGCCGCCGGTCGGCGACGGCGCGCCCGTCGGCGGCGGCTCGGTGCCGCAGCCGGTGAATCCGAGGATCAGGGCCGAGCCGAGGACGGCGCTGGCCAGTAGGCGACGCATGATATCTACCGACTCCTTTATCGAGGTACACCAAACTGTGCCACTCTATCGATCCAGGAGCCAGGTCGCCGAACGGAGTCTATCGACCAACGCAGATGGTGAGAGCGCCGCTGCCAGCAGTTGATGGTGAGCATCGTCATGCTACCTACCGGTGTCGGGTGCTCTACCGTCTGCGCAGGGCGACGGCGCCGGGTGCCCAGCGCGGCCAGACCCCGTCAGCACCGGGCGGTAGCCGCTGCGGGCGGCGTACCGTTGCCGCCCGGACGGACAGACGTCCGGGCGGGCGGGAAGGTCCGGGCGAGCGGGAAGGTCCGGGCGAGCGGGGAGCGGGTGGCGTGGTGGCGAACGGGGCGGCGACGCTGGCGCGGCCGGTGGTGGAACGGGCGCGGATCGCGGTCGCAATCGCGTTCGGGGTCAGCGGTCTGGCGTTCGCGTCGTGGATCTCCCGTACGCCGGCGATCCGCGACGCCCTCGATCTGACCAATGCCCAGTTCGGGCTGCTGCTGTTGTGCACGTCGGTGGGCGCGGTCAGTGCGCTGCCGCTGTCCGGTCCGCTGGTGCACGCGATCGGATCCCACCGGACGGTGCTGCTGGGCGCATCGGCCGTGACCGTCGGGATGCTCGCCGTCGCGGTCGGCGTGGCGGTCGTCTCACCGCCCCTGGCCGGTGCCGGGCTGCTGCTGACCGGCACCGGGTTGAGCAGCTGGGACGTGGCGATGAACGTCGAGGGTGCCGACGTCGAGCGCCGGCTCGACCGCCCGCTGATGCCCCGTTTCCACGCCGGCTTCAGCCTGGGTACGGTGACCGGCGCGCTCCTCGGGGCCGGATGTGCCTGGCTCGCGGTGCCGGTCGACTGGCAACTCGCCGTCACCGCGCTGCTGGTGATCGCCTCGATCGCCGCAGCCGTACGGATGTTCCTGCCGGTCCCGGCCCGGGTACCCGGCGCAGCGACGCCCCGGTCCGGGGTGCTGCGTGCCTGGCGGGAGCCGCGCACCCTGCTGATCGGTCTGCTGGTGCTGGCCTTCGCGTTCGTCGAAGGGGTGGCGAACGACTGGCTCACCCTGGCCGTGGTCGACGGCTACCGGGTCGGTGACGCGGTCGGCGCGGTGGCGTTCGGGGTGTTCGTCGCGGCGATGACCGCCGCCCGGATGGTCGGCGGCACGGCGTTGCAACGCTGGGGCCGGGTGACGGTGCTGCGGGCGACGGCGGTGCTGGCCCTGGTCGGCCTGGCCCTGGTGGTGTTCGGGCCGACGCTGCCGCTGGCGCTGCTCGGGGCGCTGCTGTGGGGCGCGGGGGCGTCGCTCGGCTTCCCGGTCGGGATGAGCGCGGCCGCCGACGAGGCCGACCGGGCGGCGGTACGGGTGTCGGTGGTCAGTTCGATCGGCTACACCTCGTTCCTGGCCGGTCCGCCGCTGATCGGTTTCCTGGCCGAGCAGGTCGGCATCCTGCGATCGCTGCTGGTGGTGGTCGGGGCGTTGGCGATCGGCCTGCTGGCCGCCGGCGCGACCCGGCCGGCCGGCCCGGCCGGTGCGGCCCGCCCGGGCTCGTGACTGCAGGTCCGATTCCCGCCAGCCGACCGGGCCCGCAAGCGGGCAGGATCGACCCATGGAGCTCGACTTCGAGCGGTGCTACCGGGTGCTGGACAGCCGCGACCAGCGTTTCGACGGCTGGTTCTACACCGGCGTGACGTCGACCGGCATCTACTGCCGGCCGTCCTGCCCGGCGGTCACCCCGAAGCGGGACAACGTCCGGTTCTTTGCGTCGGCGGCCGCCGCGCAACAGGCCGGGCTGCGCGCCTGCCGACGCTGCCACCCCGACGCCACCCCTGGCTCGCCCGACTGGGACCGCCGCGCCGACCTGGTCGGCCGGGCGATGCGGTTGATCAGCGACGGGGTGGTGGACCGCGACGGCGTGCCAGGGCTGGCCCGCCGCCTCGGCTACACCGAACGGCATCTCACCCGGGTGCTGACCGAGCAGGTGGGGGCCGGCCCGCTGGCGTTGGCCAGAGCACAGCGTGCGCAGACGGCCCGCATCCTGGTGGAGCGGACCGCCCTGACCGTCGCCGAGATCGCGTTCGCGGCCGGTTTCGGCAGCGTCCGGCAGTTCAATGACACGTTCCGGACGGTGTACGGCGGTCCGCCGTCGACGCTGCGCGGCCGGGTACGGCCCGGTGCGCCCGACCGGGCCGGGGTGATCACCGTACGGCTGGCCTTCCGTCAGCCGATGGCGGTCGATGCCGTACTCGGATTCCTGGCCGACCGGGCGGTGCCCGGCGTGGAGTCCGCCGACGGCGGCGGATACCGGCGTGCGCTGCGGCTGCCGTACGGTGCCGGCACGGTGGCGCTCACCCCGCACGACGGCTTCCTTGCCGCCGCGTTGCACCTCGGCGACCTGCGCGATCTGGCACCGGCGGTGTCCCGCTGCCGCCGACTGTTCGACCTGGACGCCGATCCGGCGGCGGTGGACGCCGTGCTGGGCGCCGATCCGGCGTTGGCCGCTGCCGTCGCCGCCGAGCCCGGGGTCCGGGTGCCGGGCGCGGTGGACGGCTTCGAGCTGGCGGTACGGGCCGTGGTCGGGCAGCAGATCTCGGTGTCCGCCGCCCGCCGGGTGCTGGCCCGCCTCTGCACGGCGACCGGGTCGCGAACAGCCCCGCCTGCGGACGGCCTGGCGCCGTTCCCGGGCCCGGCTGACCTGCTCGCCCTGCCCGACGACGCCTTCGCGATGCCGGCTGCCCGGCGCGGCACGCTGCGCGCGCTGGCCGCCGGCGTCACCGACGGCGGCATCGGACTCGACCCGGGCAGCGACCGGGTCGAGCTGTCGCACCGGCTCACCGCACTGCCCGGCATCGGCCCGTGGACCGCCGGGTACGTGGCGATGCGGGCGCTCGGCGACCCGGACGTGCTGCTCGGCACCGACCTGGGAGTACGGCGCGGCGCGGCGGCGCTGGGCCTGCCCGCCGCCCCCACCGACCTGACCGCCCACGCGGACCGCTGGCGGCCCTGGCGGTCGTACGCCAACCTGCGGCTGTGGCGGTCCGCCACGCCATCGAAATCGACACCGGAGTGACACATGACAAAACGTTCGACATTGGACATGAGTACCGTCGCCACGGCGGTCGGGCCGCTGACGCTGATCACCGACCCGGACGGGGCGCTACGGGCCGCCGGGTTCACCGCCGACCCGGACGACCTGCTCGACCTGGTCCACCCCGACCTGCGCGGGCCGGTGCGCCGCCGGGCCGGCCTCGGCGACGTCACCCGCGCCGTACGGTCCTACCTGTCCGGTGAGCTGACCGCGATCGACCAGCTCACGGTCTGCCAGCACGGCGGCCCGTTCCAGCGCACCGCCTGGTCGGCGCTGCGTGAGGTGAAGCCCGGCGAGCCGGTCAGCTATACGGCGTTCGCCCTGCGCTCCGGCCGTCCAGCAGCGGTCCGGGCGGCGGCCGGCGCCTGCGCCCGCAACGCGGTCGCGCTGGTGGTCCCCTGTCACCGGGTGCTGCGCGGCGACGGCACGCTGGGCGGCTACCGGTGGGGTCTGCCGATCAAGAAGTGGCTGCTCCACCATGAATCGCAGGTGACCTTCGCGGGGCGGTGAACCGGTGCCGGCACCGGCTACCGTCGTGGTGTGGACGCCGTACCCGACCGATCTCCGCCCCGGCGGCGCGCCGTCCACAATCTCTGGCGGCTGCGCCGCTACCTGCGCCCGTACCTCGGTCAACTCGGTTGGCTGCTGGCGGCCGCTGCGGCGGCGACCGGAGCCGGCATCGCCATCCCGCTGGTCATCGCCGAGGTGGTGGACGGCCCGGTGGCCGCCGGTGATCCCGCCGGTCTGCTGCTCCTCGGTGGACTCGCCCTGCTGCTCGGCGTCGTCGAGGCGGTGCTAATCTTCATCCGGCGGTGGGCACAGAGTGCCTCGTCGATCGGGATGGAAGGCACCATCCGCGACGACATCTACACCCACCTGCAGCGGCTCCCGGTCACCTTCCATGACCAGTGGCAGTCCGGGCAGTTGTTGTCCCGGGCGATCAGCGATCTGTCGGTTATCCGACGCTTCCTCTCCTTCGGTCTGCTGTTCCTGATCCTCAACTCGGCGACCTACCTGACCGTGGTGGCGTTGCTGCTGCACCTGTACTGGCCGTTGGGACTGGTGGTGGCGGCCAGCGCCGTACCGCTCTACCTGTTCAGCCGCCAGTTCACCCGCGCCTATCTGCGGGTGTCCCGACGGATGCAGGACCAGCAGGGTGACCTGGCCACCCTGGTCGAGGAGTCCGCGCAAGGGCTGCGGACCATCATCTCGTTCGGGCGCGGGCCGTACCTCACCGCGCGCTTCACCGACCTGGCCCGCGAGCTGCACGACACCGCGGTCGGCAAGGGCCGGCTGCTCGCCCACGCGTCGGCCCGCTACGACCTGGTGCCGAACGCGAGCCTCGCGGTCGTGCTGGTCGCCGGGGCCGGCGCCGTCGCCGACCAGCAGCTCACCATCGGTCAACTGGTCGCCTTCGTCACCCTGCAACTGATGCTGATCTGGCCGATCAAGTCGCTGGGCTGGATCATCTCGCACGCCCAGGAGGCGATGACCGCCGCCGACCGGATTCAGGAGGTGCTGGACACCTCGCCGTCGATCGTCGACCGACCGGACGCCGTCCGGATCCGGGTCGGTGAGGTCCGCGGTGAGTTGGGTTTCGACAACGTCACCTTCGGCTATCCGGGGACGCCGGAGCCGGTGCTGCGCGGCGTCGACCTCACCGTACGGCCGGGTGAGACGCTGGCCATCGCCGGCCTGACCGGCAGCGGCAAGACCAGCCTGGTGTCGCTGGTGCCGCGACTGTACGACGTCACCGGCGGACGGATCACCCTGGACGGTCATGACCTGCGCGACCTGCGCCTCGACGAGCTGCGCCGGTGCGTCGGCGTGGCGTTCGAAGATCCCACGTTGTTCTCGATGTCGGTTCGGGAAAACCTGACCCTCGGCCGGCCGGACGCCACCGACGCCGAGGTGCACGCCGCCGTCCGGTTGGCGCAGGCCGACTTCGTCCACGACCTGCCCTGGGGGTTGCATACCCGGATCGGCGAGCAGGGGCTGTCGCTGTCCGGCGGGCAGCGGCAGCGGCTGGCGCTGGCCCGGGCGGTGCTGGTCCGGCCCCGGGTGCTGGTGCTCGACGACCCGCTGTCCGCCCTGGACGTGCACACCGAGGCGCTGGTGGAGCAGGCGCTGCGCCGGGTGCTGGTCGGCACCACCGCGCTACTGGTGGTGCACCGGCCGTCCACGGTCGCGCTGGCCGACCGGGTGGCGCTGCTGGACGCGGGCCGGATCGCGGCCGTCGGCACCCACACCGAACTGCTCGCCACCGTGCCCGCCTACCGGGCCGTACTCTCCGCCGACGGACCCGGCCTGGTCAGGTCGCGGTGAGCCGGACCGACGATGCCGGCAGCACCGCGGACCGTGACGCGAGCAGGTCCGACTACGCTCAGCCGGACGGGCGCGGGGTCTCCGACCGGGCGGCGGACGAGGCCAGCAGCGGAGCCGACGGCGACCCGGTCGACAACGCCCGGGTCCGGGCCCGCAGCCGGGCGCTGCTCGGCTCGCTGACCCGGCCGCACCGGCGGATGATCGCGGTGGCGGTCGGCCTGCTGCTACTGCAGAACGCCGCCGCGATGGCCGGTCCGTACCTCGTGATGCTGGGTATCGACCGGGCCATCCCGCCGCTGACCGACGACGGTGACGCGGGGCCGCTGACCGCGATCGCCGTCGCCTTCGCGGTCGCCACCGTCGCCGAGTACGTCGGCAAGCGCAGCTTCCTGATCCTGTCTGCCCGGGTCGGTCAGGCGATCCTGCTCGACCTGCGTCAGCGGGTGTACCGGCACTTCCTCAACCTGTCGGTCAGTTTCCACGAGCGTTACACCTCCGGCCGGGTGGTTGCCCGGCTGACCAGTGACATGGACTCGATCTCCGAGCTGGTCAACGGCGGCATCGACGACCTGGTGCTCGCCGGGCTGTCGGTGATCTCGGTGGCGGCGATCCTGCTCTGGCTGGACCTGCCGCTGGCCCTGGTGACCCTGCTGGCGTTCCCGTTCCTGGTGTGGATGTCGATCTGGTTCGCCCGCGCCTCCACCGTCGCCTACCGGCGTACCCGGGAGACCGTGGCGCTGCTGATCGTCCACTTCGTGGAGTCGCTCGGCGGGGTCCGGGCCGTGCACGCGTTCCGGCGCGAGCCCCGCAACCAGGAGATCTTCGCCGAGGTCAACACCGGCTTCCAGCGGGCCAGCCTGCACGCGTTCCGGCTGATCGCGATCTACTCACCGAGCCTCAAGGGCATTGGCAACGTGGCTGTCGCGATGGTGCTCACCTTCGGCGGTTGGCAGGTGCTGCAGGGCCGCACCGAGATCGGCGTACTCGCCGCGTTCCTGCTGTACCTGCGCCGGTTCTTCGAGCCGATGCAGGAGCTGAGCCAGTTCTACAACTCGCTGCAGTCGGCGACCGCGGCGCTGGAGAAGCTCTCCGGCGTGCTCGACGAGCGGCCGGACGTCGCCGAGCCGGTGCGGCCGCGTCCGCTGCCGCAGCCGGTACGCGGCGCGGTGCGGCTGCATGCCGTCTCGTTCGGCTACCGGCCGGACCGTCTGGTGCTGCCCGAGCTGACCCTGCGGATCCCGGCCGGGCAGACGGTCGCGCTGGTCGGGGCCACCGGGGCCGGCAAGTCGACGATCGCCAAGCTGGTGGCCCGGCTCTACGATCCGGTCAGCGGGTCGGTCACCCTCGACGGCGTCGACCTGCGTGAGATCGCCGGCCGCGACCTGCGGCGAAACGTGATCATGGTTACGCAGGAGAACCACCTCTTTGCCGGCAGCGTCGCGGACAACATCCGGTTCGGCCGCCCGGACGCCACCGACGCCGAGGTGGAGGCCGCGGCGCGGGCGATCGGCGCGCACGAGTTCATCTCCGGACTTCCCGACGGGTACGCCACCGACGTGCACCGGCGCGGCGGGCGGCTGTCCGCCGGGCAACGGCAGTTGGTCGCCTTCGCCCGGGCGGTGCTGGCCGACCCGGCGGTGCTGATCCTCGACGAGGCGACCTCGTCGCTGGACGTGCCGACCGAGCGCCTGGTGCAGCGGGCGTTGCAGACCATGCTCAACGGCGGCCAGAACGACGATAGCCAGAACTGCGGTGGCCGCAACGGCGACGGGCCGGTGGCCAACCGCTGGCCGACCGGCCACGGGCGCACTGCGCTGGTCATCGCGCATCGGCTGTCGACGGTGCAGATCGCCGACCGGGTGCTGGTCCTCGACGACGGCCGGATCGTCGAGGACGGCCGGCCTGCCGACCTGATCGCCGACGGCGGTCGGTACGCCGTGCTGCACCACCAGTGGCGCGACAGCCTCAGCTGAGCCGGACCGCCTGCAGGGTGTAGCTGAGTGGGAACCGCTCCGGTCGTTCGGTCAACCGCCACTCGCCGTCATCGCCCTTGGCCATCCGGCCGGGCAACGCGTTCCACGGCACGCTGTCGTGCTCGACCAGCATCGTCACCTGCATCCCGACGCCGGTGAGCGCGGTGAAGATCTCCCCGATGCCATGGTTCCACGCGTGGGTCAGGTTGTGGGTGAAGCTGACCTCGGTGTCGACGTACGTGCCGTCCTCGTTCCACACCAGCGGCCGGTCCGTCTCGAAGTACGGCAGGTCGAGCACGAGCAGGCCGTCCGGGCGGGTCTCGTCGACCGCCCACAGCGCCGGGTGCCCCTCCCGCAGGAACAGCCGGCCGCCCGGCCGCAGCAGTGCGGCCACCGTCTCCGCCCATCGGGTCACGCTCGGCAGCCAGCAGAGCG
The DNA here is from genome assembly GCF_048060245.1 of Micromonospora sp. LOL_014. Taxonomy (NCBI): domain Bacteria; kingdom Bacillati; phylum Actinomycetota; class Actinomycetes; order Micromonosporales; family Micromonosporaceae; genus Micromonospora; species Micromonospora sp. LOL_014. Next base: position 215,559 of record NZ_JBHMIP010000002.1, read on the forward strand.
CACCGATCCCGGTGAAGACGAGGTCGAACCCGCCCGCGCCGAGCACCTCCACGGCGCGGTAGACATCGGCTTCGACGTACTCGATCGGGGTCTGTGCGGCTGCGGCGATCCGCCGGGCCTCGGCCAGGGACGCGCCGGAAAGGTCCAGGCCGGTCATGGTCGCGCCCAGCCGGGCCAGCGACAGCGTGTCGGTGCCGATGTGGCACTGCAGATGCACCCCGCGTACGCCGGTCAGGTCGCCGAGCCTCGGCAGGTCGAAGCGCACCACCTCACTGAGCAGCGCCGGGTCGGCGATCAGCTGCGCCACCCGGTAGTCCGGCGATGCGGCGTGTGCCGGCGCGCGCTCGTCCCAGCTGGCCCGGTTGAGCGCCAGATAGTCGGTCATGCCGCCGACCATCGCATGATCCGACGCCGCTGGCACCCCGTTATCGTCCGGTCGGGCTCCGGCCCGGTGAGTCTGGTAACGGCGGGTGGCCCCGGTCGCTCATGCGCTCCCGGGGCCACCCGCTTTCTCAGTTGTTACGTGTCACGCCCTGTTCGCCCGACGGCGGGTGAGCAGGAGCAACGAGATTCCCAGCACCACGAGCGCACCGCCGCTGGTGATCAGGTTCGTGGTCGCGCTGCCGGTGACCGGCAGCCCCACGTACCGGAACGCGATCTCGTTCGAGGTGCCGTTCGGTGTCGTCACCGTGATGGTTGTGTGCTTGACGTCGCACGGCGGAGTGACGAAGGTCAGCGAGGTCCCGGAACTGTTGACCGTGACCTTGTTCGCTGGAATCGTCTTGCCGCAGATCGTCACGGTCGTCTGGCCCGGGATGAAGCCGCTGCCTCCGACGACCACTGTGGTCCCGCCGTTGGCCGGTCCCTGTCCAGGGTCGACCGAGTCGATCACCGGTGCCGGGCCACCCGAGTAGGTGAAGCCGTCGGGAGCGACCGCGTCATCACCCGGCAACACCACCACCACATCAACCGGACCCACCGGCCCCGGCGGCGTCACCACCGTCAACGACGTACCCGACGGATCCACCACCAGATCAGTCCCCGGCACACCACCGAACGTCACATCAGTCGCCCCGGTGAACCCGGAACCCGTGACCGTCACCGTGGTACCACCCGTGTTCGGACCCGAATCCGGAACCACCGAATCAATCGTCGGCGGCACATAGGTGAAGATCCCCGCATCCGCAGTACCAGCCGGGAACACCAACACCACATCAGCCGGACCAGCAGCACCCGGCGGAGTCACCACCGTGATCTCCGTACCAGCCGGATTCACCGCGAACCCCGTACCCGCCACGCCATCAAACGTGACACCGGTCGCCCCAGCGAAACCCGAACCAGTAATCGTCACCGTGGTACCACCAGACGTCGGCCCGAAATCAGGATCCAGACCCGTCACCACCGCATCCGAACCATCAGCCAGATACGTGTACGCCAACGGATCAGTCGAACCACCATCAGTGGTCACCACCACATCCACCACACCAGGCGCATGCGCCGGAGTCACCGCCGTCAACGACGTACCCGACGGATCCACCACCACATCAGTGGCCGGCAACCCGTCAAACGTCACCGCCGTGTCACCCGGCACAAAACCCGAACCAGTGATCGTCACCGTCTGACCACCAGACTGCGGACCAGAATCCGGATCAATCGACGACGCAGTCGGCGGCGCGACCACATAAGTGAAGCCGTCGGGAGCGACCGCGTCATCACCCGGCAACACCACCACCACATCAACCGGACCCACCGGCCCCGGCGGCGTCACCACCGTCAACGACGTACCCGACGGATCCACCACCAGATCAGTCCCCGGCACACCACCGAACGTCACATCAGTCGCCCCGGTGAACCCGGAACCCGTGACCGTCACCGTGGTACCACCCGTGTTCGGACCCGAATCCGGAACCACCGAATCAATCGTCGGCGGCACATAGGTGAAGATCCCCGCATCCGCAGTACCAGCCGGGAACACCAACACCACATCAGCCGGACCAGCAGCACCCGGCGGAGTCACCACCGTGATCTCCGTACCAGCCGGATTCACCGCGAACCCCGTACCCGCCACGCCATCAAACGTGACACCGGTCGCCCCAGCGAAACCCGAACCAGTAATCGTCACCGTGGTACCACCAGACGTCGGCCCGAAATCAGGATCCAGACCCGTCACCACCGCATCCGAACCATCAGCCAGATACGTGTACGCCAACGGATCAGTCGAACCACCATCAGTGGTCACCACCACATCCACCACACCAGGCGCATGCGCCGGAGTCACCGCCGTCAACGACGTACCCGACGGATCCACCACCACATCAGTGGCCGGCAACCCGTCAAACGTCACCGCCGTGTCACCCGGCACAAAACCCGAACCAGTGATCGTCACCGTCTGACCACCAGACTGCGGACCAGAATCCGGATCAATCGACGACGCAGTCGGCGGCGCCGGTGCGGCCGGACGTTCACAGGTGGCCTCGGCGATGATGACTTCACCGACCGGGATGACCACCGGGAACCCGAGGAGCAGACCCGAGAGTGAGGCGGTGAGCACGATGGTGGCCGCCGCCGCGCTGTCGGCGGTGACGGTCTCGATACGCGACAGTGAGACATCGAGCATCGCTCCGACCAGACCCGGCACCGTCACCGCGGCGCTCACGTCAAGGCTCGGCCCGTTCGGGATCAGGACCTCCGCCAGGCCGAACACGGTAAGCCCGGTCAACGTCGTGTCGGCAGTCTGCGGACCGACGAAGGGGCAGCTGACTGCGGCCTCGACGGCCGATGCGGTCAGCACGTTCACGCCGAGGATGTCCAACGACACGTCGGCGACCGAGGACGAGGCGGACGACGAGATCGGGCCCCTGGTGGCGCTGACCTCCAGGACGGTGCCGTCGGCGGCGACGCCGATGGCTCCCGGCAGGGTGATGTCGAGCAGGGTCTCGGTGTCGGTGCCGCCGGCGGGTGGGGCGTCCACCGACCCGATCACCGCACTGGCCTCGATCACCGGAATCCCGAGGACCTCAGCCGAGAGGTCGACGATCACCCCCCTCGCATGCGCGTCTCCGGGAGCTGCGTAGGCGGGTGCGGCCGTCACCGCCAACCCGCCAGCGGTGCCAAGTAGCGCGGCCAGCGAGACGCTGGCCACCCGTTTCAACGTTGACTGCACTTTTCCCCCGTCTCGTCTTCTGCGTGAGCCGGACAGGCCGGTGTGCCCATCCGTCACAAACGAGAACGACAACAAATAGGGCAAGTCGTGCAAAACTACCAGAGGTCCAGCTCACACGACACCCATGTCCGACGCGGCGTGGCCGGCCAGACGGGACGGCGTCCGCTGAACGGATCCACTTCCGCCGTTCGTCGGACGTGCCCACAGGTTGATCCCCTAAGCTCACTCAACTGGCCCCGGACGGGCTGCCCGGCCAGGAAGCACTGCCCGCCAACCGTCAGAGCGGGATCCGCGTCACAGCACCAGTCGGTACCGGGAGGTAACTTGGTGCCGCTGGTCATGCGGGACGGGGAGGTCGCGGGTGCGGTATGTGGCGATCGGGGACAGTTTCACCGAAGGGCTCGGCGACGAACTACCGGACGGCGCCGTACGCGGCTGGGCTGATCTGGTCGCCGCCGGCCTCGCCGCCGCGAACGGCGGCCCTGTGCAGTACGCCAACCTGGCGATCCGGGGACGGCTGCTGGAACCGATAGTCACCGAGCAGCTCGACCGGGCGTTGTCGCTGTCCCCACTCCCGACGATGATCACACTCAACGGCGGCGGCAACGACATGATGCGCGCCGGCACGGACCTGAGCCGGTTGGTCGCGCTGACCGAGGGCGCGGTACGCCGCTGCGCCGACGCCGGCGTACGGCTGGTGCTGCTCAGCGGCGGCGACCCGAGCGCCCGGCTGCCGTTCGGCGCAACGATGCGGCGACGCGGGCTGGCGCTGACCGCAGCCACCGCCGAACTCGCCGCCCGGCACGGCCTCGACTTCATCGACGTGTTCGGCGACATGGAGATCCGCCGCGAACAGTACTGGTCACCCGACCGCCTGCACCTCAACTCGGCCGGCCACCGCCGAGTCGCCAGCCTGGTGCTGGACGGGCTGGGCCACCCGACCGAGGCGCACGTGGTCGACCCGGCACCGGTCGGCCGACGCGGCCTGCTCGCCGAGGCCCGCTACTACCGGGAGTTCGTGGTGCCCTGGGTACACCGCCGGCTGCGCGGCCGCTCGTCCGGTGACGGGCGGACCGCGAAGTACGCCGACTGGGTGCCGGTCCAGGCCGGCTGACCGTGTCGGATCCGTTCCCTCGGATCCGTTCGCCGGCTGATGGTCACCGCCGCTTGCCGTCACCAGCCACGCAGGAAGCGCAGGCCGAGCAGGAAGGCCACCACCGACGGCCCGGCGAGCAGCGTCACCGCCTGCAGCCGGTACGGCATCCGGTGCCGGCCGAGTTCGAGTGCGTTGGCGAACACCACGGCGGCAGCGAGCATCATGAAACCGCCCCACCAGCCGGTGGCGCCGAAGTCGACCAGACCGGTCACGATCAGTCCGAGGGTGACGCCGACCCCGGCGCCGGTGACGGCCAGCAGGGCAACGGTGCGGTGCAGCCCTCGGGCGAGCGGATGATCCGGACGCCAGCGGTAGGTGCCGGCCACCGCCAGGCAGGACAGCACGACGAGCAACGGCCAGCCGTCACCCATCAGTCCCAGCATGAGCAGCGCACCCACGGTGAAGACGATCGCGCCGATGCCGGCGATGACGTACCCACCGAAGGCCCGGCCGCCACCGCGGGCCAGTAGCGGGCCACCGGCGGCGGCGATCAACGCCCCGGGTAGCAGGATGAACCCGGCCCACCAGTGGAACCGCCCGGACGACTGGGCGGCGGCGGTCACCGCCCCGGTGGCCAGAGCCGCCGCGCCGAGACCGGCGAGCCAGCCGCGTTGAATCTGTCGCTTGGTGTCCACGGTGACGAGCCTGCCCGCTCACCGGTCGGCGGACCATCCGGGTAGCCCTACTTCCGAAGGTCAGAAATCCCCGAACCCGCCGAAATCCCCACCGCCGAAATCCCCACCGCCGAAGTCGCCGCCACCGAAGTCGCCGCCACCGGAGAAGTCCTCGCCGCCGGTGAAGTCCTCGTCACCGCCGCCGTCCTCCAAGCCGGCGGCGTACCCGGCGTCGTAGCCGGGGTCGCCGAACGCCGGAGAGAACAACGCGCTGAAGACCAGCATGCCGCCGATCGCACCGGCCGCCCCGGCCAGCGCCGGCTTCCACAGCGGTTGGGAGTACCAGCCGGCCGGCACCGGCCGGCCCTGGTGGTAGCCGCCCGGGTAGTAGTGCGGCGTCTGCGGGCCCGGGTTGGGCCCGGCCCGGAAGGTTTGCCCCTGGACGTCGACCTCACGTTCCTTGGTGAGCTGCCCGGCGCCCCGGGCGGCGGCCAGCGGGGGCAGCTCGGGGCCGGGGTCGATGCCGAGCGCCACCCGGGCCGCCCGGACGTAGGCCAGGCCCTCCAGGGCGGTCTCCCGGGCCAGCTCGAACTGCTTGACGCTGCGGGCCTGCTCCAGCTGTGACCCGGCCGCGGTATAGCGCTCGCCGGCGTCGAGCAGCGACTGCCGGACCGCCGGCTGGTCGCCGTGCAGGTTCATCACCTGGCCGCCGAGCCGCTCGTACCAGCGCTGTGCCTCGGCCCGGGCGTCGGCCAGCGCCCGCTCCTTGCGGGCGGCGCTTTCCCCCCGCCACCACAGCAGGCCGCCGGCGAACAACGCCACCAAGACCAGGAGCAGAAGAAGTTCCATGGCTACGACGGTAGCCGCCCTGATCCACCACCAGCCACAACGACGGACGGTGCCGGGCGCCGGCGGGCGGGCGGCGTACCTGTTTGACATGCTTTCCGGCGTGGATGTCGCGACGGTAGTGGTGGTGGTCGTCTGTCTCGGTTGCGGCGCGGCGCTCGGCTGGCTGGCCGCCCGGGCCCGGTCGGCGGCCGAGATCGCCCGGCTGGACGCGACGCTGCGCGCCACCCGCGACGGCGAGGGCCGGTTGGAGCAGTCGATGCGGGCGCTGTCGTACGAGGCGACCGCCCAGTCGCAGGAGGCGGTGGCGCGTGCGGTGGCACCGCTGCACGACGCGCTGCGCCGCTACGAGCAGCGGGTGGCCGAGCTGGAGCATGACCGGGTCGACGCGTATGCCGAGCTGCGCGAGCAGGTCCGGGCGATGGGTGGAGTCTCCGCTGAACTGCGTACCGAGACCAAACAACTGGTCGCGGCGCTGCGCGCGCCCCAGGTACGTGGCAGGTGGGGTGAGCACCAGCTGCGGCGCATCGTCGAGGCGGCCGGGATGCTGGAGCACTGCGACTTCGCCGAGCAGGTGACAGCGCGGACCGAGCAACAGACGGTCCGCCCGGACCTCGTGGTACGGCTGCACGGCGGACGCAGCGTGGTGGTCGACGCCAAGGCGCCGTTCGACGGCTATCTGTCTGCAATGGAGGCCCGCGAGGAGCGCAGCCGGGACCAGCACCTGGACAGTCACGCCCGGCAGCTGCGGACCCATGTGGACGCACTCGCTGCGAAACAGTACTGGTCCGCGTTTGATCAGACGCCGGAGTTCGTGGTGCTGTTCGTGCCGGCCGATTCGTTCCTGGACGCCGCGTTGCAGCGCGACCCGGCTCTGCTGGAGCACGCGTTCAGCCGGGACATCGTACTGGCCACCCCGGCGACGCTGGTGGCGTTGCTGCGCACCGTGGCGTACTCGTGGCGGCAGGAGGCGCTGGCCCGTAACGCGGTGGCCGTGCACCGACTGGCCCGTGATCTGTACGGGCGGCTGGCCACGCTGGGCGAGCACGTCACCAAGTTGGGTAACGCGCTGGGAGGTGCGGTCACCGCGTACAACCGGGCGGTGGGATCGTTGGAGGGGCGGGTCCTGGTCAGTGCACGAAAACTCGCCGATCTCGGGGTTTCCGACACCGAACTGACGCCCCCGCCACAGGTCGAAGTGGCGCCGCGTCAGGTGCAGGCGCCGGAGCTGGAATCGCCGTCGGTCGGCGATGACCGGGCGCATCGGACACGTCCCGAGTGGACCGGGTTGAGCTGGGAAAACCCCGAATAGACACTACTCATTGCAGGCATTTCACTACGACCACGCCACCCATTCAGGGAAGTGCATGTCACGGGCTGGTCACAACGCTTGGCTAGGTAGTGACAGCGATCCACCGGAACACAAAGGATGCGGTCACACGTGCCCTGCACCACAGGGCCCAGTTCTTCCGGAGGAAGAGAACGTGAGTAAACCCCGCATCTGGAGACGGCGAACCTCTGCCGCGCTCCTGGCATCCGTCATGGTGGCCGGTGCCGTGACGCTGGCGGGTGGTGCGTCCACCGCGAGCGCCAACCCGTCGACCAAAGCCGACGTACTGAAGGACACCCCTACCGATACGTTGGGGTCGCACGATCTCGACCTGCTCGCCGAGGCGGAGGCGAAGAGCGAGCAGAGCGTCACCTTGCTGGTCGCCACCGAGCAGGGCCAGGCACCGAAGGTCGCGGCCGAGCTGAAGAAGCTCGGCGGCGTGATCGGCAACCAGGTCGATGAGGTCGGCTACGTCCGGGCCCGCGTGCCGGTCAAGAACGTCGTCGCGGCGTCGAAACTGCCCGGGGTCTCGGCAGTCGACCTCAACGAGACGATCCCGATGCCGGACCCGGTGCCGGAGAGCATGGCGGCGGCTTCCTCCGTGGCGAGCGCGACCACCGGCCCGGGGCCGGACACCGGCGCGGTCAACCCCTACATGCCGACCAGCGAAACCGGCGCGGTCTCATTCAAGAAGAGCCACCCGCGCTGGGACGGCCGCAACGTCGTCGTCGGTATCATGGACTCCGGGATCGACCTGGACCACCCCGCGCTGCAGACCACCACCACCGGGGAGCGGAAGGTCATCGACTGGGTCACCCCGATCGACCCACTGTACGAGAACGACGGCACCTGGCGGCCGATGCTCACCGGTGTGAGCGGCCCGAGCTTCAGCTACGCCGGGGTCAGCTGGTCCGCGCCGGCCGGCGACTACATGATCAACCTGTTCTCGGAGTCGATCACCGCCGGCGGGGCGGCCGACGGTGACGTCAACCGCGACGGCGACACCAGCGACCGATTCGGCGTGCTGTACGACCCGGCCACCAACGACGTACGGGTCGACGTCGACCAGGACTTCGACTTCACCGACGAGCCGGTGATGCGTCCGTACCAGGAGAACTTCGACATCGGGCATTTCGGCACGGACGACCCGGCGACCCCGATTGCCGAGCAGGTGCCGTTCGTCGTCGAGTTCCGTACCGACGTCGACACCACTCCGGTCGGTGGTCCCGGCCTGATCGACTACGTCAACATCGGCCTGATCTCGTCGTCGCACGGCACCCACGTGGCGGGCATCGTGGCCGCCAACGACATGCTGGGCAACGAGAACTTCGACGGCGCCGCGCCCGGCGCCAAGCTGGTCTCCTCGCGGGCCTGCACCTTCGCTGGCGGCTGCACCGCCGCCGCGTTGACCGACGGCATGATCGACCTGGTCATCAACCGGGGCGTCGACATCATCAACATGTCGATCGGTGGTCTGCCGGCGCTCAACGACGGCAACAACGCCCGCGCGGAGCTGTACAACATTCTGATCGACGTGTACGGCGTGCAGATGTTCATCTCGGCCGGCAACTCCGGCCCGGGCACCAACACCATCGGTGACCCGTCGGTGGCGTCCAGCGTGGTTAGTGTTGCCGCGAGCGTGAGCCGGGACACCTGGCTGGCCAACTACGGCTCCGAGGTACGCACCCGCAACTCGCTGTTCCCGTTCTCGTCGCGCGGTCCGCGTGAGGACGGCGGGTTCAAGCCGAGCATCAGCGCCCCCGGCGCGGCCATCTCCACCGTCGCCGGCTGGGAGGAGGGCGGCCCGGTCCCTGAGGCCGGCTACCCGCTGCCGCCCGGCTACGCCATGTACAACGGCACGTCGATGGCCGCCCCGCAGGCCACCGGCGCGGTTGCCCTGCTGATGTCGGGCGTCAAGGCCAAGGACCTCGACGTCACCCCGATGCAGCTGCGTCGGGCGCTGTACAGCGGTGCCCGCTGGATCAACGGTGCCTCCGCCCACGAGCAGGGCAACGGCATGCTGCACGTGGCCGACACCTGGAAGCTGCTGCGCGAGGGTATCGAGGTCAACGGCTACGACGTCAGCGCCCCGGTCTGCACGCCGATCTCGGAGTACCTGGCCACCCCGCACGAGGGCACCGGCGTCCACAACCGGTGCGCCGCCGACGCCGGTGGTCACCGGCCGGGCCAGTTCAAGTCCTACCCGGTCACCATCACCCGGACCAGCGGCCCGGACGTCGACCTGCTGCACAAGCTCAAGTGGGTCGGCAACGACGGCACCTTCGCCGCCCCCGGCCAGGTGGTGCTGCCGCTGAACGAGGCCGTCACGTTCAACGTGCGGGCCACGCCGGACGCCGGTGTGCACAGCGCCATCCTCCGGGTGGACAACCCGTTCACCGCCACGGTCGACTTCGAGATCATGAACACGGTGGTGGCATCGACCGCGATGACCAGCCCGGAGTACGAGTTCAACACCTCCGGCAAGGTGACGCGTAACGCGTACACGTCGTTCTTCGTCACGGTGCCCGAAGGTGCGACGGCGCTGCAGGTCAGCCTGTCGGGCATCGCGGACGGATCGCAGACCCGGTTCATCGCGATCGACCCGTACGGCGTACCGCTGGAGAGCTCCAGCAGTCTGCGCTGCTACACCAACTTCTCCGACCCGAGCCTGTGCAAGCCGGAGGAGCGGGACTACCAGAACCCGCTGCCGGGGGTCTGGGAGATCGAGGTGGAGTCGCGGCGGACCTCGCCGATGCTGCAGAACCCGTTTGAACTGACCGCCCAGGTGCAGGGCGTCACTGTCGACCCGGCCAACACGGTGCTTGAGGACATCACCCTCGGTGAGCCAACTCCGCTCAGCTGGACGGTGGAGAACACCTTCGGCCCGGTCACGGTCTCCGGGCAGGGCGGCTCGCTCGGCTCGGCGAACAGCGACCGACCGACGATCGCCGACCTGGAGGTGCAGACCTTCCAGGTGACGGTCCCGGCCGGGGCAACCCGGTTGTTCGCGAAGATCGGCAACACCAGCGATCTCAGCGCCGACCTGGACCTGTTCGTCTACCGGAACGGTTCGCTGATCGACTACACCGCCGACGGCGACTCCGAAGAGGCCGTGACGATCGACAACCCGGCACCCGGTGTCTACGACATCGAGGTCGACGGGTACTCGGTGCCGGCCGGCAGCACCGAGTACGACTACCTGGACGTGTTCTACTCGACCGGTTTGGGCGCCATCTCGGTCGAGTCGGGCTCGACGGAGCTGGCCAACGGCGCCAGCGCCACGCTCAGCGGCAGCGTCACGGTGGACGCCACTCCGGAGGCGGGCCGGGAGCTGTTCGGTGAGATGCTCGTCGTCACCGAACAGGGTGCGGTCGTCGGCCGCGGCGGGGTCTCGGTCAGCTCGGTGAGCTGACCTTCGGCTCGGCCGTACGACGGTAGAGGGGCCCACCCCGAGTCGGGGTGGGCCCCTCGCTGTGTCCTACGGGCACCGACGCAGGCACCAGGGCGCCGCTCGGCGCAGGTCAGGGTCGGTGGTCGCGCCGCCGGTCAGGCGGGCTCGACCCGCTGCACCATGAACGGGGTGCCCTGCTGGCAGGTGGTCATCAGGTCGGCCTGGACGTGACCGGTGACGCTCAGCCGGGCACCCGGACGGATCAGGTCACGCGAGCCGCCGACCAGCAGATAGCCGTCGAGCAGGTAGCAGTCGTGCTCCACCCCGGCCTCGACGGCGCCGGTCAGGGTCATCGGCCGCGACGACCCGGTCGACTTTCCCGCTCCCGGGGTGCCCCCTCGCACCGAGGTGGGCAGGTCTTCAGGCGGTCCGGGGGTCTGCGGTGCTGTGCTCACCGTGGCACCTCCGCTCGGTGATTCGGCTGCCGGCGGCGTGGACGGCGCGACCGTCACGGTCGGCACCGGGTCGGGGTCGGGCTCGGTCATGGGTTCACCGGTGCCGCACGCCGGCAGCGCCAGGCAGGTCAGCAACAGGGGTACGCCGATCCGAGTGACTCTCATACCGGCTAGGACGCGGTGGCCGGGACGCCCGTTCCCGCTGCGGCTGCCTTCATGTCCCGACGCAGCTCCGACGGCAGCGAGAAGGTGATCGTCTCCTCGACCGTGGTGACCTGCTCGACGTCGGTGAAACCCCGTGCGGCGAGGTGGTCGACCACCTGGTGCACCAGTTCGTCGGGAACGCTGGCACCGGAGGTCAGCCCGACGGTGGTCGCGTCGGCCAGCCAGGCGTCGTCGATCTCGTGGGCGAAGTCGATCAGGTAGCCGGCGCGGGCCCCGGCGTCGATCGCCACCTCGACCAGCCGCACCGAGTTGGACGAGTTACGGGAACCCACCACCAGCACCACGTCGCACTCGGCCCCGATCTGCTTGACCACCTGCTGGCGGTTCTGGGTTGCGTAGCAGATGTCGTCAGTCGGCGGCGACTGCAGCATCGGCAGCCGTCGCTTGAGACGGGCGACCGTCTCCATGGTCTCGTCGACCGACAAGGTGGTCTGCGACAGCCAGACCACCTTCTCCGGGTCCCGTACGGTGATCTTGTCGGCGTCGTCCGGGCCGTCGACCAGCTGGATGTGCGCCGGGGCCTCGCCGGAGGTGCCGACCACCTCCTCGTGGCCCTCGTGGCCGATCAGCAGGATGTCGTAGTCCTGCGCGGCGTACCGGCGGGCCTCCTGGTGGACCTTGGTCACCAGCGGGCAGGTGGCGTCGATCGCCTTCAACGACCGGGCCTTCGCCTGCCGGTGCACCTCGGGGGCGACGCCGTGTGCCGAGAAGACCACGGTCGAGCCGCGCGGGACCTCCTCGTTCTCCTCGACAAAGATCGCGCCCTTGGCCTCCAGGGTCGAGACCACATGCTTGTTGTGCACGATCTGCTTGCGTACGTAGACCGGGGCGCCGTACAGCCTCAGCGCCTCCTCCACGGTCTGCACCGCGCGGTCGACGCCAGCACAGTAGCCACGGGGGTTGGCCAGCAGCACCCGCTTGCGGTGGACCGGTTTCGCGTCAGGCTCGCTCACCCGGCCGAGTCTACGTGCCGTCGACCACGACGGCAGCGTGGCCGACCGGCGGGACCGGACGGGGGCCGACCGGCATTCGCCGACCGGCGGGGCGAGCGGCGATGGTGTCACCGCCCGCCCGTACCCTTGCCGGGTGACCGACACCGACACGACGCCGCGCAGCAGCGCGGACGAGCCGTGGCCGGTTCGGGTGGTCAGCCAGAAGATCAGCGCCTGGATCGGCCGGCTCGGCTGGGTGTGGGTCGACGGGCAGGTCGCGCAAATCAGCCGGCGGCCCGGCGCGACCACCGTGTTCCTGACCCTGCGTGACCCGTCGGCCGATCTCAGCCTGACCGTCACCACCAACCGTGACGTGCTCGACCTCGGCGCGCCGGAGCTGACCGACGGAGCCCGGGTGGTGCTGCGCGCCAAGCCGGAGTTCTATCCGGCCCGGGGCACGCTCAGCCTGCGCGCCGACGAGATCCGCCAGGTCGGCCTCGGTGAGCTGCTGGCCCGGCTGGAAAAGCTGAAGAAGCTGCTGGCCGCCGAGGGATTGTTCGACCGGGCCCGCAAGCGCCGCCCGCCGTTCCTGCCGAAGCGGATCGGGCTGATCACCGGCCGGGCGTCGGCGGCCGAACGGGACGTGCTGACCAACGCCCGCCGACGCTGGCCGGCGGTCGACTTCCGGGTGGTCAACGTGGCGGTGCAGGGGTCCGGCGCGGTGCCGCAGATGCTCGACGCGCTGGCGGTGCTCGACGCCGATCCGTCGATCGACGTGATCGTCATCGCCCGGGGCGGCGGCAGCGTCGAGGATCTGCTGCCGTTCTCCGACGAGGCGCTGTGCCGGGCGGTGTTCGGCTGCCGTACCCCGGTGGTCAGCGCCGTCGGTCACGAGACCGACGCGCCGCTGCTCGACTACGTGGCCGACGTACGGGCGTCCACGCCGACCGACGCGGGCAAACGGCTGGTGCCCGATCTGGCCGAGGAGCTGCGGCTGATCGCTCTGGCCCGGCACCGGCTGGACCGGGCGGTGACCGGCCTGATCGACCGGGAGACGCACCGGCTGGAGATGGTCCGGTCCCGGCCGGTGCTGGCCCGCCCGCAGGCGCTGCTGGACGGGCGGGCCGACGAGGTCGACGTGTTGCGAGACCGGGCCACCCGCTGCCTGGCGCACCGGCTGTCCGCCGGCACCGCCGAGCTGGGGCACACCCTGGCCCGGCTGCGCGCGCTGTCACCGGCCGCGACCCTCGACCGGGGGTACGCGATCGTGCAGGACGCCGTCGGCGCGGTGGTCCGCTCCCCCGACGACGTCGCCGCCGGCGATCCGCTGCGGCTGCGACTGGCCGGCGGTGAGCTGCCGGCCGTCGCCGCCAGACCCGAGTGAGTGAGGCATCAGGTGACCACGAAGAAGGCAGCTGACCGCGGCACGGCGACCGCGTCAACGAAGGTTCCGGCGACCGAGCCGGCGGGCGGGCCGCTGGCGGCGGACTCGCTGAGCTACGAGCAGGCCCGCGCCGAGCTGGCCTCGGTGGTGGAGCGACTGGAGTCCGGCGGCACCACCTTGGAGGAGTCACTGGCGCTGTGGGAGCGCGGCGAACAGTTGGCGGCCGCCTGTCAGCGCTGGCTGGACGGGGCCCGTCAGCGACTCGACGCCGCCCGCGGCGCCCGAGCCACCGGCTGAGGGTGCCCCAAGACGGCATTTAGCCACAATCCGGCTAGGATCTTGCAAGTTGATGGACGTCGACCTATCCTTCGGGGAAAGCGCTTTCCGAAGTTAGGGCAAGGTGTGCTGCAGCACACCGGCGGCGGGGACGTGAGGACGGTCCGGGTGACCTCGCGCCCTCAGCGCTGACGGCCACGCGTCCGGGGCCCGATGAGCCGCCGACTCGTCCACATCACCAAGAACACCGCACCTGGGTCGAGGCGTCCCCGCCCCGGCTGCCGCCATCGATGGCCGATGGCCGTCATCTGACGGCCGGGCAACGGTCACATCGGCGCCACCGGCGGGTTGACCACGGGCTGCGACCAGTGCCGTACCGGTTGCGCCGGACGGCACGCGTCCTCCAGCAGTCGAGACGATCCATCAGCAACTCCAAGACGAAGGCGAGACGAGACTATGAGACGACCAGTCGGACTGCGACTTCTCGCAGGACTGGCCATCACAGCCGTAGCCGGAACGGTCGGCGTGGCCCTGGCGATTCCCCAGGCCTCGGCGGCGACCGGCAGCGCCACCGGGTTCGCCACTCGTAACGGTGGGACCACCGGCGGGGCGGGCGGCCAGACGGTGCGGGTCAGCTCCGGCACCGGCATCCACTCCGCGCTGTGCAACCGTTCCAGCAGCAGCACCCCGATCATCATCGAGGTCCAGGGGACGATCAACCACGGCAACACCAGCAAGGTGTCGGGCGACAGCTGCAACACCGCCGACGACAAGATCGAGCTCAAGCAGATCAGCAACGTCTCGATCATCGGGGTGGGCAGCGGCGCGGTCTTCGACCAGCTCGGCATCCACATCCGCGAGGCGAGCAACATCATCATCCAGAACGTCACCGTCCGCAACGTGAAGAAGTCGGGCTCGCCGACCTCAAACGGTGGTGACGCCATCGGCATGGAGGCCGACGTCCGCAACGTCTGGGTCGACCACGTGACGCTGGAAGCCTCGGGCGGCGAGTCGGAGGGCTACGACGGCCTGTTCGACATGAAGAACAACACGCAGTACGTCACCCTGTCGTACAGCATCCTGCGCAACTCCGGCCGCGGTGGTCTGATCGGCTCCAGCGAGAGCGACACGTCCAACGGATACGTGACGTTCCACCACAACGTGTACGAAAACATCGACTCCCGTACTCCGCTGCTGCGTGGTGGCATCGCACACATCTACAACAACCACTACACGGACATCGAGAAGTCCGGCATCAACTCGCGAGCCGGCGGACGCGCCAAGGTGGAGAACAACTACTTCCAGGACTCGAACGACGTCCTGGGCACGTTCTACACCAGCGAGGCCGGCTACTGGCAGGTCAGCGGCAACATCTACGACAACATCGACTGGTCCAGCCGCAGCGGCGACAACCAGCCGGCCGGCCCCAACCCCACCTCGAACACGAGCGTGAGCATCCCGTACTCCTACACACTCGACGGAGCCAGCTGCGTGCCGAACATGCTCCGGCAGATCTCCGGCGCCAACAAGGGCAACCGCGTCTCGGACGGCAGCTGCTCGCCGACCTCGCCGCCGCCGTCGAACCCGCCGAGCCCCACGCCGACCGTGCCTCCGACGCCCGGCCCGGACGGACGCTACGAGGCGGAGTACTCGCCGGCCTCGTGTGACGGTGAGATCGAGTCGGAGCACTCCGGCTACTCCGGCAGCGGGTACTGCAACACGGAGAACACCTCGGGTGCGGCGTCGCAGTTCCTGGTCAGCTCCAGTGGCGGCACGACGAACCTGACTATCCGGCACGCCAACGGTGGCTCGGGCAACCGGCCGGCGAACCTGGTCGTCAACGGCTCGACCGTGCAACAAGGGGTCGCGTTCAACCCGACCGGCGGGTGGACCAGCTACTCGAACGTCTCGGTCTCCGTTGGGCTCAACAGCGGCACCAATACGATTCGGCTGGTGGCCGCCACCGGTGAGGGCCTGAGCAACATCGACTACCTGCAGGTCTCCGGTGGCACCGGCCCCAGCCCGACCCCGAGCCCGACGGCGCCGCAGCCGACCTCGACCCCGACCCAGCCCGGTGGCACCAACCTGAGCATCGGCGCCGGATCGGACGGCTCGAGCAAGGGCAGCGGCACCAGTTACGGCGACGTACGGGACGGCGACATGGGCACCTACTGGTCGCCGAGCGGCACCACCGGTCGAATCTCGATCAAGTGGGACGCTGACACCACCGTCTCCTCGGTCAACATCCGGGAGGCGTCGGGTGCCGCAGGTGCCATCGGTTCGTGGCGGCTGTACGACCACGAGACCGGTGCCACCCTCGCCTCCGGCAGCGGTGCCGGCGTGATCAACTTCTCCTCGACCACGCTGCGCAAGATCAGCTTCGAGATCACCGGCGCCTCCGGCACGCCGCAGATCGCCGAGTTCGAGACGTACGCCTGACGAGACGTACGGCTGATCGGCGGCTGGACAGCCACCGCCGCCACTGATCAACTGCACGCCCCAACGAGCCGAACACCAGATACCTTTCCGACCCCGGATCAGGTATCTGGTGTTCGGCTTGAGCCGTCGGAGCGCCGGTAGGTACGGGCACCGTGCTCGGCCAACTCCCGGTGCACCTCGGCCGGATTCCCGGCTTCAATCGCGGCCAGCAGCCGCTCGTGCCGGTGCACCCCGTCGACCGGCTGCGCCACCTCCGCCTCCCGCCGTAGGTTGATCGCCATGTACAGCTGGAGCTTCAACAGCACCGACTCGTAAACCCCGGTGAGCTGCCGGTTACCGGCCAGGGCGACCAGCTCGACGTGGAACCGCCGATGCGCCTCGGCGACTCGCAGCCGGTCACCGACCGTGGTTGCCAGCCGCATCTGGTCGACCGCAGCCCGCAGGCCACCGAGGGCGGTATCCCGGCGCACCGGCAGCACCGACTCCACCGCGTGCCGCTCCAGGAGGTCGCGCACAACGTACAGCTCCTGAACGTCGCGGTCGGACAAGGTCGCCACCCGCACGCCACGCCGGGGCACGTGCTCCACCAGGCCCTGCTCGGCGAGGAGCCGTAGCGCCTCACGCAGCGGTGCCCGGCTGATGCCCAGCCGGCGGGTCAGATGCTCCTCGACGAGTCGTTCCCCCGGGTCGGTCTTGCCGCTGAGGATCTCGCGACGCAGCCGCCGCACCGCCAACTCCACCAGGCTCAGGCTCTCCAGCTCACCATCCACCGACGATGCGGCCACGTCGCTCACCCCGTCGAGTCTGCCATCCGCAGCCCGGTAACCGGATTTCCGGCCCGGGCAACCGCCCTGGACGGGCCGGACCCGCCGACGGATCAGCGAGGGGTGAGCGCCTCGGCCATCAGCCGCAACTCCTCGGAGTCGGCCGTGCCGACCACCAGCACACTGTACTGCGGCGCCAACCACACCAGTGCGCGTTCGCCGGGCCGGGCCGCGTACCGCTGCCAGGTCGTCGCCCCGATCGCCACACCACCCTGCGGCTGCGCGGTCGCGGTCAGCTCTGCCACCAGCAGCTCCGGTGCCGGCCGTGAACTCTGCACCACCTGGACGGCGGCGCCGGCCGGGGTGACGTAGCCCAGCCGCAGCGTCGGACCGTCC
Source organism: Micromonospora sp. LOL_014 (assembly GCF_048060245.1). Lineage (NCBI taxonomy): Bacteria > Bacillati > Actinomycetota > Actinomycetes > Micromonosporales > Micromonosporaceae > Micromonospora > Micromonospora sp. LOL_014. Next base: position 232,930 of record NZ_JBHMIP010000002.1, read on the forward strand.
GCCGCCGACACCGGCCGGAAGACCGCACTCACCGTGACCCAGTCCGGTCCGAGACCGTCCGGCGCGCGCACGGGGAACTCGCCCGCCGCACCGGCCTGCTCGTACGCCGGCCCGGGATCCACCGCCACCGGGTCGTCGGCGCCGAGGAAGACCCGGTAGAACCCGAACACCAGCAGGATCGGTACCAGCAGGACGAGCAGCGACTGGGTGATGTCCCTCGGGGTGCGTTCGGCCCGGTCGCGCGCCGGCCTCGCCGGCCCGGTCGTCTCCATCCGCCCATCCTCCCAGTCGGCCGGCGCGGACTGACGCGCGGACCGCCCACCCCGCGACTACCTGGCACCGTCGTGACGTGCCAGGATTCTCTCAGGACCGGAGCCGGCGACGCTGTGCTCCGGGATGCGCCCCGCACCGTCGCGAGGAGGAGCACCGATGACTGGAACCGGCACCCGCAGCCCGCAGAATCTCGACCGTAACCTGGCCCTGGACCTGGTCCGGGTGACCGAAGCCGCGGCGATGGCCGCCGGCCGGTGGGTGGGTCGGGGAGACAAGGAAGGCGGCGACGGCGCCGCGGTCGACGCGATGCGCAGACTGATCAACTCGATCCAGATGCGTGGCGTCGTCGTGATCGGCGAGGGCGAGAAGGACAACGCCCCGATGCTGTTCAACGGAGAACGGGTCGGTGACGGCTCCGGGCCGGAGGTCGACGTCGCGGTCGACCCCATCGACGGCACCACCCTGATGAGCAAGGGCATGCCGAACGCCCTCGCGGTGCTGGCGGTGGCGGAGCGGGGCGCCATGTTCGACCCCAGCGCGGTCTTCTACATGGAGAAGCTGGCGGTCGGCCCGGACTGCGCCGATGTCATCGACATCGAGGCCGGGGTGCGGGAGAACCTGCAGCGGATTGCCCGGGTCAAGAAGTCGAGCGTCTCCGACGTGACGGTGAGCATCCTCGACCGGCCCCGTCACACCGAGCTGGTGCAGGAGATCCGCGACGCCGGTGCCCGGATCCGGTTCCTGTCCGACGGTGACATCGCCAGCGCGATCTCGGCGGCCCGCGAGGAGTCCGACGTCGACGTGCTGATGGGCATCGGCGGCACCCCGGAGGGGATCATCGCCGCCTGCGCGCTGAAGTGCATGGGCGGCGCGATGCAGGCGAAACTCTGGCCACGCGACGACGCGGAGCGGGACAAGGCCGTCGCCGCCGGGCATGACCTGGGCCGGGTGCTGCGCACCGACGACCTGGTCACCGGCGACAACTGCTTCTTCGTCGCCACCGGGGTCACCTCGGGTGACCTGCTGCACGGGGTGCGGTACCGCTCGGGTGGGGCGTACACCCAGTCGATCGTGATGCGCTCCAAGAGCGGCACGATCCGGGTGATCGACTCGCATCACCGGTTGGAGAAGCTGGCGCTCTACTCGGCGGTCGACTTCGACGGCCAGCCGATCGCCGAACTCGACCTCTGACCCGGGGCCCGGTCAGGGCATGGTGAGCGGATCCGGATCGTACGGGTCGTAGTCGCGCCGGCGGCGGAACAGGATCGCGGCGAGCACCCCGCCGACGAACCCGAAGAGATGGCCCTGCCAGGAGATCAACGCGTCGGTCGGCAGGATGCCGACCAGCTGCCAGCCGTAGAGCAGGCCGACCAGCAGGACAACGCCGAGGTTCCACCAGGTGCGCTCGACGATGCCGCGCATCAGCACCAGACCGAGGTAGCCGAAGACGACACCGCTGGCGCCGACCACGACGGTGTTCGGCGCGCCGGTGAACCACACGCCGAGCCCGCTGACCAGGATGATCACCAGGGTGGAGTAGAGGAACCGGCGGACCCCGGCGGCCAGGACGAAGGTGCCCAGCAGGATCAACGGGACGCTGTTGCTGTAGAGGTGATCGAAGCCGTGGTGCAGGAACGGGGCGAAGAACACCCCGTCCAGCCCGTCGATGCGCCGGGGGATGATGCCGGCGGCCAGATCGAAGCCGGCGCTCAACCAGACGTCGAACGCCTCGATGACGAACAGCACCGGGACGACCGCGCACATTGCGACGAATGCCCGGCCCAGCGAGGCGTAGAAGGCCTCGGTGCCGAACCGGTTCGGGTCACCACCGGAGGTCCCCATGTACGCCATCTCCTAGTAGCTATCAGGTCCGCGCAACCGACGCCAGCCGACAGCTGGCGAAAGCCGCATGAAACACCGGCGGCGGTACGGACGATCAGGTCCGTACCGCCGCCGGTGACGAGTGCGACAGGTGCTGCCGACAGTCCGGGCCGAATCAGTACCAGCCGACGTTCTGTGACTGCTGCCACGCGCCGCACGGGGTGCCGTAACGGCCGCTGATGTACCCGAGGCCCCACTTGATCTGGGTTGCCGGGTTGGTCTGCCAGTCGGCACCGGCCGAGGCCATTTTGCTGCCCGGAAGTGCCTGGGGAATGCCGGTGGCACCGGAGGCCGCGTTGTAGGCCTTGTGGTTCCAGCCGCTCTCCTTGTTCCACAGCTTGTTCAGGCAGGCGAACTGGTCGAGACCCCACCCCTTCTCCAGGGTGAGGGCGCAGCCGATCGCCCGGTTGCCGCTGAACTCGTCGCAGGACTCCGGAATCTCGCCGGTGAAGGGCACTGTCGCCGCCGGCGGCCGGGCCGCCGCCTCCTGCTGCTTCTGCTGGGTCACCTGCTCCGCCCGCTTGGCCTTGGCCGCCTCGGCCTTGGCCGTGGCGAGGGCCTTCTCCGTGGCTTCCCGTTCGGCGGTACGGCGTTGCACCGTCATCCGCTGGTGTTCAGCCCGGCGCTGGCGCAGCAGTTCAAGCTCGACCTGCTCGGCCTCGGCGGCCAGGCGGGCGTCGCTGATGCGTTGCTGGGTCTCCCGGTCGCTCTCCAGGTAGAACCCGCCGGCGACGCCTGTCACGAGCAGGCCGACGGCGAGTGCCCGGACACCGAACCGGCTCCACAGCCGACTCACGAAGTGGTCCCTTCGTCGGGGGCAAGGGCACGGCGGGCCGGGCCGGTCGACACCGCCCGCGACCGCGTGGCCGGCCGGCTGAACGGCGGCTCGCTGCGGCCGCTGCCAGGTGCGGCGCGACCGTCACGTGCGGTGCGGCGGTGCGGCTGGTTCGGGCACGCCGTGAGCGCCCGACCGGGTGGGTCGCGCGTCGACCGGCCGCGATGGTGGTCGGCTGACGCACCACCACCGACGACCCGGATATCGGTCGTCGCCGGTGCGCGCGCTCGTCGACCACCATCGCTCACAGTGAGGCCGTTGGGAAACGCGGGACTTTGAATGTGATACTGGTCATGCCAATTTTCACCCTGAATTAGGACATAGTCCCACACCGAGCGAGGTCAGCGTGGGATGTCCTCCAACAGATCAGTAACCATTTCGGCGATGGGAGAACGCTCCGAACGGGTCAGCGTGACATGGGCGAACAGCGGATGCCCCTTCAGCGCCTCGATGACCGCGGTCACCCCGTCGTGCCGGCCCACCCGCAGGTTGTCCCGCTGCGCGACGTCGTGGGTGAGCACCACCCGGGAGCCCTGTCCGATCCGGGACAGCACGGTGAGCAAAACGTTGCGTTCCAACGACTGGGCCTCGTCCACGATCACGAAGGCGTCGTGCAGGCTACGACCCCGGATGTGGGTCAGCGGCAGCACTTCCAGCATGCCGCGGGCGAGCACCTCCTCCATCACGTTCTCGTGCACCACCGCGCCGAGGGTGTCGAAGACCGCCTGGGCCCACGGCGACATCTTCTCCGACTCGGACCCGGGCAGGTAACCGAGTTCCTGACCGCCGACGGCGTACAGCGGACGGAAGACGACGACCTTCTTGTGCCGGCGCCGTTCCATCACCGCTTCCAGCCCGGCGCACAGCGCCAGCGCCGACTTGCCGGTGCCGGCCCGACCGCCCAGCGAGACGATCCCGATCGACTCGTCGAGCAGCAGGTCCAACGCGATCCGCTGCTCGGCGGAGCGACCACGCAGCCCGAACGCCTCCCGGTCGCCGCGTACCAGCCGTACCGTCTTGTCGGCCAGCACCCGGCCGAGTGCGGCGCCCCCGGTGCCGTGCAGCACCAGACCGGTGTGACAGGGCAGTCCGGCGGCGCTGTCGAGGTCGACGGCCTCGCCCGCGTACAACTGCTTGACCTGCTCGTCGGTGGACTCCAGCTCGGCCATTCCGGTCCAGGTCGGGTCGCTGGCCTGGCCGTGCCGGTACTCGTCGGCGACCAGACCGACCGAGGCGGCCTTGACCCGCAGCGGCATGTCCTTGCTGACCAGCACCACGTCCCGGCCCTCCGCGCCCATGCTGAGCGCGACCGACAGGATCCGGGTGTCGTTGGACTCGTTGCGGAACCCCGGCGGCAGTACGTCGGTGTCGGCGTGGTTGAGCTCGACCCGCAATGTGCCGCCCGACTCGTTGGCTGGCACCGGCTGGTCCAACCGGCCGTGGCGGACCCGGAGTTCGTCCAGCATGCGCAGCGACCGCCGGGCGAACCAGCCAAGCTCCGGATGGTGCCGCTTGCCTTCCAGCTCGGAGATCACCACCAGCGGGATCACCACCTCGTGCTCGGCGAACCGGTGGAACGCCCCCGGGTCGGACAGCAGGACCGAGGTGTCCAGGACGTACGCGCGGATGGTGACTGGCGGCTCCGGTTGGACTTGGCCGGCGGACCGGTCGGCCGACTCGGACGCGGCGGCGTCCGGGGCTCGGCGGGTCCGGCTACGGCTGGACGGGACAGCGGCGGCGGTCGGGCTCTGATCGGCCCCGGGGGTGGTACGTCGACTCGTCACAGGCCTGCTCCGTCGGGCGTGCACCCGATCCGCCCGCGATCCGGCTCCACCGGGGCCCGAAGGCACGGGTCGGATGCGGAACCCGTGCGACTGCAGGTCCGGACCGTCCGGCTGGCCCGAGACGACCCCGGACCATGACTAGACGCTAGCCGCCGGATCCCGACCTCGGCTAGGCGTCTGAGCCGATCTTCGGCCCACACCGGAGGTGAGCGGGGCGAATGGCGACCCGTACCCAGGTCCGACACACCGGTCACGCGACGGACACATCCGAACCGAGCAGGCGGCCGGCCGGGATGCGCACCCCCTGCACGCATCCCGGCCGGGAGGAACTCCGGCGCGGTGACGCCGGGGTTCCCAGGCGGTGTCGCGTCCGCCTCAACACGACACCGCACTCGGGAAAGCTCATCGCTGCGGCCGGATGGCCGCGGCCGCGGCTGCGGCCGGTCAGGGATGTCGGCCGGCCAGCAGTTCCGTCGAGTGCCGGCCACCGGTCCCACCGAGGTCAGGCCGACCAAGGTCAGGCACACCGGGGCCAGGCCCACCAAGGTCAGGCTGACCGGGGCCAGGCCCGCCGACGAAGGCCGCGCCGGTGTAGGTGGTGCCCGGACGGACCGCCAGGTCGACTCCGGCGGCCACTGGACGGGTCTCCGGACGGGCTGGTTCCGGCAGCACCGACGCGATCGCAGCCCCGGTCTCCCGGCGCCGCCGGGTCCACGCCCCGCGGTCACCGTCGAAGTACCCCTGCCGGTAGCCGAACCGGTAGCCGATCCGGTAGCTGAGCTGGCCGTGCAGCCGGCCGGCGGCGTAACTGGCCGAGGCCAGCAGCAACACCAGGAAGACCGCGAAGAACGGGCTCATCCGGTCGCCCCGATCTCTGGGATCATGTCTCCTCCGACTCGAACGACGTCGGGCCGTCGGTGAGCAGCCGATCGATGTCGTCGGTCCTCACCTCTTCGACCAGTTCGACGCTGATCCGGCAACCGCCCAGCACCACCTCGGCCACCGAGGCCCGCCGGATCTCCCCTCCGGCGTCGTAGACCCGCACACTCAACTCCGGACAGCCGAGGTGTGCCCGCCACGCGTTCCACTCGGACCGGTCCCCCACGTTGAGCGACAGGTGACGACACCCCCGGGCCAGGTACAGCCGCCACGGCGCGGTCAAGCCGCTGGCGACGGCGTCCGCGACCAGGCCGAAGGCCTGGGCCCGGGTCGCGAGTTCGGTCACCGCATCGTCTCCGTCACGCGTAAGCGACAACTCCACTCAGTAAGCGTCTCAAGCACGTGACGTAGAGTAAAGCGTCACGCGCAAGTGACAGCATCGTCTTTTCGGGTGATTAGCACCACCCCACTTGGTCCTTAGACTGCACCCGTGGCACCCCTCGTGACAAGGGAAGATTTCCCGACAGAGATTCACAAAGCTCTGTCACAAACGCAGTACAGAAGGCTCCCTGCCCCCAGGAAAAGCGGCGATTCGCCGTACCGTCGGCCGGTGCCGGACAGCTCCGCCGCGCGGAAGATCGCCTTCGCCGCCTTCGTACGCAAGGCGCTCGCCGACGCGCGCGCGACCCGCGCCTGGACCGGCTCGGAGGTCTCCCGGCGCACCGGCGTGTCCCGCCAGACCATCAACCGGTGGGTACGCGGCGAGTGGTCCAGTGATCCGGAGGCCGAGCGGGTGGTCTCGTTCTGCGAGGGACTGGGGATCAGCCCGACGATCGCGTTCGGCGTACTCGGCTGGGACCGCGCCACCAGCGCCCGACCCGCACCCTCGGCGCCACCGATGGACCCGGACGTGGAGGCACTGCTCCGCCGGCTGGTCGACCCAAACGTTTCAGATGCGGAGAAATTTCACATCAGGGAGACGATCCGCTATCTCGCCTATCGACCCCCACTGCCCGGCGAACCTCGCAAAGGACCCAAGCGGGCAGGGTAGTTCTCAGATGGCGAAAGAAAGCCGATCAAGCGGCCCGATTCTGCCCCACTTGCACGCTGAGTCACGATAGCGTTCCTCTCCGTACTGCTTGGGCTCGTCATCCACGGGGGACGGGACAAGGCCGGACACAGCCCGGACACAGCCCTGCGGGACAGGAGGGAGGGTCGATACCCGATGACCCTCAAATGGTCGGCAGTCGTGATCGCGGCCGTCGCGATCACGCTTTACGGCACCACGAATATCGTGGTCGCCGTCCTGAGTAGCGGCGAGGTGCCAGCGGTGGTGAACCTGTTCGTCATCGCCTGCGCGTCCGTCGCCACGCTGGTGGCGGTCATCGCGCACCTCAACGACCGACAGCAGGGACGGCTGACCGCGCTCACCGAATTTCTCGTCGCCCGGCTCAATGAAGTCGACTCACACGTCGCAGACCGCAACTCCGGCTTCGTCGAGGGCTATTTACTCCGGCAGGGACAGCAACACGACGCGGCAGTCGTGCAATTTCCACCGCGGATGCACGGTCGGCGGCTGATGAGCGGCGGTGACGACTGACCCGCCGGGTGGTTCGCGGACCGTAGTCGCCAGCGCCGACGTCCCCGAACGTTCATCCGCCGGGAGGTCTGGCACCTGCGGCGGCAGCAGGTACGCTGACGCCCGTGCGGCCGTTCGAGGTAGGAAACCAGCGCTTGGCCCGTCCGCTGACCGCGGAGCAGGCATGGCGAGCAACCATCGATCGCGCCGACCGGTGCGTGCTGTTCTTCGACTTCGACGGCACCCTCGCTCCGGTCGGTGACGATCCCACGTCGGTGCAGCCCGCACCCAAGGTGCTGGCGGCGATCGAGTCACTCGCCGGGGTGGTGCAGCGGATAGCGATCGTGTCGGCCCGACCGGTCGACTTCCTCCGGGCCCAGTTCGCCACGATCAGCGAGGTCGACCTGTACGGGCTGTACGGGCTGGAGCACAGCCACGGATCCGGACCGACGGTCACCGAGCCGGCCGCACTGCCCTGGGTCCCGGCGATGCAAGAGCTGGCCGACCGGGCCCGCGCCGAGCTACCCGCCGGCGCACTGGTCGAGTACAAACGGCTGTCCGTCGCGCTGCACTACCGGACCGCGCCCGAGCTCGCCGGGACCGTCGAATCGTGGGGGCAGGCCCAGGCCGAACAGCTCGGCCTGCGGGTGCAGAGCGGGCGGATGGTCATCGAGATCAAGCCGCCGGTCGACCGGGACAAAGGCATGGTCATCGGCGACGCGGTCGGCACCGCCGGCTGCGCCTGGTACTTCGGTGACGACGTCTCCGACATCAAGGCGTTCGCCGCGCTCCGGGCACACGCCAGCGCCAACCCTGACTTCTTCGGCGTCTGCGTGGCGGTGGCCAACGCCGAGACCGGGCACGATGTGTCAGCGGCCGCCGACCTCACCATCGACTCGCCGGAAGCGCTCGGCGACTTCCTGACCTCCGCCGTGCACGCCCTGGACTGACGCCACCCGGTAGGGACGGCCCCGGGGGGCGGCCGTCAGGCGCCGTACCGGCGTTGCCGGTTCGCGTACGACCGCAACGCCCGCAGGAAGTCCACCCGACGGAAGTCGGGCCAGTTGACGTCGCAGAAGTAGAACTCCGAGTGCGCCGACTGCCACAGCAGGAAGCCGGAGAGCCGCTGCTCGCCGCTGGTCCGGATGACCAGGTCCGGGTCCGGCTGACCGCGGGTGTAGAGGTGCTCGGCGATGTGGTCGACGTCGAGCACCTCGGCCAGCTCCTCCAGGGTGCCGCCGGACTTGGCGTGCTCCTGCAGCAGCGAGCGGACCGCGTCGGCGATCTCCCGGCGACCACCGTAGCCCACCGCGATGTTCACCTGCGCGCCCTCGGACCGGGTCTGGGTACGCTCCTGCGCAGCCTTCAACGCGGTAGCGGTGGAACCCGGCAGCAGGTCCAGCGCACCAACGATGCGCAGCCGCCAGGGGTTGCCCTCCTCGGCCAGCTCGGTGACCAGATCCTCGATGATGCTCAGCAGCGGATCCAGCTCGCGGGCCGGCCGACGCAGGTTGTCGGTGGCCAGCAGGTACAGCGTGACGTGACCGATACCGGCCTGGTCACACCAGTTCAACAGATGTTTGATCTTTGCTGCGCCGACCCGGTGCCCGTCGTTGGGATCCACGAACCCCATCTCCCGGGCCCACCGGCGGTTACCGTCGCACATCACGCCCACGTGGCCGGGCACCGGCTTGCCCGCCAGTCTCGCCATGAGCCGTCGCTCATAGACCGAGTAGAGCAGCTCCCGCAGAGTCATCACAAGCAGACTAGCGACCGGTGCGCCGCCGCGCGGTATCGGCCGCCCGGCGGATCGTCAGTTGTGCGGCGAGCCGGCGCACCGTGACCGCGTCCAGCCGGCCGTCGCCGAGACCGAGTTCGACGATGGTGTCGAAGACGCGCCGGTCCCGCGCCGCCGCCGCGACGGCGGCGTCCACCGTCGTCGGCCGCCGGGCCAGCCAGGCGCCGACGGCGCTGTGCCGCAGGTGCCCGCCGAGGCGTCGGCGCAGCGCCTGCCGGTAGCGGCGGGCGGCGAGCGTCGGCGTACCGGCCGCCGCCGCACCGGCCAGCGCACCGGACAGCACCGCGTAGAAGATGCCCTCGCCGGTGAACGGGTTGATCAGCGACAGCGCGTCGCCAGCCAGCACCAGCCGACCCGCACCCACCGGCGGCCGCCGGGTGGACAGCGGTAGATGATGCGCCCGCAGATCGGTGACCTGCGTCAGGTCGGTGCCGGGCAGCAGCGCGCACAGCCGGTCCAGTAGTCGGGCCCGGGTCAACGGTCGGCCGCCCAGCACCTCCCCGTACCCGATGTTCGCCCGCCCGTCACCGATCGGGAAAGCCCAGGCGTACGCCGGCCAACCGGCCGCTGTGGTGACGATCCGCTGTTCGCCGGGTCTGGTGACGGCCCCGACCGACGCGTAGCCGCGAATCGCCAGGGCCAGATGTCCGTCCGGGTTGGCGCCGTGGCCCAACGCCCGGCGTACCACCGATCCCGCGCCGTCCGCGCCGACCACCGCCCGCGCCGCGATCTCGCCGTCGAGCAGCACCAGGTCGTCGCGGACCGTGACCCGCCGTACGGTGTGCCGCCGCAGCCGCGCGCCGACGGCGACCGCGGCGGCGACCAGCCGGGCGTCGAAGACGGCCCGGGGCACCGTGTACGCCGGACGGACCAGCTCGGCGGCGACCTGCCCGCCGTGCGGGGCGACCAGCCGGAGCCGGCCGACCGGGGTGAACCCGTCGACCGGGTCGGGCACGTCCAGCCCGGCCAGCACGTCGAGGGCGTGCGGTGCAATGCCGTCGCCGCACGGCTTGTCGCGGGGAAAGTCGGCCCGGTCCAGCAGCAGGACCCGGGCACCGGCCCGGCGGGCGGCGATCGCGGCGGCGGCACCGGCCGGCCCGGCACCGACCACCGCGACGTCGACGACCGACGTACCGTCCACCTGGACCTCCCGTCAGGCCGGTTCAGTGCCGGCCGCCGTCCGGCCACGCTCGGCACCGACGGTCCCCCGGGCCGGGCTCAGCACTGCCCGCCTCCCGGCCGCACTCGACGCGACCGGCCCGCCACACACCGTAGAAGACCAGCGCCACCGCCACCACCAGCGGCGCGCCGTCGCGGACCAGCCGGGCCGGGTGTCGGGTCAGCGGCGCACCGACCGTCGGGGACCGGTACAGCAGCCACACCACGGCCAGGCAGAGCCCGGCGAGCAGGGCGAACCCGACCACCCCGGGGCAGCGGCGGTACGCCGGAGCGGACCGCCACACCGACGTCGGCAGGCGGGGCACGGCCGGACGGACCGGTCCGGCGCGGCCCGCACCGGGATCGACTGCCGCCACCGGCGCAGGCTATCCAACGGTCAGTCGGCGGCGTCCAACCGGGCCCGCAGCGCGTCCAGCTCCGCCCAGAGCACCCCGGGCAGTTTGTCGCCGAACCGCTCGAACCATTCGGTGATCTGCGGCAGCTCCGCGCGCCACTGCGCCGGGTCGACGGCGAGCGCGGCGGCCACGTCGGCCGGGTCGACGTCCAGGCCGGACAGGTCGAGCGCGTCGACGGTCGGTACGTTGCCGATCGGGGTCTCCACCGCCGTGCCGGTGCCGTCCAGCCGCTCGACGATCCATTTGAGCACCCGGGAGTTCTCCCCGAAGCCGGGCCAGAGGAACCGGCCGTCGTCGTCGCGGCGGAACCAGTTGACGTAGAAGATCCGGGGCAGCTTGGCGGCGTCGCCGTCAGTGCCCTTGCCCATCTCGATCCAGTGCCGGAAGTAGTCCCCGGCGTGGTAGCCGATGAACGGCAGCATCGCCATCGGATCCCGCCGGACCACCCCGACCTTGCCGGCCGCCGCAGCGGTCGTCTCCGAGGAGAGGGTGGCGCCCAGGTAGACGCCGTGCACCCAGTCGCGTGCCTCGGTGACCAGCGGCACCGTGGTACGGCGTCGGCCGCCGAACAGGATCGCGTCGATCGGTACGCCGCGCGGGTCGTGGTACTCGTCGGCCAGGATCGGGCACTGGGTGATCGGGGTGCAGAACCGGCTGTTCGGGTGGGCGGCGTCGGTGCCCCGGTCGGGGTTCCAGTCCTCGCCCCGCCAGTCGGTCAGGTGCGCCGGTGGCTCGCCCATCCCCTCCCACCACACGTCGCGGTCGTCGGTCAGCGCGACGTTGGTGAAGATGGAGTTGCCCCGGTCTAGGGTCCGCATCGCGTTGGCGTTGGTCCGCCAGTCGGTGCCGGGAGCGACGCCGAAGAGCCCGTACTCGGGGTTGACCGCGTACAGCCGGCCGTCGTCGCCGAACCGCATCCAGGCGATGTCGTCGCCGATGGTCTCGACCTTCCAACCGGGGATGGTCGGCTCCAGCATGGCCAAATTGGTCTTGCCGCAGGCGGACGGGAACGCGCCGGCGACGTAGCGGACCCGCCCGTCCGGCGCGGTCAGCTTGAGGATCAGCATGTGCTCGGCCAGCCAGCCCTCGTCGCGGGCCATCACGCTGGCGATCCGCAGCGCGTAGCACTTCTTGCCGAGCAGCGAGTTGCCGCCGTAGCCGGATCCGTACGACCAGATTTCCCGGGTCTGCGGGAAGTGCGAGATGTACTTGGTCTCGTTGGCCGGCCACGGCACGTCTGCCTGCCCCGGCTCCAGCGGTGCGCCGACCGAGTGCAGGGCCGGCACGAACGCGGCGTCGTCGCCCATCGCGGCGAGCACCTCGGCGCCCATCCGGGTCATGATCCGCATCGAGGCGACGACGTACGCGCTGTCGGTGATCTCCACCCCGAACATCGGCTCCGGGGCGTCCAACGGGCCCATGCAGAACGGGACCACGTACATGGTCCGGCCACGCATGCACCCCCGGTACAGCTCGGTCATCACCCGCTTCATCTCGGCGGGATCCACCCAGTTGTTGGTCGGGCCGGCGTCGGCTTCCTCCGGGGAGCAGATGAAGGTACGTTCCTCGACCCGGGCCACGTCGGTCGGGTCGGTGCGGGCCCAGAACGAGTTGGGACGGCGTTCGGCGTCCAGCCGGACCAGGGTGCCGGAGTCGACGAGTTCGTCGGTGAGCCGGTGCCATTCGGCGAGCGAACCGTCGGCCCAGACGACCCGGTCCGGTGTGGTGAGGTTGGCGATCTGCCGGACCCAGTCGAGCAGGCGGGCGTGGCTGGTCGGGGCGGGGCCGGGGACGTTCGACGGTACGGACGCGGTGGCCGTTGCAGTCATGGCGATCTCCTCGTGGTCGGCGCTGACCTCGTTCCTGGAGTGCACGGCACCGGCGGATGGTCGAGCCCACCCGCCGGGATACAAGTCCGGGAGTTGGACTCAGGGTAAACCGATTGATCGTTCAGGGCAGCCGAGGAGCTTGTGAAGAAGTGCACAAGTTGTCGCCCCATGCAATCTGACGAGCTGTTTCTCGCTCTCACGCGCAGTTGTACGCAAGATCTTCCGGCACTCGACCAACCCCAACCTCAGTTACTAATCGTGTTCGCGTCTCGAGTGGCGAACACGTGGCGCGGCCGGAAACTCGGGCGGTGCCGACACCTCGGCGGGCGGGAACCCGCTACGCTCGACCACGTGCCCGTCCACGCCGCCGGCGAGCCGACCGCGCCCGCCTCCAGTCCGGGGTTGATTCGCCGGCTCCGGGACCGGTTCGGTCTGCTGGTCCGCGAGATCGGCAAGTTCGGAGTGGTCGGCGGGATCGCCTTCATCGTCGACATCACCCTGTTCAACATCGCTTCAGGCGTGCTCGGGATGGGCCCGCTCAGCGCGAAGACGCTGTCGACGGTGATCGCTGCCTCGGTGGCCTTCGTGGGCAACCGCTTCTGGACCTGGCGGCACTCGGTCAGGTCCGGGCTGGCCCGCGAGTACGGCCTCTACTTCTTCTTCAACGCCGTGGGACTGGGCATCGGCCTGGCCTGCCTGGGGATCAGTCACTACGGGCTGGGCAGCATCTGGCCGGGGGTGTTCCGGACACTGCTCGCCGACAACATCGCGGCCAACATCGTCGGCGTGGCGGTCGGCACCCTGTTCCGGTTCTGGGCCTACCGCAGGTTCGTGTTCACCGTCGCGGCACCCGCCGTGGTGGCGGCCGCCGCCAGCGACCGTGACTAGCCCCACCCGGTGCCGCCTACCCGCCAGTCAACCCGAACGGCCCGTCGACCTGCCGTATGGTGATCTAATGCGAATACTTCGCCTTCTGCCCGAGCGCTGGCAGAGGTTCATCCGCGAGGCGCTGAAGTTCGGCACCGTCGGTGGCATCAACACCGCGGTCAACTTCGCGGTGTTCAACGCTCTGGCACTGACCGTGCTCGCCGACGGTCAGTTGAAGGCGACTGTCGTCGCCGCGCTGGTGGCGACCACCAGCTCGTACTTCATGAACCGCCACTGGACCTACCGGGACCGGCCGAAGTCGGCCATCCGGCGGGAGTACGTGCTCTTCTTCCTGTTCAACCTCACCGGCCTGGCGATCGAGGTCGGGGTGCTGGGGCTGGCCAAGTACGGCTTCGGCATCAGCGGGCTGCTGGCCCTGAACATCGTCAAGATCATCGGACTGGTGCTCGGCACCATCTTCCGCTTCTGGGCGTACCGCACGTTCGTCTTCCGCCCGGCACCCGCCGCCCACCCGACCACCGAGACCGGCCCGACCACCGAGACCGTGGCCGAAACCGAACCGGCGGCGGGCGACCGGGTCCCGCAGCAGATTCAACGGAACGGACAACCGCCGGCCGGCCAGTCGATGCAGGCCCCGGACAGCCCGGCACCCCTGGCCGACCCGCTCGACGCCGAACTCGCCGCCGAGATCGACGCGAAGATCACCGCCGAACTGGACGCGAAGATCGCCGCGGCGACCCGCCCGGCCAGGCGTTGACCGACGACCGTGCGCTCCGGCACCGGTGCTGACGCCGACCTGTTCTTCGAGGACCTCGCCCCGGGCGGTTCCTTCGACCTCGGCATCACCACCGTGGACGGCGTCGAAATGGTCAGCTTCGCCGAACGCTTCGACCCGCAGTGGTACCATGTCGAGCCGGACCTCGCCCAGGCCAGCCCGTACGGCACCGTGATCGCCAGCGGATTCTTCACCGTCAGCCTGTTCATGCGGGCGTACGTGGACGCGGTGCTGTCCCGGGCCGCCGCCGACACCTCCCCCGGCCTGGAGGAGCTGCGCTGGCTGGCTCCGGTGTACGCCGGTGACCGGCTCGCCGGGAGGCTGGACGTGCTCACCAGGAAGCTGTCCGACGCCCGGCCCGGCCTGGGCACGGTCACCCTGCTGGGGTCGTTGACCCGGCTCGACACCTACGACCGGCCGGAGCGCGAGGTGCTGCGCACCCGGTTCCGTGGCTGGTTCGCGCTACGCGGCGCCGGGCCGACGACCTGACCCGGCTGGCCAGCGGGCCAGGCCGGCTCGGTAGTGCTGGCCAGCCGTCGCCCGGTCAGCGGCCGGGCGAGGCGTTGTCCGGTCGCGTCGGGGCTGCCTGGTCCGGCCCGGTGCGTGCCTCGTCGAGAATTTCCCGCAGCTCGCCGTCGCCCAGGCTGTGCAGATCGTGGTGCGCCTCGACCAGCTCGTAGAGCTGCGTCTGCACCTGACTGACCCCCGGCAGGTCGGGCAGCACGGTCTGCCCGCGTTCACCGGCCGACTCGATGGTCAACGTCCCGCAGCCGAGCAGCCGCTCGCTGAACCGCTGCGTCATGGAGTGGTCGTTGACCCGGTTCAACGGGATGTCCCGGCGCTCCCGGGAGAACACCCCGTGCTGCAGCACCACCCGCTCGTTGGTGAACACGTAGTGCGTACTGCGCCAGACCGCGAACGGCCGGACGGCGAACCAGAGCACCGCGACCAGCGCAAGCGCGAGAATCACGTACCACACGACGGTGGCTGCGGTGCTCTCCGGCAGCAGCAGGAACCCGGCCACCACGGCGGCGACCGCCAGCACCGTCACCGCCACCGGCCGGACCAGCGCCTTCCAGTGCGGGTGCAGGTGCAACACGACATGCTCGTCCGCGGTGAGCATGTCTTCGGGAAATGCCACGGCAACCTCCTAGCCCGGGCCGGGCAGGGGACCCGGCCGGCGGTCCGTACACCGGCCGCCGGGGTGACCGTAGCGGTTGACCGCCACCCGTACGGTCAACCGGGCGTACCGTTTCCCGGCGCGTCGCCGGACCGCACATGCGTCACGTCCCCGGCTGCGACCGGCAGATCGCCGCCGGCCGTACGGACCACCAGGCGACCGCCCTCGTCGACCGTGTCGACCAGCCCGGTGTGCGCCGCTCCGGACGGCAACGAGACCCGCACCTGCCGGCCCACCGTCACGCAGTGCCGCAGGTACGCCGCCCGCAGACCGGACTCGACCGGATCGCCGCCGGCGGCCCGCCACCGCCCGTACCAGCCGGCCACCCCGCGCAGCACCGCCCGCAGCAACGGGTCCCGGTCCGTCGCCGCCGCTCCGGCCAGCTGCAACGAAGTGGCCCGCAGACCGCTGCCGGGCGGCGGTAGCTCGTCAGCGCGCAACGTCACGTTGAGCCCGATGCCCAGCACCACGGCCGGGCCGGCCACCCCGTCCGGGGCCGCCTCGGCAAGGATCCCGGCGCACTTCGCCTCGTCGATCAACAGATCGTTGGGCCACTTCAGCGTGGCTGGCAACTCGGCCAGCCGGGTGATCGCCTCCGCCAGCGCGACGCCGGCCAGCAGCGGCAACCAGCCGTACCGGGACCCCGGCACCGCCGGCCACGACCGGGCCGGCCGAGCCGCCGCCGGCTGCAGCAGCACGCTGACGGCGAGGCCGGCCCGCGGCGGCGAGGTCCAGCCGCGGCCGAGCCGCCCGCGCCCGGCGTACTGCTGCTCCGCCGTGATCACCAGCCCCTCGGCGGCACCGGCTCGCGCGGCGGCGAGCACGTCCGCGTTGGTGGAGCCGGTCTGCGCCCGGACCTGCACGTCGGTCCACAGGCCGTCGGGGACGACCAGCGCGCGACGCAGCCCACGCTCGTCCAACGGCGGACGGTCCAGATCGGTGTACGGTGAGCCGGCCATCCGCCCACCCTACGGCGGCACCTGGCAGCGCACCGCGTCTGCCACAGAACCAGGCATGCTCCGGGAAGGAGCATCGCGCCGCTGATACAAGGAGTCCAGCCGCCGCCTGGGGTCGTGGCGGAGACCAACGGGATCTCCCTAATTTGTGACGGTCGATTCTTGCGTCACCGATCATTGATCGTTACCTTTTCAGCACGGGGCGTGACTCTGAAACGTTTTAGGTCTCGATGGTCACCAGAGTCACTTGGTACCTGCTCGACTGTCATGCCCCTTCGTCGACCGGATGGATCGGATGGAGAGGCGCAACAAGCGGCAGAAGATGGTCGTCCCGTGCTCGACAGGTCCCCGTCGCGGGTACGACAGCGGGCCACTGCTTGCGATCCGATGGACGCAGCTTGAAGGCACCCGTACCCTATGGGGCATGGAGAGCCGCCCGCTTGACCTACTGCTGTCGATGGCAGGAGTGGCTGGGTGAGCACCTCGGCGATCGCCGGAACCAGCTCGGCTCCACGCGGCGGGCGCCTCCGTCGGTGGCTTTCGCTTCCTGACCGTCGTCCCGTCACGGTAGCGGCAGCGGTCGTGGTCACGGCGGTGCTCGGGGCGTTCGGCGCGGCGACCGGATCCATGCTCGGGGCAGCCACCCTGACCGATCTTCCCAGCGACACCGCGATGGTCGACCTGACCAGACGTGCCAGCGGCGTCGAGGCTCCTTCTGTCGTGCTGCGGCAGACCTCGGCACGAACAGCGGACCGGGTATTCACTGCGGGGACTTTGGACGGCAGGTGGGACGCGTCGCAGGCCCGGCAGCGCTACGCCGCCGCCGGCTGGTCGGTCTCAGAGATCGAGGTCGTACACGACCAGGCAGGCGTGGCGGACCCCGCTGCCTGGACCAGCGACTACATCCCCTCCCGTTACGACCGGTTCACCGCCGAGCATCACGGACTGGTCGTCGCGATCGCCGGCATGTCCGTCGGCGGCAAGACCACGGTCGGGGTGGACGCCTGGGCCGCAGGCTCACCAGTGCTGCGCATCCTGCTGGTCGCAGGCGTGGCGCTCGGGCTGTCCGCCGGATGGCTGCTCGCGGCGGCGGTAGCGCGGCGGATCCACTCGACACACCCCGCGCACCGGATCACCGTGGCTGCGCTGTCCGCCACCACCGTCCTCGTCCTCGCGGCACCCGTCGTCGCCCTGTATGTCAGCCTCGCGCACGCGATACGTCCGCACGCTCATACCGGCGGCCCGCTCCCCAGTGTGCACCACGCGCTGTCGCCCGTCCCGTACTGGACAGCGGCACCGCCGTGGCTTCTTCCCGCCTCCAGCGCCGTCGGCGGGCTGCTCGTCATCGTCACCGTCGTGTTCGCCGCCCGGCCGCAGCCGGCCCGACTCGCCGCAGTCGGCATCCCGACTGGCGGCGTTCGCATCGACGACGACTTCGAGGTGGCGGCGAACATGGTCAAGGACTCGATCGCCGAAGCCCGAACCGATCGCCGCGCCGCCCAGCGGTTGTTGTTCCTGTCCGCCTATCCAGACTGGACACCTGATCCGCTCGACCGGATGCGCGGTCGTCTCATCGACTCGGGCGTGCCCGCCGCCTTCCTCACCACCACCCAGCCATCCGGGCCGCCGCAACCCTGACCCAGGCCCTCTCGCTGAAACGCGGGTCCGGAATCGTGGCTGCTCCGCCGCCTCCCTCCGCAGCGGAGCAGTCTTTCAGGTTGGGCCGGTGTCGCTCCGTCGCGCTACCAGTGGTCGCGCCACTGCGGCACCGGTGCCACGCCGCGGAACGGATGCCCGGTGACGGTCGTACCGACCACCGGCACTGCTACCGGCGGGTCCGACGCGAGGACGGCCGGATCCGACACGGGAACGGCCGGGTCCGAAGGAGGGACGGCCCGGTCCGACGCTCGTACGGGTTGTGCGTACGCGTCCGTAGGCCGGTCGAACCAGTCAAAATCCTCGTCAGCAGCAGCAGCCGGCGGCACAACGACGGGCGGCACGGCGGCCACCGACGGCTCTGGCAGCATGACGGCGGGTCGACCGCCCCGACGTTGACGCGGCACGGTCACGCCGACCGTGTGACGTCCACTGGGCGTCGCCCGGCGACGGAACAGCCCGGTGCGGGTGGCCCGACGTCGCCCCCGCCCGCGCCGGCGCCGATGCGGCGCGGCGTCCAGACTTCCGGCCCTGCGGCTGCCGACGGTGGCCGCCCGCGCCGGCCAGAGCGTCCGCCGCATCACCAGCAGCACCGTCAGACCGGACGCGATCAGCGCGACTCCCAACACTGTCACGTGGTGGTAACGAATCGGACAACAGGCAGGAAACGTCGTCCCGGGGTCGATCGGGCCGGGCCGGGGCCGGGGCGACGACGGCGTGCTGAGGGAAACCGCACACCGTCGGCCCCTGACCGGCGGTCGCGACGTCGATAGCATCCGCGGTGTGGGCGTGACGAGTGAGCAGTCCGGGACCGAGACCGACCTCCACAGCACCGCCGGCAAGCTGGCGGACCTGGAACGCCGGGTCGACGAGGCGGTGCATGCCGGCTCGGCCCGCGCGGTCGAGAAACAGCATGCCCGGGGTAAGAAGACCGCCCGGGAACGGATCGCGATGCTGCTCGACGAGGGTTCCTTCGTCGAGCTGGACGAGCTGGCCCGGCACCGGTCGACCAACTTCGGGTTGGAGCGCACCCGCCCGTACGGCGACGGGGTGGTGACCGGCTACGGCACCGTCGACGGCCGGCAGGTGTGCGTCTTCGCGCAGGACTTCACCGTCTTCGGCGGCTCGCTCGGCGAGGTCTTCGGCGAAAAGATCGTCAAGGTGATGGACCTGGCGATGAAGATCGGCTGCCCGGTGATCGGGATCAACGACTCCGGCGGCGCGCGCATTCAGGAGGGCGTGGTCAGCCTCGGGCTGTACGGCGACATCTTCTTCCGCAACGTCCGCGCCTCCGGCGTCATCCCGCAGATCTCTCTGGTGATGGGGCCGTGCGCGGGCGGCGCGGTGTACTCCCCGGCGGTCACCGACTTCACCATCATGGTTGACCAGACGTCGCACATGTTCATCACCGGCCCGGACGTGATCAAGACGGTCACCGGCGAGGACGTCGGCATGGAGGAACTCGGTGGCGCCCGCACCCACAACGCCACCAGCGGAAACGCCCACTACCTGGCAACCGACGAAGAAGACGCCGTCGACTACGTCAAGGCGCTGCTGGCGTACCTGCCGAGCAACAACCTGGACGAACCGCCGACGTTGCCGACCGAGTCGGAGCCGGCCGTCACCGAGATTGACCATGAGCTGGACACCATCGTCCCCGACTCGGCCAACCACCCGTACGACATGCACCGGGTGGTCGAACACGTCCTGGACGACGGCGAGTTCCTGGAGGTCCAGCCGCTGTACGCGCAGAACATCGTGGTCGGCTTCGGCCGCATCGAGGGCCAACCGGTCGGGGTGGTCGCCAACCAGCCGATGCACTTCGCCGGCTGCCTGGACATCAAGGCCTCGGAGAAGGCCGCCCGGTTCGTCCGCACCTGCGACGCGTTCAACATCCCAGTGCTCACCTTCGTCGACGTGCCCGGTTTCCTGCCCGGCACGGACCAGGAGTGGGACGGCATCATCCGGCGCGGCGCGAAGCTGATCTACGCGTACGCCGAGGCGACCGTCCCCAAGGTCACCGTCATCACCCGCAAGGCGTACGGCGGCGCGTACGACGTGATGGGGTCGAAGCATCTCGGCGCGGACCTGAACTTCGCCTGGCCGACCGCGCAGATCGCGGTGATGGGCGCGCAGGGCGCGGTGAACATCCTCTACCGCGCCGAGTTGGCCGCCGCCGACGACCCGGCGGCGGTGCGGGCGCAGCGGATCGCCGAGTACGAGGAGCGGCTGGCCAACCCGTACGTCGCCGCCGAGCGCGGCTACGTCGACTCGGTCATCGCACCGTCGCAGACCCGGGTGCAGGTGGCGCGCGGACTGCGGATGCTGCGTGGCAAGCGGGAGACCCTGCCGCCGAAGAAGCACGGCAACATCCCGCTCTGACCGGTACCCGTCGCAGCGGTACGGGTCACCCGCCCGGTGGCGTCGGCAGGTCCAGGTCGGCCAGCCACGGGCTGGCGAGCAGCAGTGCTCCGATGAACAGCGCCGCGAGGTTGATCAGGCCGAAGAATCCCACCCAGACCAGGCCGGGCACCCGGGTCAGCCAGGCGAGCTGGTCGGCGTCCGATTCCGGCGAGCGGCCCTGGGCACGCAGCCGCTGCAGCTCACCGACCGGCCGCACCCCGCCGATCAGCAGGAACCACACCCCGGTGTACGCGAACGCGGCTTGCACGTCCGGGCCGGCGAACCACGAGACGACGAAGACCACACCGCCGGTGACCAGGATGGACACGATCCCGAAGAGGTTGCGGATCATCACCAACATGGCGAGCAGCAGCGCCACGGCGATCCAGAGCAGCAGGGTGATCCGGTTGCCGCCGAGCAGCAGGGCACCGGCCAGCCCGACCAACGACGGCGCGACGTAGCCCGCCAGCAGGGTGAGGATCATGCCCAGCCCGGTCGGCCGGCCAGCGGACAGGGTCAGCCCGGAGGTGTCCGAGTGCAGCCGGATCCCCTTGAGCTTGCGGCCGGTGAGCAGGGCGATCAACGCGTGCCCGCCTTCGTGGGCGATGGTGATCGCGTTGCGGCCGATCCGCCAGGGCAGCCGGGTGAGCACCGCGGCCAGCGCGACGGCGGCGGTGATGAGCACGAGCAGTGGCGGCGGGTCGGTCTGGGCCCCGAAGAGGCGGTCCCAGATTTCTGTCAGCCCGGTGATCGACACAGCCAGCGAGCCTACTCACCGCTCGTTGCGCCCACCAGACCACCGTCCGCCGGCAGGCAGGACCCTAGCTTCGGCGCTGGCTCGCTCACTGACGGTCACGCGGTACGCGGCCACAGCGGCGATCGTCACGGCTGTGCCGCCGGACAGCACCAGCAGTACGGGTATCAGACCGACGCTGGCGACCAGCAGGGCCACGTCGGCCAGGGCCACCAGCATCCACAGTGCAACGCTCGGCTTGGCGATCCGTCGACGGTTGACCATGTCGCACCCCTCCTTCCGTCGCGCTCCGGTTGTACCCGGAAGATCGGAAGTTCATGCGGGTGAGTCGTGGCTCAGCTTCCGGCGGGCTGGAACCTGCTCGCCATCAGCTCGAAGTAGACCAGGTCCTGCTGCCAGCGTTCGGCCGTGGTCGACCAGTAGATGGAGTACGCCTTGTCCGGTGCGGTGACGAACCCCCGGTTGCGCACCTGCAGTCGGTTGCCCTGGTTGCTGGTGTAGCGGAACTCCCAGTCGGCGGCGTCGAGGAAATAGTCGACGGCCTCGATCCGTACCCGCTCGTAGTTGTTGTAGGTGCCCCGCCGCGCCTGCTCCTGGTTCTGCCAGTCGGCAACCGGATCCGGCTTCGGGTTGTCGGTCTGGTCGATGATGATCAGCCGGCCGAGCTGACCGTTCTCCCGAAACTCCACCCGGGTTCGTTCGCGGCTGACCGACCAGCCTTCCGGCACCGGCACCGAGAACCCGGTCTGGTCCTCGTGCAACCGCCAGCCGTCGGGCAACGGCGACTGTGGGTCCGACGGCTGGGGCGACTCATCGCTCTGCGGCGGCACCGCCGGCACCTCGGGCGACGTGTCGGCCGCCGGCGAGCTCGGCTCGACACTCGGTTCGGCACTCGGCGCGCCGGAGGTAGGGGCCGGGGCCGACGGCGTGGCCGAGGCGGCTGGACCGGCGGCAAGCCGTCCGTCGGGCTCGTCCTCGTCGCCGGCGGCCAGCAGCACGACGGTCACCAGCAACGCCAGTACGACGACACCGGCCGCACCGCTGATCAGCCAGGTACGCGGCAGCTCGGTCACGGACCGGACAGCCCGCGCGGCGCGGTCGAACAGCAGGGCCGGCGCGGACCAGTTTCGCGGGTCCGACGCGCTGGCGGCCGGCACCGGCTCGGGTTGTTCCTGGACCGGTGGCCGCTCGGCGGGCTCGGCGACCGTCGGCTGCTTCGTCACCGCCGGCTGCTCTGCTGCCTTGGCCGGCTCGGCGGCCGGCGACTGCCCGGCCGTCTTACCGTCCGGCGCAGTCTCCTTGCGGCCCGGCACCACCTGGGTGCGTTCTGCCTGGGGCAGCACGGTGGCTTCCGACGGCGGCTCACCGGATTTGGTCGGCAACACACTCGTCTCGGCTGCGCCCGCAGCTGCGGGCGTCGCGCCGGCGGGTTGGCCGGTCGGCGGCACCGCCCTGGTCGGGTCCGCCGAGTTGGTCGGGCGGGTGACCGGCGAGCCGTACTTGGCCGGGCCGGGTACCACCGGCAACGCGGTCGGCAACGGGGCCACCGGCGGCGACACCGGCGGCGACGGGACCGGGGTGCGTGGCGCCCCGCCGCGCGGACCGGGCACGATCCCCGACCGGGACTCGCCGGGGCGGACCTCCCGGCTGCCGTACGGGCTGGGTCGGCGTACCCCGTCGAGCAGTGAGCGACCGCGACGCGGACCGCGACCTGCGGCGCGGGTCAGCAGCCGCTCCGCCTCGTCGGCCTTCATCCGGGTGTACGGGTCCTTGCGCAGCAGCCCGGCCAGCACCGGCTTGAGTGGACCGGCCCGGCGGGCGGGCGGCGGCGGCTCGGTGGCCAGCGCGGACAGCGTCGCGATGGCGGTCTGCCGGGCGTACGGCGACTGCCCCTCGACGGCCGCGTACAGCGTCGCACCGAGCGACCACAGGTCGCCTTCCGGCCCGGCGCTGCCGGTACGGGCCCGCTCCGGGGCGATGTACGCCGGTGAGCCCAGCACCAGCCCGGTACGGGTGACGTTGGGGTCGCCCGGCACGGTGGCCAGGCCGAAGTCGGTGAGCACCACCCGGCCGTCGTGGCCGAGCAGTACGTTGCCGGGCTTGACATCCCGGTGCATCACCCCGGACAGGTGGGCGGACCGGAGCGCGCCGAGCACGCCGAGACCGATCTCCGCAGCCCGGGTCGCCGGGACCGGGCCGTTCTGGGCGAGCACGTCCTGCAGCGACCGGGACGGCACGTACTCCATCACGATCCACGGGTCGCCGTCGGTGCGCAGCACGTCGAAGACGCGTACCACGTTGATGTGGTTGAGTCGGGCAATCGCCCGCGCCTCGCGCAGCGAGCGCTCCCGCATCTCGCGGCGTTCCTGGTCGGTGAGGCCCGGTGGCGGCACCAGCTCCTTGATCGCCACATCCCGGTGCAGCACCTCGTCGCGGGCCTTCCAGACCCGGCCCATGCCGCCCTGACCGAGCGGCTCGACCAGCCGGTAACGGTCTGCAACTAGTTGCGGGGGCACAGCGGACATCCAAATGACCGTACCCGGAAGGTTTGGGTGCCACACGATCGGCACGCGGCCGGTGTGAGCCGCGCGTCATATGGTACCGGGATGGCAACCTGACGCCGACGGTAGCGCGCCAGTAATGATCACCACTCGCCGGCCGGTCGCCGGCCGGCCTGGCCGGCACGTACGCTCGGCCGATGAGTGAGGCGGAGCCGGCCTGGCGGGTCGTCCGGGGCACCCCGACCCCCGAGGAGTTGGCGGCGCTGGTGGGCGTGATCGTCTCCCGTACCCGTCCGGTTTCCGACAGTGGCGCCGATCGGCCGGCGCCGTCGCAGTGGGCCCGCAGCGCCCGACCCAAGCCGGGTTTCCCCGGCCGGCTCGGTCCGGACGCCTGGCGGGCCAGCGCCCTGCCCCACTGATCATCGGTACCGGGTGCTGCGGCCGGTAGCCTGACCACCCGTGGCTACCTCCCTGCGTCCGCGTCTGGTGCTCGCCTCGGCGAGCCCGGCCCGGCACAAACTGCTGCAGGCCGCCGGAATCACCCCGCAGGTGCTGGTGAGCGGCGTCGACGAGGAGTCGGTGACGCTGGACCGGGCCGACGAGTTGTGTCTGGAGCTGGCCCGGCGCAAAATGGCCGCCGTCGCCGATCGGCTCCGGCCGGACCTCGCCGACGACGGCACCGACCTGCTGGTCCTCGGCTGCGACTCGGTGCTCGACTTCGACGGGGAGATCCTCGGCAAGCCGGCCGACGCCGCCGACGCGACCGCGCGGTGGCGGCGGATGCGCGGGCGGTCCGGGGTGTTGTACACCGGCCACGCGCTGACCAGCCTGGCCACCGGCGGGTGGGCCGGCGCCGCCGCCGCGACCGTGGTGCACTTCGCCGAGGTCACCGACGACGAGGTCGCCGCTTACGTGGCTACCGGCGAGCCGCTGCAGGTGGCCGGATCGTTCACCATCGACGGGTTGGGCGGGCCGTTCCTGGAGCGGATCGAAGGGGACCACGGCACGGTGGTGGGGTTGTCACTGCCGGTGCTGCGCCGGCTGGTCACCGAGGTCGGCTATCGGATCACGGATCTGTGGGGCGAGCCCGACACCGGCCGGTAGTCGGACTACCGTCTGCCCATGACCACCAAGACCTTGCCGATGACCGACGCCCTGCAGGCGTACGTCATCGCCCACGGCACCCCGCCGGACGAGATCGTCAGTGACCTCATCGCCGAGACCGCCAGCGCGCTGCCGGAGAACGCGCAGATGCAGGTCGCGCCGGAGCAGGCGGCGCTGATGACCCTGCTGACCCGGCTGGTGAACGCTCGCCGGGCGGTGGAGGTCGGCACCTTCACCGGGCTGTCCGCGCTGGCCATCGCCCGTGGTCTACCGGCGGACGGGCAGTTGATCTGCCTGGACGTATCGGAGGAGTTCACCGCTGTGGCCCGGCGCTACTGGCAGCGGGCCGGGGTCGACGGCCGGATCGACCTGCGGATCGGTCCGGCGGCCGACTCGCTGCGGGCGTTGCCGGGCGAGCCCCACCTCGACCTGGCATTCATCGACGCCGACAAGATCAGCTACCCGGTCTACTGGGGTGAGCTGGTGCCCCGGATGCGGCCCGGCGGGCTGATCGTGATCGACAACGTGCTGCGGCACGGTCGGGTGCTGGCCCCGCAGAGCGAAGAGGACGAGGCGATGGTCGCCTTCAACAAGCAGGTCACCGCCGACGACCGGGTGGACGTGGTGATGCTGGCGATCGCCGACGGGCTGACCCTGGCCCGGCGCAGGTGACAGCGGGCCGGCCGGTCCGACGATAGCCTGGAGCGGCTGCCCTCTGTGCCGTTGCCGTGCGCAGAGGGCAGCCCCGTGCCCGGCTACCGAAGATCGGGGACTACCGGACGCTGCGGGCGAAGGCGCGGGCCGCCCAGGTGACCGCGAGGCTGGCCAGCGCCGAGGTGATCAGCAGACCCTGCCAGACCGCGTCGTCGCCGAGATTGCCGGCGAACAGCGCCCGGGTGCCGTCGACCGCCCAGGAGAACGGGTTCCACTGCGACACCCGCTGCAGCCACAGCGGCGCGAAGGCCAGCGGCAGCAGGATGCCGGAGAGCAGCAGCACCGGCTGGGCCACCGTGTTCATCAGCGGGGCGAGCGCGTCCTCGCTGCGGACCAGCAACGCCACGCCGTACGACACCGCCGAGGTCATCAGCGCGATCAGGGCGAGCAGCAGGTACGCCAGCAGCAGGTTACCCAGCTGCACGGTGAGCCCGAACGGGATCGCCAGCACCGTGATGATCACCGCCTGCATCAGCAGCGAGATCACGTCCCGCAGGCTGCGGCCGAGCAGCAGGGCGAGCCGGCTGACCGGGGTGACCCGGGACCGCTCGATCACCCCGGCGCGCAGCTCGGCGATCAGGCCGAAGCCCTGGAACAGACCGCCGAAGATGGCCAGCAGCACCAGCAGGCCGGGTACGAAGATTCGGTAGATCTCCGCGTCGCTACTCGCCCCCATCGGGGCCAGCGCCGGCTTGAGCAGCGGGGCGAACAGCACCAGATACATGATCGGCTGAAACACCCCGACGAAGATCCAGACGGGGTTGCGGATCAGCAGCAACGCCTGCCGCTGGAAGATCAGCCAGGTGTCGCGGGCGAATTTCATCGTACGGTCTCCGTCATCGAGGCGGCCGGCTCAGGACTCGCGCAGCGAGCGGCCGGTCTTGGTGAGGAACACGTCGTCCAGGCTGGGCCGGTGCAGCTCGATCGAGCCCAGCTCCAGGCCGGCGCCGTCCAGGGTGCGCAGGATCTGCGGGATGGCGGTGGCGCCGTCGTCGACGAAGAGCCGTACGCCGCCGTCGTCGGGGGTCTCCAGCTTGCTGACGTACGGCTGGCTGTCGAGCAGTTGCGCGGCGGCGGCCGACTCGTCCGGGCGCAGCCCGACGGTCACCACTTCGCCGGCGACCTCGCGCTTGAGCGCGGCCGGGGTGCCCTCGGTGACGATCTCGCCGTGGTCCATGATCGCTATCCGGTCGCAGAGCGCGTCCGCCTCGTCGAGGTAGTGGGTGGTGATGAAGACGGTCATGCCTTCGGCACGCAACCGGCGGATCTCGTCCCACATGTGTGCCCGGCTCTGCGGGTCCAGCCCGGTGGTCGGCTCGTCGAGGAAGACCACCTTCGGTTCGTGGATGATGCCCAGCGCGATCTCGACCCGCCGTCGCTGACCACCGGAGTAGGTCTTGCACTTGCGGTCGGCGTACTCGGTCAGCTGAAAGGCGGCGAGCGCCCGGGTGGCCCGACGTTGCGCCTCGGACTTGCCGATGCCGTACATCCGGGCGTGCATCACCAACTCCTCGCGGCCGGTGACCTCGTCCCAGGTACTGCCGCCCTGGGCGACGTAGCCGATCCGTCGGCGCACCTCGCCTGGGTCGCGCAGCAGGTCGGCGCCGGCGATGACGGCCTCCCCGCCGTCGGGCTCGATCAGCGTGGCGAGCATCCGCAGCGTGGTCGTCTTACCGGCACCGTTCGGTCCGAGGAAGCCAAAGATCTCCCCCTCCTCGACCAGCATGTCGACGCCACGGACCGCGTCAACGGTTTTGGCGCCGCGCCCCTGTCGGGAGCGGAACGACTTCCGCAGCCCCTTGGTCTCGATCATGAAGCTTTCTCCTGCTCGGCTCGCCGGGCCGGCCGGCCGCCGGCCGCTCTCCCCCGTGGGCATGCCGGGCCGCCCAGCTCCCCACGCTGCGTCTGGCACGCTAGACCCCGGCGATCGGGATAGTCAACGTTGATTATTGCTGGGTGATCTGGCCGACTCCCGGTCGGCGGCGTCCAGGTCAGCCTGCCACCCCGCCCAGGTGCCGTCAGCTGGCTCCTCCGCCGGGTGATACGACGCCCCGGACTCAATCAGCCCGGCGATCCGGTCACACCACGCGATCTCCCCGTCGACCCGGGCGACGGTCAGCTCCAGCATCCAGCCGACATACGACGGTTTCTGCCGCAACCATCCTGCGGCCAAGTCGTCACGGGCCACCGCGTTGCCGGCCCGCAGCATCGCGGCTCGACCCCGCAACGCCGCGACCGCCTCCGCGCGGGACAGCGCCGGCAGAAAGGCGAATGCGCTGAGGAACGGATCGGCCGACGGCCGACAGTCGCGCCAGTGCTGCCGCAGCAACGAGTCGAACTCGTCGACCCCGGTGGGGGTGATCTCGTAACTGGTCCGGGCCGGCCGGGCACCCACCTGGGCGGTGCCTACCTGGCGGAGCAGCCCTTCCTCGGCGAGCTTGCGCAACGCGTGATATATCGACCCCGGTGCGATGTT
This sequence comes from Micromonospora sp. LOL_014, assembly GCF_048060245.1. Taxonomy (NCBI): domain Bacteria; kingdom Bacillati; phylum Actinomycetota; class Actinomycetes; order Micromonosporales; family Micromonosporaceae; genus Micromonospora; species Micromonospora sp. LOL_014. Next base: position 260,769 of record NZ_JBHMIP010000002.1, read on the forward strand.
GGCCCAGCTGTCCGCCCGCCAACTGAGCAGCTCACGTCGCACGTCGTAGCCGTGCACCGGTTGCATCCATTTGACCAGACCGAGAATCATCATTCGGGTGGCAGACACATCCGGGAGCCTAATCGCCAGTGTGTCATCCCACACTGAGCGCCGGTTCAGTTGATCAAGCCGGCCGTTAGACTCCGGCTTGATCCGTGAGCAAAGGAGAACAGGGCGTGCGCAAAGTTCTCGTCGCAAACCGGGGCGAAATCGCGGTCCGGGTGATCCGCGCCTGCCGGGACGCCGGGCTGGACAGCGTCGCCGTGTACGCCGGCCCGGACCGCTCGGCGGTGCACGCCGGGCTGGCCGACGAGGCGTACGCCCTCGGCGGGGAGACCGCCGCCGACACGTACCTGCGGATCGACAAGCTGCTCGACGTCGCCACCCGGTCCGGCGCCGACGCCGTCCACCCCGGCTACGGGTTCCTCTCCGAGAACGCCGACTTCGCCGCCGCGGTCATCGGCGCCGGCCTGACCTGGATCGGGCCGAGCCCGCAGGCGATCCGCGACCTCGGCGACAAGGTCACCGCCCGGCACATCGCCCAGCGCGCCGGCGCGCCGCTGGTGCCCGGCACCGCCGACCCGGTCGCCAGCCCGGACGAGGTGACCGCCTTCGCCGAGCAGTACGGCCTGCCGGTCGCGATCAAGGCCGCGTTCGGCGGCGGCGGGCGCGGGCTGAAGGTTGCCCGCGAGATGGCCGAGATCGCCGACCTGTTCGAGTCGGCGACCCGTGAGGCGGTCGCCGCGTTCGGTCGCGGCGAGTGCTTCGTCGAGCGCTACCTGGACCGGCCCCGGCACGTCGAGGCGCAGGTGCTCGCCGACCAGCACGGCAACGTGATCGTGGTCGGCACCCGGGACTGCTCGCTGCAGCGCCGCCACCAGAAACTCGTCGAGGAGGCACCGGCGCCGTTCCTCACCGACGCCCAGCGCGCCGAGATCCACGCCAGCGCAAAGGCGATCTGCCGGGAGGCCGGCTACCACGGTGCCGGCACCGTCGAGTACCTGGTCGGCGTCGACGGCACCATCTCCTTCCTGGAGGTCAACACCCGGCTGCAGGTCGAACACCCGGTCACCGAGGAGACCGCCGGCATCGACCTGGTCCGCGAACAGTTCCGGATCGCCGCCGGCGAGCGGCTGCGGTTCACCGACGACCCGACGCCGCGCGGGCACTCCATCGAGTTCCGGATCAACGGCGAGGACCCGGGCCGCAACTTCCTGCCCGCGCCCGGTGTCATCACCGCGTTGCGGCTGCCCACCGGCCCCGGCGTACGGGTGGACGCCGGCGTCACCGCCGGCGACGTGGTCAGCGGCAACTTCGACTCGCTGCTGGCCAAGCTGATCGTCACCGGCGAGACCCGCGCCGAGGCGCTGGACCGCGCCCGGCGGGCACTGGACGAGATGGTTGCCGACGGGATGGCCACCGCCCTGCCGTTCCACCGCCTGGTGGTCCGCGACCCGGCCTTCACCAGCGAACCGTTCACCGTGCACACCCGGTGGATCGAAACTGAGTTCGACAACACCGTGCCGGCCTTCACCGCACCGGCGGCGGCCCCCGACGCCCCCGAACCCCGCGAGACCGTCGTGGTCGAGGTCGGCGGCAAGCGGCTGGAGGTCAGCCTGCCCGCCGGCTTCGGCAGCGGTACGCCGACCGCGCCGGTCTTGGCCCGAAAGTCGGCCCGCCGCCGGGGCGGCGCCAGCACGGCGGCGGCCAGCGGTGACGCCCTGGTGTCGCCGATGCAGGGCACCATCATCAAGATCGCGATCACCGACGGCGATCAGGTCGCCGAGGGCGACCTGATCGTGGTGCTGGAGGCGATGAAGATGGAACAGCCGATCAACGCGCCCAAGGCCGGTACGGTCAGCGGCCTGTCCGCCGAGGTCGGTGCCGTGGTCAGCGCCGGTGCCACGATCTGCTCGATCAGCTGACAGACGCATGTCGGCCCGCCGGGCGGGCATGATGGCCGGGTGCGGTTCACTTCCGACGTGCCCGGCGCGCACGAGCTCACCTACAACGACGTCTTCCTGGTGCCCAACCGCTCCGACGTGGCGTCCCGCCTCGACGTCGACCTGGCCACCACCGACGGCACCGGCACCACCGTCCCGATCGTCGCCGCCAACATGACCGCGGTGGCCGGCCGGCGGATGGCCGAGACCGTCGCCCGGCGGGGCGGCCTGGCGGTGATCCCGCAGGACATCCCGATCGAGGTGATCGCCGAGGTGGTCGCCTGGGTCAAGCGACGGCACCTGGTGCACGACACGGCGCTGACCCTGGCTCCCACCGACACCGTCGGCGACGCCATCCACCTGCTGCCCAAGCGGTCCCACGGCGCGGTGATCGTCGTCGAGGCCGGGCGTCCGGTCGGCATCGTCACCGAGTCCGACTGCGCCGGCGTCGACCGCTTCGCCCAGCTGCGCGACGTGATGTCACGCGAGCCGCTGACCGTGCCGGAGACCACCGACCCGCGTACCGGATTCGACCTGATGGCGCAGGGTCGGCGGCGGGCCGCGCCGGTGGTCGACGACGCCGGCCGGCTGATCGGGGTGCTGACCCGGGCCGGCGCGCTGCGCGCCACCCTGTACCGGCCGGCGGTCGACGCCGGCGGCCGGCTGCGGGTGGCCGCCGCCGTCGGCATCAACGGCGACGTCACCGGCAAGGCCACCGCGCTGCTCGCCGCCGGAGTGGACACCATCGTGGTGGACACCGCGCACGGCCATCAGGAACGGATGCTGGCCGCGGTCCGCGCGGTGCGCAAACTGGACCCGACAGTGCCGGTGGTGGCCGGCAACGTGGTCACCGCCACCGGGGTCGACGACCTGATCGACGCCGGTGCCGACATCGTCAAGGTCGGTGTCGGGCCGGGCGCGATGTGCACCACCCGGATGATGACCGGGGTCGGCCGTCCGCAATTTTCCGCCGTGCTGGAATGCGCGTCGGCGGCCCGCCGACGCGGGCGGCACGTCTGGGCCGACGGCGGGGTGCGCCACCCCCGCGACGTGGCGCTCGCCCTAGCCGCCGGAGCGGCCAACGTGATGATCGGGTCCTGGTTCGCCGGCACCTACGAGTCGCCCGGCGACATCTACACCGACCCGGACGGCCGACGCTACAAGGAAAGCTTCGGCATGGCGTCCGCCCGGGCGGTCAGCGCCCGCACCGCCGACGACAGCCCGTTCGAGCGGGCCCGCAAGGCGGTCTTCGAAGAAGGGATCTCGTCGGCGCGGATGTTCCTCGACCCGGCCCGACCCGGCGTCGAGGACCTGATCGACGAGATCGTCGCCGGGGTACGCAGTGCCTGCACCTACGTCGGGGCCGCGACCCTGGCCGAGTTCCACGACCGGGCGGTCGTCGGGGTGCAGAGCACCGCCGGCTACACCGAAGGCTTGCCGGTGGCCGGCAGCTGGTGAGCGAAGCCCGGTCGGTGCGCGAAGTCCAGTCGGTCGGTGCGCAAGGTCGCGGTTCAGCGCAGCCGGGTGATCGCCACCTCGACGCCCTGGCCGGTGTTCGCCGGGCCGGCGTACACCCCTTTGAGTGGTGGCACGTCGCCGTACTCCCGGCCCCGGCCGACCGCCACGTGCCGTTCGCCGAACGGGATCCCGTTGGTCGGGTCGAACGCCGTCCACCGGCCGGCCCACCACTCCACCCAGGCGTGGCTCTGCCCGACGACCCGCTCGCCGGTCGCCGCGTCCGGGCTGGGGTGCAGTTGACGTCCTCCTCTTCCTGGAGGAAGTGGATTCCGGTCTGCTACACCCCCGAAGGGGTGAACTCCCGGTGGGTTACCGCTTCTCGGCGCGGTGCCGGCACGGGTGCCGGTCTTACCTGCGCTCCACGGTCGTTGAAGTCCGCCCGTCCGGCGGCCTTGATGTTGCGTGCGGCGTTGACGTCCCGGTCGTGAACGGCCCCGCAGGGACAGAACCACGACCTGACGTCGAGCGCCATCCTGTCTTTGACCCGGCCACACACCGAGCACATCCGGGTCGACGGAAACCACCGCTCCACCCGGCCGAACCTGCGCCCGTACCGCGCGGCCTCGTACTCCAACATGGTCGTGAACCGCGCCCAGCCGGCGTCGTGCACCGACCTGGCCAGCCTTGTACGACCCAACCCGGCAACAGCGAGGTCCTCGACGTACACCGCTTGGTTGTCACGGATCAACGTCGTGGACAGCTTGTGCTGCCAGTCCCGGCGGGTATCGGCCACCCGGGAGTGCGCCCGAGCAACCCTGACGACGGCCTTCCTGCGCCGGTTCGACCCCTTCTGCTTGCGAGACAGTGCCTGCTGCAGGCGCTTCAACTCGCGGGCGGCCCGCCGCAGAAAATCGTTGACGGACTCGATGTCGGCATCATCGCCAAGATCCAGGGGCAGTTGCTCGTCAAGCTGGTGCTGGACGCTGAGCTGACCGATGAGCATCTCGACAGTCTGCTCCTGGAGGGCCGAGCAGCTCGTTCATCAGTCTGACGGCTGACCCGGCTCGCCCGTCGCAAGCGCGGTCAGCCGAGCAGCCCGGTCAGGTCGCGCCAGAGCTTGTCGAACGACGGGGAGTGCTCACGGGCCATCGCAAGGTCGAAGACGGCGGCCAGCGCCGCCTGGTCGCTCGCCGGCTTGTAGGCGCGGCCGTCGACCCGGTTGGCGCTCAGCCAGCCCTTGCAGTCCCGAGGCACCTCCGGGTCGGCCGGCCGGTGCAGCGGATTCGCCAGCCCACGCTGGCCGGCCAGCGACGGCGCTGCAGCAAGGAACCACGCCTCGAACTCCCGGTTGGCGATCACGGCGGCGGTGTTCACGTCCGACCTGCTCCGGCGTGCCCGCTCGACGAGCGCCGGGCCGAGCTTCTCGGGGCAGTCATCGTCGGCGTCGACCACCATCAGGATGCCGGCGGATGTTCCGACCTGCTCGACCAGGGTGGCGACCGCGGTCTCCACTCCCCCGGCGCGTAGGAGCGTGCCCCGAGGCACCCGATGCGAGCGCGGCGAGTCGACGTACAGCTGGGGGTCGATCTGTTGCGCCAACCGGCGCAGCAGCACCGGCATCGCAGCGACCTCACCCTGACCCTCGACCACGGTGGCGATGCGGACCAGGGTCATGCGCCTCGCTCCTTCGTCAATGTTTCGGCGCTGGATAGCCCACCTGAGCGGGCAACATTTGCCCGCTGCGGTGCAATTCGCTAAGGGTCATCAGCTCTTTGTCCACGATGGTGCGGCCAGCGGCGTCGATTTCTCCGACGTACGTTACGCCGTCCACGTTGGCGACCGCACGAACGTGTTCCAGCTTCACGTATTCGTTGTCCAGCAACTCAGAACTCTGGCTGGTGACGATCACCTGGGTGCGCTGCGCGGCATCGTCCAACGCCTCGTACATCGCCCCCACCCCGGCCGGGTGCAACGCGGTCTCCGGCTCCTCGATGCCGATCAACGGGATCCGTCCGGCGAACGCCGCCGGCTGGAACAACGCCGTCAGCACCCCGGCTGCGAGCAGCGTCCCCTCGGACAGCGACTCCCGCAGGAACACCTCCTCGCCGTCACCGGCCGTCCCGGCCCGGAAGCGAACCTGCACCGTCGAGTAGCGCCCCTCGACCCGCTCGTCGACCCCGAGCGCGTTCGGCACCAGCGCCCCGAGGTAGCTGTCCAGCCGTTCCTTACCGACAGGGTCCTCCCGACCCAGCTCACCCAGCACCGATCCGAGGAAGTGGCCGGTCGTGCCGAGCTGCCCACCGGGCAGCAGCTGTTTGCCCAACGCCCGCAACGCGGTCGAGTCCAGTTCGTAGAAGGCCATCGCCCGCAGCCTGATCTCCAGGATCGCCCTCGCGGATCACCGACGCCGGCAGCCGCAACCGCATGGTGCGGGCCGTACCCGGGTCCAGCGGCAACCGCAGCTCGCCGTCCGCAAGCCTGATCGTCGCTGCCTCACCCCGCACGAGCAGAGGCAACTCACCCAACGGGTCCTACGCGACCTCGAAGCCGTACGTCGCCGGGATCGGCGCCTGCCCGGCCTGCCGGGGCGGCAACGCCAGGTCGAGCCGTACCTCGAACGACTCCATGGTGCCGCCCGGTCCCCGGTGCAGCAGCGCGCCGAGCCCGCCCCGGTCGGCCACCGCCTGCGGCACCCGAGCCGGTCAACGGATCCGCCACAAACCGCAGTACGTCGAGGAAGTTCGACTTTCCAGACGCGTTGAATCCCAGCAGTACGGTCAGCGGCCCGAGCGCCACGTCGCAGCCGGCGATCGACCGGAAGCCCCGCACCCGCACCCGACGGACGAACGGCACTGTCGGGTCAGGCCCGTTCATCAGCGGCCCCCTTCGTCACTCCGCCGCCAGCCCAACCGTAGGAGCGTGTCGTTGCCACCCGCCCCGCGCCTGACCCTACCAGCGCGCCGTTTGGCAACGGGAGAGCAATCACCCAGGCGATCGCCTTTTGATCCCGTGAACAGACCCTGGCCACGCCCGTCTTTGAAGGTTTTGAACTGTCTGGGCATTGGCGAACAACGACACCCGTGCTCTCATTTCAGCAGACGGGGCCCGAGCGCTCTGTCCGGCCATTGTCGTTCTGCAGAATCAGCTCCGCGCTGTTTCGGCCGGCGCTACTCCACGAGAGCCATCCTGTGGAGTAGTAGTCCTCGGTCGCAGGCAGGGGCTCCTCAGCTCAGCGTCGGATCAAGCTGTTCGCCATGTCGATGACGGCTTCCTCAGCCGGCCGGGGCTGCCAGCCCAACATCCGACGAGCCTTCTCGCTCGATGCCTCGCGTACCACACCGAGCTCAGGCAACACGAAGGCGATCCGCGGGCTGAACCTGGCGGCGAGACGCACCGCCCAGTCCGGCAGTACCCGCGTCGAGACCCGGTCAGCCCGTTCACCGAGCCGGGTACGCAGCAACACCGCGATGTCCCGCATCGACATGGTGCCGGCGCTGGCCAGGAACCGCTCCCCGGCCGCCGCCGGATCGGTCATCGCCCGTACGTGCAGGTCCGCGACGTCCCGTACGTCGACCACACCGATGTGGATCCGGGCCAGGACGGGCTGGCGGCCGGTCAGCATCCGGTCGATCTGATCTGACCACAGGGACCGGTCCGGCCCGAGGGCCGGACCGAAGATTCCGACCGGGTTCACCACCGCCAGCTCCATGCCTTGGCCGTCCTTACGCACGAAGTCCCAGGCGGCGCGTTCGGCGAGCAGCTTCGACTTCGCGTACGCGGAGACCTGCCCCTGTTCCGGATCGGTCCAGTCCTGTTCGGTGAACAGCCACTTGTCTGCCGGGTGGCCGTACTTCACCGTCACGATCGACGACGTCAGCACCGTACGTTTGACCCCGGCCGTAAGTGCCGCGCCCAGCACCCGCAGCACCCCGTCGCGTGCCGGCCCGATGAGTTCGTTCTCGTCGCGGGGCTCGGCCAGCGGCACCGGAGAGGCGACGTGGAGTACGTAGTCGCATCCGGCCACCGCCTCGGCCCAGCCGTCGTCGGTAGTGAGGTCGGCCACGGCGTAGCTGAGCGCGTCACCCGGTTCCGTTCCCCCCACCTGCAGCATCGTGCGTAGGTCGGCGGCACGACCCGCCGAACGCACCGTGGTACGGACCCGGTACCCCTGCAGCAGCAGCCGTACGACACAGTGCGCCCCGACGAAGCCGGAGCCTCCTGTCACCAGCACCTGCTCGCCACTCATTGCCGACTCCCGACACCACTCGCGCTGTGAACGGGCATGGCGCCCCGCCCCGGACTGCGCCGAAGGTACCGGTGACACCTATGTCTGCGACCGGGCTGGGCCGATGTTCTCGGGCTTGCGACAGCACCGGTGGTCGCGGGATCGACGGATCACCTATCCTGCTGAGCTGCTGGTGCCCGCAGCCGGCGGCCCACCCCGCTCTCGCCGACAACCCCGGCGGCGCCGTGGCCCGGCAGTCCCGAGAGGACGCACGACTGGTAAAGATCGACCCGTGCACCGTTTGGCAACGTGAGAGCAATCACGTAGGCAGTCGCTTTTTTCGGTCCTGTGAACACTCCCTGGCCACCCCGTCTTCTTAACATAGTTCATTCAGGTTTCAAGAATACTGGGCATTGGCGGACGCCTACTCCCGTGTTCTGATTGCAGCAGACGGGGCTCGAGCGCTCTGTCCGGCAACAGCATCCGGTGATCCCGGCAGCTGACGAGCCGGGCGGTCCGTCCAATCACCGGTAGTCCATGCGTCACCGCGCCCAGGAGGCCAGTTACTCTTATGTCCAGATCGCATCGATACCGTCGCGTGGCAATCGCGACAGCCGCGACGTCCGCACTTCTGGTAGTTTTCGGTGCCACTCCAGCGATGGCACAGCCGACGACTTCTCTTGCTCCCCTGCTACCGGCCGAGAATGGCACGTCGAATGGCGGCTACATTGTCGTTCTCAAGGACCAGCCGCTAACCGGCGGCGCGGCGAACGACCCGGTGGTGGTCGCCGAGCGAGCCGGTGGCCGGGAGGTCCACCCGTACGCGACGGTGCTGCACGGCTTCTCCGCGAAGCTTGACGCCGACGCCCTTGAGGCGGTGCGCGCCAACCCGAACGTCGAGTACGTCCAGGCCGACGCGGTGATTCAGGCCGTCGAGCCAACTGTGACCGGTGGTGGCGCGACCACCCAGCCCAACCCCCCGTCATGGGGTCTGGACCGCGTTGACCAGCGGAATCTTCCGCTCGATCAGGAGTTCAGCTACGACACCGACGGCACCGGGACCACCGTGTTCGTCCTGGACAGCGGGATCCGCACCACGCACGACGATTTCGGCACCCGGGCGCAGTGGGCCTACGACGCCGTCAACGACGGCAACAGCCCGGGCGACTGCCACGGCCACGGCACGCACGTCTCCGGCACCATCGGCGGCACGACGTACGGCGTCGCCAAGGACGTGCAGATCCGCGACGTGCGGGTGCTGAACTGCAGCAACGGCGGCACCAACGCGGACCTGATCGAGGGCATGGACTGGGTGGCGACGAACGCACCGCCGCGCTCGGTGGCGAATCTCAGCCTGCAGAACTACGGCGTCGTGGTGAACACGGCCGCCCAGAACATGATCGACGCCGGGGTGCTGGCGGTGTTCGCGGCGGGCAACAACAACAGCGATGCCTGCAACAACAACCCGCGGTCGCCGGACGGCATCGTGGTGGGCGCGACCACCATCACCGACAGCCGGTGGTCCAGCTCCAACCATGGCTCCTGCATCGACGTCTTCGCTCCGGGCAACAGCATCACCTCGGCCGGCAACAGCAGCGACAGCGCCGTCGCCTCCGGCTGGTCGGGCACCTCGATGGCCGCTCCGCACGTGACCGGCTGGGTGGCCCGCTACCTGGAGTCCAACCCGAGCGCGACGATGGCCCAGGCCAAGGCGGCGCTGCTGAGCGCCGCGACCAGCAACGTGCTGACCGGCATCGGCACGGGGTCGCCGAACCTGCTGCTGTACGCGGACCCGGGCGGCACGTCGACCGACACTGTCGCGCCCACGACCCCGGGCACCCCGGTGGCGTCGGGCGTGACCTCGACCTCGGCCACGCTCACCTGGACCGCGTCGACCGACAACGTCGGGGTGGTCGGCTACGAGATCGAGCGGGCCACCGGCGGTGGCCCGTTCGCGCCGGCCGGCACCTCGACGACGAACTCGTTCGCGGCGACCGGGCTGACCCCGGGGACCAGCTACCAGTTCCGGGTACGGGCTGAGGACGCCGCCGGCAACCTGTCGCAGTTCTCGTCGGCGGTAGCCGTCAACACACCGGCAGGGGCGGGCACCTGCCAGGTCTCCTACGCGATCAACAGCAGTGGCTCCACGTTCACCAGCAACATCGCCATCACGAACACCGGCACCAGCACGATCAACGGCTGGACCCTGGCCTTCACCCTGCCCAGTGGGCACTCGTTCGGCAGCGGATGGTCCGCCACCTACGGTACGAGCGGCCAGGACGTCACAGCGACCTCGTTGACGTGGAACTCGACGCTGCTGCCGCAGGGCACGGCGAGCATCGGGTTCAACGGCAACGGTTCCGGGACCGCGGAGCCGACCGCGTTCACCCTGAATGGAACGCCCTGCACCGTCGTCTGACGACGGGCCGGACCATCACCTGACAACTGAACGGTCGGGTTGATCAGCTGGTTCAGCGGGTCGGGCACCGGAGACACCGGTGTCCGGCCCGCTGGTGCTGCGCAGGATCCAGATGATCGACACCGCGATGGTGACGACGATGACCCCGAGAGCGAGCGGGATGGGCAGTTTGCCGACCTGGGTCTCGGAGCGGATGAGCTTGACGCCGGCGAACGCGAGCAGCACGGCCAGGCCGTAGTGCAGGTGGACGAAGCGGCGCAGCAGGTCGGCCAGGCGGAAGTAGGGACTCCGGAGTCCGAGAATGGCGAAGTCGTTCGCCGTCCAGACGATGAACGTGCTGGTGCTGATGGCCAGGATCGCCGCGATCGAGTCGATGGCGAAGATCAGGTCGGTGGCCTCGACCACGATGATGCCGCCGGCACATACCACCGTCCGGAGCAACTTCCTGACCCTGATCGGCCTGACCAGCGGACCCCGCCGAATGGCTACCTGGATATCGGTTCGGCGGCGGGCAGCCCGGTGGCACGATGGGCGGCATGGTGACGATCGGCATGCTCGGCGGCATGAGCTGGGAAAGCAGCGCACACTACTACCGGCTCGCCAATGAGCTGGTCCGCGACCGGCTGGGTGGCCACCACTCGGCACGGTGCGTGCTCTACTCGGTCGACTTCGCCGACGTCGAACGACGGCAGGCGGCCGGCCAATGGGACGAGGCCGCCGACCTGCTCGCCGACGCGGCCCGGCGGGTCGAGGCGGCCGGCGCCGACCTGCTGCTGCTGTGCACCAACACCATGCACAAGGTCGCCGACCTGGTCGCCGCCGCAGTCGACATCCCGTTGCTACACATCGCTGACGTCACCGCTGACGCGGTTCGCAGCCACGGGTTGCACACGGTCGGTCTGCTCGGCACCGCGTTCACCATGGAGCAGGACTTCCTACGGGACCGGTTGGCCGGACACGGGCTGACCGTCCTGGTGCCTGACGCCGCAGACCGCGAGATGGTCCACTCGGTCATCTACGACGAGCTGTGTCTCGGGGTGGTCAGCGAGTCGTCCCGGGCCAGGTATCTGAAGGTCATCGAGCGGCTGATCGCCGCCGGCGCGCAGGGCGTGGTGCTCGGCTGCACCGAGATCGAGCTGCTGGTCCGTCAGGAGGACACCCCGCTGCTGCTCTTCCCGACCAGCCGGCTGCACGTCGCCGCCGCCGTCGAGCAGGCGATCGCCGCCGAGGCGGCGGCGATCACCGTCTGAGCCGTCGCAGGTCCGTTCGGCGGGGCGTCCCCCGGCGGGCATCGACCCGCCGGGGGACCCCGACGTCCAGCGGTTCAGACGGTACGGGCCAGTCGGTCGGCGAGCAGCTTGGCGAACCGGGCCGGGTCGTCGAGTTCACCGCCCTCGGCGAGCAGCGCGGTGCCGTACAGCAGCTCGGCGGTCTCGGCCAGCGCCGGATCGTCGGAGCGGGCTCCATACGCCTCCCGCAGCCCGGTGACCAGTGGGTGGGTCGGGTTCAGCTCCAGGATTCGCTTGATCTTCGGCCCGTCCTGGCCCATCGCCCGGTACATCCGTTCCAGCGCCGGGGTCATGTCCGCGGCGTCACCGACCAGGCAGGCCGGCGAGGTGGTCAGCCGGGTGGACAGCCGTACTTCCTTGACCTGCTCGTCGAGCGTCTTGCCGAGCCAGGACAGCAGCGCGGCGTACGTCTCCTTCTGCTGTTCCCGATCCGGGTCGGACTTGGCGGTGTCGTCGTCTCCAGCCAGGTCGACCTGGCCCTTGGCGATCGACCGCAGCTTCTTGCCATCGTAGTCGGCGACCGACTCGACCCACATCTCGTCGACCGGGTCGGTGAGCAGCAGGACCTCGTACCCCTTGGCCTTGAACGCCTCCATGTGCGGGGAGTTCTCGATCATTGTGCGGGACTCGCCGGTCATGTAGTAGATGTCCTCCTGACCGTCCTTCATCCGCTCGATGTACCCGGCCAGAGTGGTCAGCTGCTCCGGATCGTGAGTCGAGGCGAACGACGAGATGTCCAGGATCGCCCGCTGGTTCTCGTAGTCGTTGAGCAGGCCTTCCTTCACCGCCCGGCCGAGCTGGGTCCAGAACGTGCGGTACCGGTCGGCGTCGTTGTCCATCAACTCCTTCAGCGAGGAGAGCACCTTCTTCACCAGCCGGCGCCGGATCAATTGGATCTGCCGGTCCTGCTGCAGGATCTCCCGGCTGATGTTCAACGAAAGGTCCTGCGCGTCGACGACACCCTTGATGAACCGCAGGTACTCCGGGATCAGCGCCTCGCAGTCGTCCATGATGAACACGCGCTTGACGTACAGCTGCACGCCGCGCCGGGCGTCCCGCATGAACAGGTCGAACGGCGCCTGCGCCGGCACGAACAGCAACGCCTCGTACTCGAAGGTGCCTTCGGCCTTCATGTGGATGATGTCGAGCGGATCGTTCCAGTCGTGACTGACGTGCTTGTAGAACTCCTTGTACTCGTCGTCGGTGACCTCGGAACGGGGCCGCGCCCACAGCGCCTTCATCGAGTTGAGGGTGACCACCTCGCTGGTGGTCTCACCGTCGGATTCACCGGGACGCTCGGTGGTGGAGCGGATCGGCCAGGCGATGAAGTCCGAGTACCGCTTGACGATCTCCCGGATCTTCCACTCTTCGGTGTAGTCATGCAGTTGGTCGTCCTTGTCCTCGGGCTTGAGGTGCAGGGTGACCGTGGTGCCCTGGGGCGCCTCGTCGAGCGTCTCGATGGTGTAGGTGCCCTCGCCGGACGACTCCCAGCGGGTCGCCTCGGTCTCCCCGGCCCGCCGGGTGGTCAGGACGACCCGGTCGGCGACCATGAAGGTGGCGTAGAAGCCGACGCCGAACTGCCCGATCAGCTCCTGGGCGGCGGCTTCCTTGGATTCCTTCATCTTGCGCAGCAGCTCGGCGGTGCCGGACTTGGCGATGGTGCCGATCAGGCTGACCACCTCGTCCCGCGACATGCCGATGCCGTTGTCCCGCACGGTGAGGGTGCGCTGTTCGCGGTCGGCCTCGACCTCGATGTGCAGGTCCGACGTGTCGACGTCGAGATCCTTGTCGACCAGCGCCTGCAAGCGCAGTTTGTCCAACGCGTCGGAGGCGTTCGAGATCAACTCGCGTAGGAAGATGTCCTTGTTCGAGTAGATCGAATGAACCATCAGCTGCAAGAGCTGGCGCGCCTCGGCCTGGAACTCACGCGTCTCGATCCCGGTGCTCACCTGGATTCCCTCCTGGAGACGAATTGCTGTCGGAAGCCTGGCTTCCACCGAGAATCGTACGGTCCGGGTCCGCCGGATATCCGGCCACCTCGGTCGCTTTGAGGGTCGCCCACACCCGCTCGCCGCGACGCAGGTCGAGGTGCGCGGCCGCCGCCGCGGTGATGTCCGCTCCGACTGGTAACGGCCCGGCCAGCTCGACCCGCAGCCGGTCGCCGTTGCGGGCGACACTGCTGACGGTGGCCGGCCACGAGTTGCGCGGGCTGCCGTCCGGACGCCGCCGGTAGAGCGCCACCGCCGACGGCGGGAACGCCACGAACACGTCGCCGCGCTGCGGCTCGGCGGCGACCAGCCGGAAGCCGCCGGGCAGCGTGACGCTGGTCCCGTCCCCGCTGCCCCGGTAGAGGTTGAGTCCGACCAGCCGGGCCACGTAGTCGCTACGCGGGCGGGCGGTCACGGTGGCCGCGTCCCCCGACTGCACCAGCCGGCCGTCCTCGACGATCACCAGCCGGTCGGCGAGCATCATCGCGTCCAACGGGTCGTGGCTGACCAGCACGGCGACGCCGGTGTGCGCGGCGAGGTGCTGCCGCAGGTGGGCGCGGGTCTCCGCCCGGGTCCGGGCGTCGAGCGCGGCGAGCGGCTCGTCGAGCAGCAGCAGTTGCGGGCGTACGGCGAGCGCCCGGGCCAACGCGACCCGCTGCGCCTGCCCGCCGGACAGCTCACGGGGCCGGCGTCGGGCATGTCCGGTCAGCCCGACCCGGTCCAGCCAACCAGCCGCCGCGTCCCGCGCGACGCGACGCGGCACGCCGTGGCTACGCGGCCCGAACGCCACGTTGTCCAGCGCGGTCAGGTGCGGGAACAGCAGATAGTCCTGGAAGACCACGCCGATCGGCCGATGCTCCGGTGCCACCAGCACCCCCTTGTCCGGCTGGTCCAGCGTCCGGTCACCGAGGCGCAGGTAACCGGCGTGCAGCGGCTGCAGCCCGGCGAGGGCCCGCAACGCGGTGGTCTTGCCGGCTCCGTTGGGCCCGAGCAACGCGACCACCTCCCCGGCGGCGACGGTCAGCCGCAGGTCGAGGGTGAACCCGGCGCGGCGGACCACCAGATGCGCGTCGAGCGCCGCCGCCGGCCCTGGGTCGGGGACGGGATCGGGGACGGCCCGTCGCTGCGTGGTCACCGCAGGCCACCGACCCAGCGGTCCCGCAGCCCGGCGAGAATCACCACGGAGACGGTCAGCAGCAGCAGGCTCAGCACGATCGCGGCGTCGAAATCCTGCTCCAGGGCAAGGTAGACGGCGAGCGGCATGGTCTGCGTACGGCCGGGGAAGTTGCCGGCGAAGGTGATGGTGGCGCCGAACTCGCCGAGCGCCCGCGCCCAGCACAGCACCGAACCGGCGGCGATCCCGGGGGCGACGATCGGCAGGGTGACCCGGCGAAACGTGGTCCACCTGCTGGCCCCGAGGGTGGTGGCGGCCTCCTCGTATCGGGGGTCGGCACCACGCAGCGCGCCCTCAACCGCGATGATCAGGAACGGCATGGCGACGAACGCTTCGGCGAGCACGACGGCGGCGGTGGTGAACGGCAGGGTCACCCCGAATGCGCTGTCCAGCCAGCCGCCGACCAGGCCACGCCGGCCGTAGACGAGCAGCAACGCGACGCCGCCGACCACCGGCGGCAGCACCAGAGGCACGGTGACCAGGGCGCGGATCAGGCCCCGGCCGGGAAACCGGGTGCGGGCCAGCAGCCAGGCCAGCGGTACGCCGAGCAGCAGGCACAGCACGGTGGCGGCAGTGGCGGTCAGCAGCGACAGCCGCAGCGCGTCGAATACGCCGGGCGCGGTGAGCCGGGCCGGCAGCTGCGCCCACGGGGTACGCAGCAGCAGGCCGGCCAGCGGTAGCGTCAGGAAGGCCAGTCCGGCCAGGGCGGGCAGGGCGAGGAAGACCGGCAGCCGCCGGTCGGTACGGCGACGTCGCCGGCTGACGGCGGGCGGCGCGGGCGTGGTCACGGACCATGGAAGCCGGCGTCGGTCAGGACGGCCTGGCCGGCGGCGGCGCGGACGTACCCGACGAATGCCTCCCCGGCCTGCGGGTTGGTGGCAGCCGCCAGGGTGACGATCGGGTAGTCGTTGATCGCCCGGGCGGCCTCGACGAACTCGACGGCGTCGACCTCGTCGGCGGCGGCGGCCGCGTCGGTGCGGTAGACGACGGCGGCGTCCACCTCGCCGAGGCGGACCTTGGACAGGGCGGCGCGGACGTCCCGTTCGAAGGTGACCGGGACGAGGTCGCTGCCGGCGGCGTCGAGCGCGGTACGGGCGGCCGCCCCGCATGGCACCTGCTCGGCGCAGAGGGCGACCTTGACGCCGGACCTGGTGAGGTCGGCCAGCCCGGTGACGCCGGCCGGGTTGCCGTCCGGCACCGCGATGACCAGCTGGTTGCGGGCGAAGACAGCCGGTTCGCCAGCTGCCTCACCGGCGGAGACGACCGTTGCCATGGTGGCCGGGCTGGCGGCGGCGAACACGTCGGCGGGTGCCCCGGCGGTGATCTGCTGGGCGAGCTGGGAGCTGCCGGCGAAGCTGAAGGTGACGGACACATCGGGGTTGGCCGCCTCGAAGTCGGCCCCGATCCGGGTGAACGCGTCGGTGAGCGAGGCGGCGGCCAGCACGGTGAGTGTGCCGGTGACGCCGGGTACGGCGTCGCCCCGGGCACCGTCGGAATCCGATCCGGTGCCGGTGCCGGTGCCGGTGGCGCAGCTGGCGGCCAGCAACGCGGTGGCGGCCACCAGGGCGAGGGAGTTCGCGCGGCGGCGCATCAGTTGCCCCGTTCGACGACGACGTTGGTGGACTTGACGACGGCGGTGGCGGTGGTGCCGACGGTCAGGCCGAGTTCGTCGGCGGCTTCGCTGCTCATCAGCGAGACGATCCGGAACGGGCCGGCCTGGATGTCGACCTGGGCCATCACGGTGTCCCGGGTGACCGCGGTGACGATGCCGCGCATCCGGTTACGGGCCGACGACCGACCGACGCCCTCATCGGGGTCGTCGGCGAGGGCGCGGGCGAACGCCGCCAGATCGACGCCGGCGATCATCCGGTGACCGTTGCTGTCCCGGGCAGCGGCGAGTTTGCCGGCGTCCACCCAGCGCCGCACGGTGTCGACGCTCACGCCGAGCAGTTCGGCGGCGTCGCCGATCCGGTAGGTCGTCACAAGCCAGACGTTATCCTCTCGCACCTGCGATACAAAAGGTCATTTCCGCTCGCAGGTGCAAGCCACGGTTGGTACCTAAACGCAGGTCGGGCAGCGCCCCGCCACCAACCACCGGGGTCCAGCTGGCACGGCCCGTGGTCCACTTGATGGTGTGACCGTCGCGCAGACCGCCGAATCTCCCATCGCCGACCGCCGGTTGCCCCGGCTCCGCCTGCTCTGGTCGTTCGCCCGGCCGCACCGCCGCGCGCTGGGCCTCGGCCTGTTCCTCGCCCTGGTCGGCTCCGCCGCCGGCCTCACCACGCCGATGGTCACCAAATGGGTGCTGGACACCCTGACCGGGGCGGCGTCGCTGCGCGGCCCGGTGCTCGCGCTGCTCGGGCTGCTCGTCGTCGGTGTGGTGATCTGGCTGTGGCAGTGGATCCTGCTCGGCACCGTCGGCGAACGGGTGATCCTCGACGCCCGCCAGTCGATGGTGCGCCGGCTGTTCCGGGCCACCGTGCCGGCCGTCACCGCCCGGCCCACCGGCGAGTTCGTCACCCGGGTCACCTCGGACACGGTGCTGCTGCGCGAAGCCGCCTCGTCGAGCGTGATCGGCCTGATCAACGGCTCGGTACGGCTCGTCGGCACGCTGGTGCTGATGGCTGTGCTCGACCTGGTACTGCTCGGCGCCACCGTCGCCTCGGTCGCCGGGATGACCGTCCTGTTCAGCCTGTTGCTGCCGGGCATCGCCAAGGCGCGCGAACGCGCCCAGGAGCACGTCGGCAGGTTGGGCTCGGCGTTGGAGGGCACCCTGCGGGCGATCCGCACGGTCAAGGTGAGCCGGGCCGAGCAGCGCCAGTCGGAGCGGATCGTCGACGAGGCCCGCGAGTCGGCCCGGCAGAGCATCGCGGCCATCCGCCGCGAGGCCCTGGCCTGGACCGCCGCCTGGGCCGGCATCCAGTTGGCCATCATCACGATCCTCGGTCTCGGTGCCTGGCGGGTCGGCACCGGCGCGCTGCCGGTCTCCAGCCTGATCGCGTTCCTGCTGTACGCGTTCGGACTGATGGAGCCGGTCACCACGCTGAGCCGGCACCTCACCGCGCTGCAGTCCGGGATCGCGGCCGCCGGTCGGATCCGGCAGGTCGAGGCGATGCCGGCCGAGGGCGACCCGACCGCCACACCGGCGCCGGGGACAAGCCCGGAGCCGGCGGCCGGCCGGGCTGGTCGGGCAACCGCCGACACCGACCGACCGGTGCTGGAACTGCGGCAGGTCACCGCCGGCTACGGGCCCGACCTACCGGCCGCGGTACACGACATCGACCTCGCCGTGCCACGCCGTGGGCACCTGGCCATCGTCGGCCCGTCCGGCGCCGGCAAGACCACCCTCTTCTCGCTGATCCTGCGGTTCCTCGTACCGCAGCGGGGCGAGCTGCTGCTCGACGGTCGACCGTACCCGTCGCTGAGGCACGAGCAGGTCCGGAGCCGGCTGGCGTACGTCGAGCAGGACACCCCGGTGATCCCCGGCACCATCCGGGAGAACCTGCTGTTCACCCACCCGGACGCCACCGACGGGGAGATTCGCCGCGCGCTGCACGCGGTCCGGCTGACTGAGAAGATCGACTCGCTCGGCGACGGGCTGGACACCCTGCTCACTCCGTCGTCGATGTCCGGCGGACAGCGGCAGCGGATCGCACTGGCCCGGGCGATCCTGCGGCGGCCGGACGTCCTGCTGCTCGACGAGGCGACAGCCCAGGTCGATGGACTCACCGAGGCGGCCATCCACGACTGCATCCGGGAGCAGGCCGGCAACGGCGCGGTGGTCACCATCGCGCACCGGCTCTCCACCGTCATCGACGCCGACACCATCGTGGTGGTGGACAGCGGGCGGATCCGCGCGTACGGCGACCACCAGACGCTGTTGGCCACCGACGAGCTGTACCGCGATCTGGTGGAGGCGCTGCGGATCGCCCAGGCCGGCGGAGCGGCGGACGGTGACCGCGCCGGCGGGCCAGCGGACGGTGACCGCGCCGGCACCGGGGAGCTGGTGCCGAGCGACGTGGGCTGACCCGACGCCGAAACCGACCGACGACGCCGTAGGGGGGCACGGCGTACTGCTCCCGTTTGGTCCGCGCGGCCGGGGGTACCTCGTCGGCCGGAAGCGGGGGTTGCCACGATGGCGGATCGGCAGGTACGCGCGGTCAACGCGCTGCTCGACCGGCAGGGCCGCACGTTCAGCGCCGAGGCGGGTATCGCCCTGGTGGGTGAACGCGACCTGCCCCGGTTCGCCGCTGCCCTGGTCCGGGTCTCGCTCGGCGGTGACGCCTGACGGGTCAGCGGGCCGGGCGAGGGCTGACCGGGCCGGACGCCGACTCACCCGGCCGACGCCGGTCGAGTGTGCGCCGGGCCGGCGCGTCACGGATCGGGGTGAGGATGTCGCCGATCAGCGCGGCCATCGCCGGGGACGGTTCCAGCTGCAGCTCCCGCAGGGCCAGATCGCGGTACGCGTAGAAGGCGTGCAGCGCCTCGTAGGCGTTGCCCTCGGCGAGATGGATCTGCACGATCAGCCGGTGCGGGGTTTCCCGCAACGGTTCGGCACCGACCGCTTCCAGTGCGGCCTGCAGCGCCTCGTCGTGCCGACCGGCGTTCAGATGGGAGCGGGCGATGTGCTCGAGCAGGTGCAGCCGCAACTGCCGCAGCCGTTCCCGTTCCAGCAGCACCCAGTCGTCGTACCAGCCGGGCAGCAGGTCGTGCCGGGCGGCGGTGAGCACCGCGTCGGCCAGCCGCGGGTCCCCACCGTCGCGCACCCGCGCGGCGGTCCGGACCAGGTCGTCGACGTCGACCTGGACCTGCTGGTCGAGCCGGACGGTGTCGCCGGCGGTCCGCAGCGGGCAGTTCGGCTCCTGACGCAGCCGCCACAGCGCGGTACGCAGCGAGGACAGTGCGCGGTCCTCGGCGGCTTCCGGCCAGAGCAGACCGGCCAGGTGGGCACGGGTGGCGCCGGGTCGCAGCCCGATCACCGCGACGATCCGCTGCAGTCCACGGGGGATCGACACGGTCTCGTGCTGGTGGATCAAACGGAAGCCGCCGAGGAGCAGTAGTCGGAATGATGCCCCCGCGTTGCCTGCCTCTGACGTCACGGCCGAACCCCCTGCACACGTCAGTCACCGGTCGCCGCCCTTGGATCACGTCATCGCGTCACGAAGATTATCAATCACAATTACTCTCAGTCAACATACAGTCGGCTACCCGATTCACTCGACCCACCGATTCAATCCCGTCTGACCTGGGGTTTTGTCGAATCTCAACGACCGCCGATGATTCCGGTGCACATCGAGAACGATCACGCACTGTACTCATAGTCCGTCACGTCGACGTCACCGACGGGCGATGACCCGGGCGGTAGGGACAACGCGTCGGTGACGCCGACGGCGGCAAGGTTGGCCAGGACCGGGCCCGACGCCGCTGGGAGGAACCATGGATCGCTCGCTGATCATCGCCAAGGTCGTCCCCGACGCGGAGCAGCAGGTCGCGGAGATCTTCGCTGAATCGGACCTGACCGACCTGCCCCACCTGGCCGGGGTACGGCACCGGTCGCTCTACCGGCTGCACGACCTGTACGTGCATCTGATCGAGACCGACGAGACCGGACCGGACGCGGTGGCCGCCGCCCGGCGACACCCGGAGTTCGACGAGGTCAGCCGCCGACTCGCCAGCTACATCAGCCCGTACCTGGCGAGCTGGCGGTCACCTCGGGACGCGATGGCGCACCGGTTCTACCACTGGGACGCACCGACCGGGCGGCCCCGATGACCACCGTGGCGGCCCCGGGCCGCAACCGCTGGCTGCGCTGCCGCGCCTGTCACGCACTGGTCTACCGGCGACGGATGCGCCGCAACCTGGAGGTCTGCCCCGAGTGTGGACACCATCAGCGGTTGACCGCGGCGGATCGGATCGGACAGCTGGTCGACCCGGACAGCTTCACCAGGCTCGCCGACCGCGCCGCCGAGGTGGACCCGTTGAGGTTCGTCGACTCGATGCCGTACCGGCGACGGCTGGCCCAGGCGCGGGCGGCGACCGGCCTGGCGGAGGCGGTGTTGTGCGGCGCCGCCCGGATCGGCGGGCATCGGGCCGTCCTGGCGGTGATGGACTTCCGGTTCCTCGGTGGCAGCCTCGGCTGCGCCACCGGCGAGTTGATCACCCGCGCCGCCGAGGAGGCGCTCGCCGCCCGGGATCCGCTGGTGCTGGTCACCGCCTCCGGCGGGGCGCGGATGCAGGAGGGCGTCCTGGCGCTGATGCAGATGGCGACGGTCAGCTGCGCGATCGCCGAACTGCGCGCCGCCGGACTGCTCACCGTCAGCGTCGTCACCGATCCGACGTACGGCGGCGTCGCAGCCTCGTTCGCCACCAACACCGACCTGGTGATCGCCGAACGCGGCGCCCGGATGGGGTTCGCCGGCCCCCGGGTGATCCGGGAGACGATCCGCCAGGCGTTGCCCCCCGGTTTCCAGACCGCGGAGTTCCTGCTCCGGCACGGCCAGGTCGACATGGTCGTCGAACGCCACGACCTACGCCCCCGGCTGCGCGCCCTGCTCGCGCTGGCCGCGGGTGGCCGGGCCGGAGCAGGTCCGCTGGCCGCGTCCGCCGGGCGGGCCGCCCGGCCCGACGACGGGCCGGTGCCGGTGGCCGGATCGACGACGGCGGGAACGGGGCCGATTCCGCGCCCCAGGCCGACGCATCGGACCGACGCGACGCCGACCGCCTGGCAGTCGGTGCGTACCGCCCGGGACCTGGCCCGGCCGACCACTCTGGACTACCTGCGAACGGCGTTCGACGGCTTCGTCGAGTTGCACGGCGACCGGCTCGGCGCGGACTGCCCGGCGATCGTCGCCGGGCTGGCCCGGCTCGGCGACCAGCCGGTCGCCGTCATCGGGCAGCAGAAAGGCCACGACTCCCGGGAGATGCTGGCCCGCAACTTCGGCATGGCCAGCCCGGCCGGCTACCGCAAGGCGTTGCGGGTGATGGGGCTCGCCGCCCGGCTCGGACTGCCGGTGGTCACCCTGATCGACACCCCGGGCGCACATCCGGGGGTCGACGCCGAGGAACAAGGCCAGGCCGCCGCGATCGCCACCTGCCTGCGCACCCTGGCCCGACTGCCCACCCCGGTGGTCGCCGTCGTCACCGGTGAGGGCGGCAGCGGCGGAGCGCTCGCGCTGGCCGTCGCCGACCGGGTGCTGATGCTGCAGAACGCCGTCTACTCGGTGATCAGTCCCGAGGGTTGCGCCGCCATCCTGTTCCACGACCGGGCCGCCGCGCCCCGGGCCGCCGCCGCGCTCCAGCTCACCGCGCCCGACCTGGCACGCCTCGGCGTCGCCGACGGCATCGTCGGCGAACCACCGGGCGGCGCGCAGCGCGATCCGGCCAGCGCCGCCGACCGGGTACGGGCGGCGCTGACCGCCGCGCTGTCCGACCTGCTCGCCGTACCCATCACCGACCTGCTGTGTCGACGATCCCGACGGTTCCGCCGGTACGGGGCGGGCACCGTCGACGCCGACGTACCGCAGCCCGACAGCGACCCGACGATCCAGGTGAGTCCGCGATGACCAGTGCCGCCGCCAACGGAACCCCGGCCGGGTCGGAGCCGGGCGGTCAGCTACGTCGACTCGCCGAGCAGACCCGGGCGCTGGTCGGTGAACTCACCGGTCCACTGCGCCGGGTCCAGGTCCGGCACGGCGACACGGTGATCGACATCGAGTGGCACGACCGGACGACGCCGGTCCCGGCCCCACCGTCGTCCCCGGCCGACACGCCGGCGGCCGGACTGACCGCACCGCCAGCGGACCAGGCCACGCCAGCGTCCGGGCACCGGATCGGGTCACCGATCGTCGGCACGTTCTACCGGGCCGCAGAGCCCGGCGGAGCGCCATTCGTCGATGTAGGCGACTCGATCGAGCCGGGTCAGGTGATCGGGATCGTCGAGGCGATGAAGCTGATGAACGAGATCACCACCGACCGGCCAGGGGTCGTCGTGGAGATCCTGGCCGGCGACGGCGAACCGGTCGAATTCGACCAGCCGCTGATCGCCGTGGCACCGGGCTGAGGAGGCGGTGACCGTGTTCGAGAAGATTCTGATCGCCAACCGGGGAGAGATCGCGCTGCGGGTCGCCCGGGCCTGCCGGGAGCTCGGCGTACGGACCGTAGCGGTGCACTCCACCGCGGACCGCGACTCGGCGGTGGTCCGGTTCGCCGACGAGGCGGTGCAGATCGGCCCGCCGCCGAGCCGGGCCAGCTACCTCAACGCGGCGGCGATCGTCGAAGCGGCCCGGCGCACCGGTGCCCAGGCCGTCCACCCCGGATACGGCTTCCTCTCCGAGGACGTCGACTTCGCCGACATCTGCGCGGAGAACGGACTGGTCTTCATCGGCCCACCGCCGCAGGTCATGCTGGCCCTCGGGGACAAGGCCAAGGCCCGGGACGTGCTTGGGACGGCCGGCCTGCCGCTGCCGCCGGGTAGCCGGGAGCCGGTGCCCAGCAGTGCCCACGCCGCCACGGTCGCCGCCGAGATCGGCTATCCGGTGATCATCAAGGCGGCGGCTGGCGGCGGTGGGCGGGGAATGACGGTGGTCACCGACGAGGCGGATCTGACGCCGGCGTACCACCGGACCCGGCAGACCGCCCGGGCGGTCTTCGGCGACGACCGGGTCTACCTGGAACGGTTCCTCACCCAGGCCCGGCACGTCGAGGTGCAGGTGCTCTGCGACGGCCACGGCAACGGGGTGCACCTGGGCACCCGGGACTGCTCGGTGCAGCGCCGGCATCAAAAGCTCATTGAGGAGGGTCCGGCACCTACGCTGCCGGCGGCGATGCTCGACGAGATGGCCGCGGTGGCGCTGCGCGGCGCGCTCGCGGTCGGCTACGTCGGCGCCGGCACCTTCGAGTTCCTGGTCGACGAGAACGACCAGTTCCACTTCATTGAGATCAACTGCCGGATCCAGGTGGAACACCCGGTCACCGAGATGATCAGCGGGGTGGACCTGGTGCAGGAACAGATCCACATCGCCTGCGGTACGCCGCTGCGGCTGCGCCAGCCGGACATCCGGCCCCGGGGCGTCGCGGTCGAATGCCGGGTCAACGCCGAGGACCCGCAGCGCGGATTCACCCCGACACCTGGCCGGCTGGACCGCTTCGAGATCCCCGGCGGCCCGTTCACCCGGGTCGACACCCACGGCCACACCGGGTACGTCGTCGGACCGCACTACGACCCGCTGCTGGCCAAGGTCGTCGTCTGGGCACCGGACCGGGAACTGGCGCTCAACCGGATGGAGCGCGCGCTGAGCGAGTTCGACGTACGCGGCCCCGGCGTCCACACCACCGTCCCGTTCCTGCGCCGCGTGCTGGACGACGCCATGTTCCGCAAGGGACGGCTCTCGACCGGCCTGGTCGGCCGGCTGCTCGACGAGCCGTCGCAGACCCGTACGGCCTGACCACACACACCCGAGGAGGAGCGGATGAGCATCACCGATGATCAGCAGAAGGTCACCGCCGCGGACATCACCGCGATCCTGGTACGCAACTGCGGGCTCGACCCGGCCGGCGCCGCCGACGCGCCGACGGCGTCCCTGGCCGAACTCGGCCTGGACTCGCTGGCGTTGCTGGAACTTCAGGCCGTGGTGGCCGACCGGTACCAGGTGCGGATCCCGCCGGAGAGCGCGGACCTGACCATCGTCGAGATCGCCGAACTGGTCGCCGACGAAATCACCGGCGAAGCCAACTCGGCTACCGACGCCGATGCGGCCGCCGGGGTCGGCGCGACCACCACCGGGCCGCCCCCCGGACACACCGAGAACAGCGTGGTGATCGCCGCCCCGTTGGACCTCGTCTGGGCGGTCACCAACGACGTCGACCGGTGGCCCGACCTGTTCACCGAGTACGCGTCGGTGCAGATCGTGCACCGGCAAGGGGACACCGTGCGGTTCCGGTTGACCATGCACCCGGACGAGAACGGAACGGTCTGGAGCTGGGTCAGCGAACGCACCGCCGACCGGAGCCGCCGCCGGGTGCTTGCCCACCGGGTGGAGACCGGACCGTTCGAGTACATGCGGATCCGCTGGGACTACGCCGAGGTCCCCGGCGGCACCCGGATGACCTGGGTGCAGGACTTCGCCATGCGACCGACCGCGCCGCTCGACAACGCCGGCATGACCGAACGGATCAACACCAACAGCCGGATCCAGCTGGACATCATCCGCGACCGGATCGAAACCCTCGCCCGCACCGCAGACCCCGCCGGAGGCACCCGATGAACGATCCACGGCTCGTCGCCGCCCGCGACCTCGCCGCCGACCGGCGACGCGGCGGCGAACTGCGCGTCCTGCTCGGTCCACGGACGGTCGGCAGCACCTCCGGCTTCCTCGGCCTGGCGGTGCTGCGCCCCGGCGAACGCATCGCCGAGCACTACCACCCGTACAGCGAGGAGTTCCTCTACGTCGCGCGCGGTGAGATTGTCGTCGACCTGGACGACCTGCCGGTGGCGGTGCACCGCGCCGAAGGGCTGTTCGTGCCGATGAACACCCGGCACCGGCTGCGCAACGTCAGCAGAGGGCCGGCCGAAGTGGTCTTCCACCTCAGCCCGCTGGCGCCGCGTCCCGAACTCGGCCACGTCGACACCGAGGGACCGGCGGTGCTCGGCCCCGGTCCGGACACCGCCGGGGCGGGTCGGGACTCCGCCAGGTCCGGCCCCCGGCCGATGCCGCGCACCCGGACCACCACACCCAACGGGCACCGGCCGTGACCGCGGCCGGGTCGTCCCGGCGTACGGTCGTGACCGGTGTCGGGGTGGTCGCCCCGGGCGGCGCCACCCGGGAGGCGTTCTGGGCGACGATCACCGCCGGGCGTACCGCGACCCGCCGGATCACCGTCTTCGACCCGTCCCCGTTCCGGTCCCAGATCGCCGCCGAATGCGACTTCGACCCGACGGGCGCCGGGCTCGGCCCGCGCGAGCGGCGACGGGCCGACCGGTACGTCCAGTTCGCCCTCGCCTGCTCGATCGAGGCGGTCGCCGACGCCGGGCTGTGCCTCGACGACGCCGGCCGGCAGCGGGCCGGGGTGGCGCTCGGCTCGGCGGTCGGCGGCACCGTGGCTTTGGAGCAGGAGTACGTGGTGGCCAGCGACGCGGGCAGCCACTGGCTGGTCGACCCGGACTGCACCATGCCGTACCTCTATCAGGCGCTGGTGCCCAGCAGCCTGGCCGCCGACGTGGCCTGCCGGCACGGGCTGCACGGGCCGGCGCAGGTGATCTCCACCGGCTGCACCTCCGGCATCGACGCGATCGGCTACGCCCACCAGTTGATCGTCGACGGGGACGCGGACGTGATGCTCGCCGGTGCCGCCGACTCGCCGATCTCCCCGGTCACCGTCGCGTCGTTCGACGCGATCGGGGCGACCAGCCCGGACAACGACGACCCGGCGCACGCCAGCCGGCCGTTCGACAACGACCGGCACGGGTTCGTGCTCGCCGAGGGGGCCGCCGTGCTGGTGCTGGAGGAGCTGGGCCACGCGCGGCGGCGCGGCGCGCGGATCTACTGCGAGATCGGCGGGTACGCCACCCGCAGCAACGGCTACCACATGACCGGGCTGCGGCCGGACGGCGCGGAGATGGCACTGGCCATCGTGGACGCGATGGACCAGGCCCGGCTCAACCCGGACGACGTGTCGTACGTCAGCGCACACGGCTCCGGCACCCGGCAGAACGACCGGCACGAGACAGCCGCGTTCAAACGGGCGCTCGGGGACGCGGCGTACCGGGTGCCGGTCAGCTCGATCAAATCGATGATCGGGCATTCGCTCGGCGCGATCGGCTCGATCGAGATGGCGGCCTGCGCGCTCGCCATGGCGCACGGGATGGTCCCGCCAACCGCGAACTGGCGCACCCGCGACCCGGAATGCGACCTGGACTACGTCCCGAACACCGCTCGTGAGCTACCGGTCGACGTCGCGTTGTCGGTCGGCAGCGGATTCGGCGGATTCCAGTCGGCGATGGTCTTCGCCCGACCGGACAGGACAGTACGGTGAGCGCCGACGGCCCCCCGGCCGCGCTGCCCGGTCAGCGGGCCGCGGTGCCCGGCCGCCGGGCGGTGGTCACCGGGATCGGCGTGGTGGCGCCGACCGGACTCGGTGCCGACGCGCACTGGAAGGCGACCCTGGCCGGGCAGGTCCGCACCGGGCGGATCACCCTGTTCGACCCGGCGCCGTACCCGGTCACCCTGGCCGGCGAGGTGACCGACTTCGACGCGCTGCAGTGGACCGACAACCGGCGGGCGGTGCAGACCGACCGGTGGACCCATCTCGGTTTCGCCGGCACCCGGCTGGCGCTGGCCGACGCCGGGCTGCCGGACACCGCCGACGACCCCGACCGGTACGCGGTGGCACTGGCCAGCTCGTCCGGGGGCAACCTGTTCGGCCAGCGGGAGCTGCAGCGGCTGTGGAGCCGGCCCGGCCGTACCGTCGGGGCGTACCAGTCGATCGCCTGGTTCTACGCCGCCAGTGTCGGCCAGCTCTCCATCGCCCACCAGTTCAAGGGTGCCTGCGGGGTGCTGGTCGCCGAGGCGGCCGGCGGGCTGGACAGCCTGGCGCACGCCGCCCGGACCATCCGGCGGGGCGCCGACGTGGTGCTGGCCGGTGCCACCGAATGCGCGCTGAGCCCGTACGCGCTGGCCTGCCAGCTGCGTAGCGGGCTGCTCAGCACCGGCACCGACCCGGAGTCGGCGTACCTGCCGTTCGACGTCGACGCCGCCGGCTACCTGCCGGGTGAGGGCGGTGCGGTGCTGGTCGTCGAGGAGCTGGGGCACGCGCTGGCCCGGGGTGCGCCGGTGATCTACGGCGAGGTCGCCGGCTGGGGGGCCAGCCACGACGCCCGGCACACCGACCGGCACACCGGCGGGGACGCCGACCAGTACGCCCGGGCGATGCGCCGGGCGTTGGCGACCGCCGGGGTGGCTCCGGCCCAGGTGGACGTCTGTCTGCCGGACGCGCTCGGCGTACCGCGTTTCGACCGGGCCGAGGCGCGGGCGGTGCGGGCGGTCTTCGGCCCGACGCCGCCGCCGGTGACCACGCCGAAGCCGTTGACCGGGCGGGCACACCAGGGCAGTGCGGCGCTGGACGTGGCGACCGCGCTGCTGGCGCTGCGGCACCGGCTGCTGCCGCCGACCGCCGCACCGCGCCGCCCGGCCCCCGGCTGCGACCTGGACTTCGTCCGTACGGCACGGGAGTGCACGGGGCACGCCGCGCTGGTCGCCGCCCGTGGCTTCGACGGCTTCAACAGCGCCCTGCTGCTGCGCCGCGACCCGGCCTGGCGCTGAAACTGTCCACGCTGTCGTCGTTCAACCGGGCCGACCGGATCGCGGGCCGACCATCTTGCGGCGACAGCAGTAGCATCGCTCGGTGCCCCTACACGTCACGCATCGTGATCTTGCGAACAGCTACGCCCGGCTCAGGGACGCCGCAGACAACAATCCCGGCACGGTTTCGCATCTGCTCCGCTTCTACTCGGTCGAGTGTGGGCTCAAAGCCGTCGCCCTGCGCCGCACGAACCTGCAGCGGACCGACCAGCTTCCCGATTACCTGCTCAGCCATGATCTTCGGCGGCTCGCCGCGCACTTCAGGCTGAACGCCGCCGAGTACCAGCAGTTGGTGGACTGCCGGAGGGCGGCGTCAGGCCAGCTGGCCGCCGCGCCGGTGACCGTTCCCCGACTGCACGAAGCGTGGCGATACGGCGCCGGCCTGGATCCCGAGGACGAGCAACGGTGTGTGGCAGGCTTGACCTCGCTCGGGAACTGGTGTCGAAAGGAGCTCGGTCGATGAACGATGATCAGGACGCCGTGCGGATCGCCCATCCCGACCACTTGTTCACTTGGATCGACGTCAATCGATACTTTGCGCGACTCGCGCGGCAAGGCCAATGGCCCGCCTGGTTACGCGAGGTCGACGCGTACTGGGACAGCGTTCGGTTCTTCATCGACCAGTCCACCCAGCCGGAGACGGTGTGGACCTGGCTTCGCGATGTGCTCGGCCCGCTGACGATCGAACCCGAACGTGGGTGCGTGCTGCTCGACGACGCAGGAGAAGAACGTCCGCTTCCGGTCACGCTCATCACCGGCACAGATGTCCCGCCACTTGACCGACGACCCCGATGGAGTGAACGTCGAGTCGTAGCGGAACTGGCCGAGCAGCTCCCTCCACCGACCTCACCGCTTCCCGCCGAGATGCCGGTGATCGCGTTCCACTCCTTCAAGGGGGGCGTGGGGCGCACCCTACACTGTGTCGCCGCCACCCAACGGCTCACCGCTGCCGGGCTACGGGTGCTGCTGGTCGACGCGGACCTGGAGGCACCGGGAATCACCTGGATGGTCGGCGACTCGATCAGGGTTGACTTCGCCTACGAGGACTTCCTCGCGCTGGTGCACGGTGCAGCCGGTTCCGAGTTCACCGAGGCGGTGACGATCGGACGAAAGTTCCTCGTCAATCAGGAACTCGACGGGGTGATCGTCATGCCGGCCCGCCGCGATCACAACCGTCTCTCCCCGCCGGACATCGAGCCCGTCCATCTGCTCACCGATGATCGTGACCCATATGTGCTCGCCAACTCGCTGGCGCAGCTCGGTGCTGCCCTGGGCGTTGACGCCGTTCTGGTCGATCTCCGCGCCGGCGCCAGTGAACTCAGCGCACCGCTGCTGCTCGATCCACGAGTCGCGCGAGTGTTCGCCACTACGATCAGTGATCAATCGGTACGAGGAACCGATCAGGTACTCCGCGAGCTGGCCCGGCTGGCACCGGCCCGGGAGGATGATCCGCTCTGCTCCCTGCTGATCACTCAGTTCAGTGATCAGGATCATGACGAACGGCTCGCAGAGGTAGCCACCGATCTGCTCCGCACCGCCCGTACGATCTCGTTGCGCGCCGACCAGCCCTCCGCCCAGATCAATGTCATGGTGGACGCGGACATCGCCATCCCGTTGATGACCAGTCGTTTCAGCCCTGGTCTCCTCAACCTGCCGGCTTCCTGGGCAGACGTCGCCGACCGTATCGGGCAGGCCCGGCTCACCGAATGCCTCGCGCCACTCATCGAGTCGCTCCAGCAGCGCCTTCCGGAGGATTCAACGACGGGCCGCCCGGCGACCGCGCCGGCAAACCTGGACGAGCTCAGGACCGGGCTGGGGCGCGCAGCGGGCAACCTGGTGTATGCGGAAACATCCCTGACAGACGATTTTCTGGTGACCGACTCGCTGCGCAATCTCGCCGCGGCGCACCGGACCGAGCTGCCGATCGCGATCGTGATCGGCAGAAAAGGCGCAGGCAAGACATTCACCTTTCTCCAACTGTGCCGCCGTCCTACCTGGGCGCAGTTCGCCCAGGCTGCCGGCGTCGACGACGTACCTCTACCGGCACCGACGATCCCGGTGCTGGCCTCGAGCAATCTCGACCATCCCGCACCGCTGATCAACGAGCGGCGAGACGAAGAGGCACGAAGACTCACTGGCGGAGAGGCTGCGAACTCACTGCAGATCCGGACGATGATAACCGACGCCTGGGCCAAGGAAATGAAACCCACCGAGTGGCGCCGAATCTGGCTGACCTGTTTTGCCCGGTCGCTCGGGCTGGACGCAACTCCGGAGTCTGCGGAGGAAAAACTGACCGAGTTCGCCAGACAACAATCGGCGATCTTCGTCGTAGACGGGTTGGAGGACGTCTTTCCGAACTTCGCCGACGACTGGCGGCAGCAACTCGGGCTACGGACTCTGCTCGTCGACTGTGCAGACTGGCTGCGGGCACTGCGAGGCCGCCCGCTCGGTATGGTCGCGTTCGTCCGGCGCGACTTGGTTCAGAAGGCGATCCACCAGAACGTCGGCCAGTTCGAGAAGCGGTACGAGAAGTACGAACTACACTGGAATCGCGAG
Source organism: Micromonospora sp. LOL_014 (assembly GCF_048060245.1). Taxonomy (NCBI): domain Bacteria; kingdom Bacillati; phylum Actinomycetota; class Actinomycetes; order Micromonosporales; family Micromonosporaceae; genus Micromonospora; species Micromonospora sp. LOL_014. The sequence continues at coordinate 291,215 of NZ_JBHMIP010000002.1, forward strand.
GAGGCGCTACGGCTCGCCGCGTGGGTCTGCCAGCGCGCGGATGCCCTGAGCTCCTCAGACGACGAGGTCCGAACCGCCAGCGCCGACGAGCTGTCGAACCTCATGCTCGCGGTGTGGGGTGACAAGATGGGGACCCCGAAGTCGAAGGAAGCCCGTTCCGAGGTTTGGTTCTTCGCTGCATTGTCTGACTTCCAGGGCGACATCCAGGCTCGGGACATCGTCTTCTTTCTTGCCCAGTCCGCCAAATCGTCGGTCGGAGCTGAACGTTGGTCTGATCGTATACTCACGCCCAATGCGATGCGCGACTCGCTTCCCCTCTGCAGCGAGGAAAAGATCGCAGCGATCAGCAACGAAAACAAGCCGGTCGGCGATATCCTCAGCCACCTCAACCAGTTGGACGCCGACCAGAAGAAGCTCCCGATCACGTTGAGTTCGGCGCAGCTGAGCGTTGACCAGGTCCGGCTGCTGGAAGCAAACGGCGTGATCTTCCGCGAGGACGATCACTACTGGATCCCGGAGATCTTCCGGCACGGCCTCGGGTTCGGATTCGCCAGCGGCCGCAGGCCCCGGGTCCTCGCCGTGGCGAAACTGGCCCGACGACGCAACACCAGAGGGTGACCGGCGCTCGGCCGACCGGCGAAGCGATGTCCACCGGCTCCGTGTATGGCCCGGCTGGTAGTGGGTACTCCGGACGGGAGTGCCCGGACGGTGTCGGATCCGACCGGGCTGTCAGCGGCAGACAGGGGAGGGCAGACACATGCGGATCGGCTACAAGTTGGCTACCGAGGCGTTCGGACCGGCCGACCTGATTGCCCAGGCGGTGCGGGCCGAGCAGGCCGGGTTCGACTTCGTCGAGATGAGCGACCACTTCCACCCGTGGCTGGACTCCCAGGGCCACTCGCCGTTCACCTGGAGCGTGCTCGGTGCGGTCGCCGCCCGTACCGAACGGATCGGGCTGGCCACCGGCGTGACCTGCCCGAGCCTGCGCTACCACCCGGCGATCGTCGCCCAGGCCGCGGCGACCGTGGCGCTGCTGTCCGACGGCCGGTTCACCCTCGGCGTGGGTGCCGGCGAACGCCTCAACGAACACGTCACCGGGGAGCCGTTCCCGAGTGTGCACGGGCGGCACGAGCGGCTCCGCGAAGCGCTGGAGATCATCCGGCTGCTCTGGTCCGGCGGCTACCACACGTACCAGGGAAAGCACCTGCAGCTCGACGACGCGCGAGTGTTCGACCTGCCGCCGACCCCGCCGGTGATCGCGGTGGCCGCCAGCGGCTCGGAGTCCGCCCGGCTGGCCGCCGAACTCGGCGACGGACTGTTCGCCACCGAGCCGAAGGGCTCGATCGTCGAACACTACCGGCGGGCCGGCGGCGCCGGGCCGCGCTACGCCGAGGTGCCGATGGCCTGGGCGGTGGACGAGAATCAGGCGGTCAAGGCGGCCTGGGAGTCCAGCCGTTGGGCACTGACCGGCTGGAAGGTGATGAGCGAGTTGCCCAACCCGGTGAACTTCGAGGCGGCCTCGGCGATGGTCGACGCCGACGACATCGCCGCGCATTTCAGCGTAGGGCCGGACCCGGCGGTGCACCTCGAGGCGGTCAAACCGTACGTCGACGCCGGTTTCGACCACATCGTGCTGCAGAACGCCGGGCCCGACCCGGACGGTTTCCTGGACTTCTTCGAGCGGGAGCTGGCCGACCGGTTGCGGGGGCTCGACCGGTGACGGCGGCCGGCTCGGGCGTCGGCGCCGCCCTTGTCAGGCGCGGGCCGGGCCGGAATAGTCGGGGGCGACGTAGACCGGCAGCCGCTCGCCCTGACTGCGGGCGTAACGGCGGGTGTAGGTGACGGGCTTGACCCCGGGTCGGAGCGGCACCGTGTACTGCGTTGGCAAGGTGTCCGCGGCAGCGGCGAGGCGGCGGGGCGTCACCTCGCGACGTTGGTCATGCCACGGGCCACCCAGGAAGAGAACCTTCATATGCCGATCCTTGCCGGTTCAGCCAGCCCGCGCCTCATCCGTACGCACAATAACTATCAAATCCCGCCGGATCCCTCCGCCGCAGCTGGCTGGCCGGCCGGTGACAGCCCGGCCGGCCAAGTGAAGCCCGGTCGGCTCAGCTGCCGGTGAACCGTGCCGGCCGTCTTTCCAGGAACGCGGACATCCCCTCCGCTCGGTCGGCGGTGGCGAACAATCCGTGAAAGACCCTCCGTTCGAACAGCAGCCCCTCACGCAGTCCGACCTCCTGCGACCGCTGGACCGCCTCGCGGGCGGCGGTGACCGCGAGCCGGCTGTGCCCGGCAATCACCGCCGCCGCCGACCGGGCCTCGACGAGCAACTGATCGGCGGGCACGATCCGGGACACCAGGCCGCACTGCTCCGCCTCCCGGGCCGGCATCATCCGCCCGGTGAGAATCAGATCCATCGCCTTCGCCGTGCCGACCAGCCGGGTCAGCCGCTGGGTGCCGCCGATGCCGGGAATCACCCCGAGGGTGATCTCGGGCTGACCGAACCGGGCATCCTCGGCGGCGAACACCAAATCGCACATCATGGCCAGTTCGCAGCCACCGCCGAGCGCGTAGCCGGCGACCGCAGCGATCTTCGGTGTCCGGAACGCGGCGAACTCCTCCCAGCCGGCGAAGAGATCGGCCGTCATCGCCTGCACCGGGCTCATCGCCGCCATTTCCCGGATGTCGGCGCCGGCGGAGAAGAAGCCGTCGGACCCCGTGATCACGAAACAGCCGATGTCCGGGTCTCGGTCCAGTGGTCGCAGGGTAGCGACGAGTTCGTCGCAGAGCGCGGTGCTGAGTGCGTTGCGGGCCGCGGGCCGGTGCAGCCGTACGGTGACCACGGCACCGTCCCGCTCGGTCGTCAGATGCATGTCGGTTCCTCCAGTCGGTTCGCAGGATGGTGGGTCGGCCGGTCCCGGTTTCACGAGTCCCAGATAGCGCCGTAGGCGGGGATCCCCCGGCGCTCCAGCCCGTGGACCACCTGCCGGGTGAGCTTCTGGTTGGCGATACAGATCACCGCTTCGGCACTGGTGGCCCGCCACGCCTGGAGCGCCAGGGCCACCATGTCCGGCTTGCCGCGCCGCGCGGTGTCCCAGATGGTGGCGTCGGGCTGCACCCGCAGGATCTCGTCGATTAGTTCGTCGCCGTAGGTCGCCCGCGGGCTGCGGGTGGACCAGACCAGGTGCGCCGGCACCTTGCCGGCCAGCAGATGCGGCAGCACCGGCCCGATGCCGCTGCCGGTGGCGACGTACACCACCCGGGTGAACAGGGTCTCGATGTTGGCCACGCCGGCGGTGGTGATGCCCTTGACCCAGATCCGGTTCGGCGGCTCATCGATCAACGCACCGGTCCAGTCGCCGGCCCGGGAGACGGTCAGTCGGAAGCCGCGCTCACCGGGTGCCGGCACGTTGGCGAACGAGTGCCATTCGAGCAGCGGACGACGGCTGATCGCGGTGGACGAGCCGGCGAACGGGGTGGTGTGGCCGAACGTCAGCAGGGCCACGTGGCCCGACGGCCGGTCCACCTGCACCGGTACCCGGCGCAGTCGCAGCCACGGCAGGGCGACGCTCACGGTGAGCAGGGCAAGGGTCCACAGCGGCGGCGAGCCGAGCAGCGCGCCAGCCAGCGGCGTACCGTCGCGGGTACCGTCGACGACCAGCACCGTCTGGGCCCACAGGAGGATCAACGCGGCCCACCCGCCGAACCGGTGGACCCGCTCGAACAGGTCGTGCCGGCGGCCGCGGACCGGCGGCAGTGCGGTCGCCACCAATGCCAGCAGCAGCGCGATCAGCAGGTAGGACAGCACCAGTACAGCGGTGACGGCCCGGTCGGCCAGCGCCTGCCGGGTCAGTTCGGCGACGTACCCGGCGAACCAGGCGGTGCCGGCGAGTGCGCCACCGACGTGCAGCCCACCGAAGTGGTACACCTTGCCCAGCCCCCACCGCAGGCGCAGCGGCCACCGGGTCGGCGCCCGGGTGGCCAGCCAGAACAGCAGGTTGATCACGTACTGCTGGCGGATCACCACGGCCAGGGCGACGTTGGCCAGAGCGGCGTAGGACAGGTTCGCCAGGCCGCCGTCGGTCGCCCGCCACCAGCCACCGGTGGTCAGCGCGTAGTACAGCAGCGCGGCGTTGCCGACCAGGACCAGCGCGGCCAGCCGGTGGTACGGCGCCAGCCGGGGATGGCTGAGGATCCGGCGCGGCCACGGCAGCGGAGCCGGTATTTCGGACGGAGCCGGACGGTCCAGCAGCCGGCGCAGCGCCGTCTTGTCGATCTTGCCCCGGTCGGTCACCGGCAGCGACTCGAGGACGTGCACCTGCTGGGGCACACAGTAGTACGGCAGGGTCCGGGCGACCGCGTCCCGCGCCGCCGTCGGGTCCACGGTCGCCGGGGCGACGAACGACACGAGCGTACGGTTGTCGACCTTGATCGTCGCCGCCCGACGGCACCCCGGCACCGATTCCAGGACGGCGGAGATCGAATCCAGCTCGACCCGGAACCCACGGACCTTGACCTGGTCGTCGGTGCGGCCGAGATGCTCCAGCTCACCGTCGGGCGTCCAGCGCCCGAGATCCCGGGTACGAAACATCATCCGTCCACCGCCGAGGAACGGATCCGGGGCGTACCGCTGCCCGGTGAGCTCGGGATCGCCGAGGTAGCCGACCGACACGCAGTCACCCCCCGCCCACATCTCCCCCACCTCGCCGATCGGGCAGGGCCGGCGGTCGGCGTCCAGCACGTACACGGTGTTGTTCGGGGTCGGCCGGCCGATGGTGAGCCGTCCGGACGTGGGGTCGTGCCGGTGCATGGTGTTGACGATGGTGGTCTCGGTCGGTCCGCAGCCGTTGTAGAAGACCGCCTGCCGGGCCCACCGGTCGGCCAGCTCCCGTGGGCACGGTTCGCCCGCCACGGCGACCGTCTTGACCCGGCGGCACCGGTCCGGGTCGATGGTGCCCAGCACGCTCGGGGTGGCGATCACCACGTCCACCGTCTCGACCGTCGCCGCGATGTCCCGTCCCCGGACGACCAGGGTGCCGCCGTGGCTGAGGCATCCGAGGATCTCCCAGGCAGCCATGTCGAAGGCGATGTTGAGGATCTGCCCGACCCGCCATCCCGGCTGGATGCCCAGGTCGCCGGGGGCGGGCAGGAGCAGATTGCACACGTTGCGGTGGGTGACGGTGACCCCGTTGGGCCGGCCGGTGGTACCGGAGGTGAACAGCACGTAGCAGCCGTCGTCCGGGCTGGTCGGGCCGGCCGGGACGACCGGGTACGCCGGGTCCGTCAGCGGTTCGGTGAGCAGTTCGTCGACGGTGATCAGCGCCCGGCCCGGCAGGTGCGGCAGCTCACCGATCGTCTCGGTGCTGGTCAGCACGATCCGGATCTCGGCGGTCTCGGTGACGTGCCGCAGGTGGGCCTCGGTGGCCACCCCGGCGTGCTGGGGCACGTACGCGGCGCCGGCCTTCAGGGCGGCGAGGATGCCGACCACCATGGGGATCGACCGGCGCATGAACACGCCGACCCGGTCGCCCGGACGTGTCCCATCGGCGATCAGCCGGGCGGCGAGACGGTCCGCCTGCTGATTGAGTTGTCGGTAGGTGATGCGTTCGCCGAGGTGTTCGACGGCGACCGTGTCAGGAGTGCGGACGGCCCACTGTTCGATCGCGTGCTGGATGCGGGTGGAGCCGATCGGCTCGGTGGGACCGTAGCCGAATCGGCGGAACAGTTGTCTGTCCTGCTCGGACAGGCTGGCCAACGGTCCGGCGCCGGCCGCAGCAGCGGCGGTGCCGGGAATGCCGCGTTGCCGCACGGCGCTGGCCCGGGAGCGGGTCGCCGGGAGGGCGGAACCTCGCTGTGGCATGACTGCCCCTTTCTCGATGTCGAGCACCGGCCAAGGAGGACGGTGCGCTTCCCCTCCATCGAACCGCGCAAGTGGCTATTAGCCCACAGACAGTGATGATCGGTAATAAATTCGTAAGAGTCGTAAGAAATCGGTTAAGACGGGCGGATCTTGGCGGAAGTCCCGCCGGCACGGGTTGCCCTGTTCGCTGCTGCCCGCGACTACCTCCGCCCGGTCGAGGTGCGGCACACTCTCTCGGGTGCGAGAGATACTGATCATCGGGATCGGGGCCGGCGATCCCGACCACCTGACTGTGCAGGCGATCGAGGCGCTGCGTCGGGTCGACGTGTTCTTCCTGCTCGACAAGGGCGCGGTCAAGCAGGACCTGGCGGCGTTGCGGCAGGAGATTCTGCGCCGGCACACCACCGGGGCGTACCGGGCGGTTGAGATCGCCGACCCGGAGCGGGACCGGGCCGCGGCGGACTACCAGGCCGCGGTCGAGGACTGGCGCCGCCGCCGCGCCGACCGCTTCGCCCAGCTGATCCGCGACGAACTACCCGACGGCGGCTGCGGCGCCTTCTTGGTCTGGGGCGACCCCGCGCTGTACGACAGCACCCTCGCCATCCTCGACGACCTGCGGGATCGCGACGTCGTCGAGTTCGACCACCAGGTGGTCCCGGGGATCAGCAGCGTCGCCGTGCTGACCGCCCGGCACCGGATCGCGCTGAACCGGATCGGCCGCCCGGTGCTGATCACCACCGGCCGTCGGCTCGCCGACGAGGGCTTCCCGGCCGGCGTGGACGACCTGGTGGTGATGCTCGACGCGCAGTGCGCCTTCACCCGGTTCACCGCCGCAGACGGCATTGACATCTACTGGGGGGCGTACCTCGGCACCCCGGACGAGATCCTGATCGCCGGCCCGGTGCACCGGGTGGCCGACCGGGTCGTCACCGCACGCGCCGAGGCCCGCCGCCGCAAGGGCTGGATCATGGACACGTACCTGCTGCGGCGTAACCTTGTCCAGACAACCGGACAGCGCCAGAAGACCGGACAGCAGACGCGAGACGATCAGGCAGACGATGACTGACCAGGCCCAGCCGGTCGACCGGGACAGCCCAATGCCGCTGTGGGCCCAGCTGCACGACGACCTGGTCCGCCGGTTGACCGCCGGCGGGTTCGCCGCCGGCTTCCCCGGCGAGCACGAGCTGGTCGACGAGTACGGCGTCAGCCGGCACACGGTACGGGAGGCATTGCGCCGGCTACGCCAGGCCGGGGTGCTGGACTCGGCCCGGGGCCGACGTACCGCCGTCCATCAACAGCGGATCGAGCAGCCGCTCGGTGCTCTCTACTCGCTCTTCCAAGAGGTGCAGGCGCGGGGAATGCGCCAGCGCAACGAGGTACTCGCCCGCGACCTGCGGGGCGACGTCGCCGTCGCGGCCCGGCTCGGGCTGGACCCGGACACCCGCTTCGTACATCTGGAACGGCTCCGGTTCGCCGACGACGAACCGTTGGCCACCGACCGGGTCTGGCTGCTGGCCGAGCTGGCCCGGCCGCTGCTCACCACCGACCTGACCGGTACCGGCATCTACAGTGAGCTGGCCAGGCACGAGGTCCGGGTCACCGACGGCGAGGAACGCATCCACGCCATCGTGCCCACCGCCGAGCAGCGCCGGCGGCTGGACATCGGCCGGGGCGTCGGTCTGCTCGCCGTTGAACGGATCGGCCGGGCCGACGGGCGGCCCGTCGAATGGCGGGAGACCTTCGTCCGTGGCGACCGGTTCAGCCTGGTCGCCGGCTGGGCACCGCACCGGGCGTACCAGTTGCGGGTGGCCGACGGATCCCCCCTGCGCTCACCCGCCGGGCGCTGACCGTGCGGGTCGCCCGGTTGATCTCCCTGGTCCTGTTGCTGCAGTCCCGGGAGACGATGACCGCCGCGGAGCTGGCCCGCGAGCTGGAGGTTTCCGAGCGCACCATCTACCGCGACGTGCTGGCGCTGTCCGCCGCCGGGGTGCCGGTCTACGCCGACCAGGGCCGGGCCGGCGGGTACCGGCTGCTGGACGGCTACCGGACCCGGCTGACCGGGCTGAGCCGGGCCGAGGCGGAGACGCTCTTCCTGTCCGGGCTGCCCGGACCGGCCGATGAGATGGGCCTCGCCGACGTACTCGGGGTAGCCCAGCTCAAGGTGACCGCCGCGCTGCCGGTCGGGCTGCGCGACGCCGCCGGCCGAGCCCGGCAGCGGTTCCATCTGGACGCGCCCGGCTGGTTCCGGCAGGCCGATCCGCCGCCGGCGCTGGCCGACCTGGCCCGCGCGACCTGGCAGGACCAGGTGGTCCGACTCAACTACCGGCGGGGCGGCACCGAGGTGGTCAGAACGGTGCAGCCGTACGGTCTGGTGCTCAAGAACGGCACCTGGTACCTGGTCGGCAGAGTCCCCGAGGTCGGCCAGGTCAACGGCGTCGGCCAGGTCAACGACGGCTACCGGATCTACCGGGTGGACCGGATCGCCGCAGTCGAGGCCACCGGCGACGTCTTCGACCGCGACCACCGCTTCGATCTGGCCGAGGTGTGGGCGGCCGGCACCGCCGACTTCGTCCGCAGCATTCTGGTCGACGAGATCGTCGTACGGCTGAGTCCGGCCGGGCTGCGGGCGCTGCGCTGGGCGGTGGAGGCACCGGCCGCCCAGGCAGCGTATGAGGCGGCCGGGCCACCCGACGCTCAGGGCTGGGTGCACACCCGGCTGCCGGTCGAGTCGCCCGACGTGGCGTACAGCCAACTGCAGGCGCTCGGACCGGAGGTGGAGGTGCTCGCCCCACCCGTGCTACGGGACCGGATGCGCGACGCCGCCCGCCGGCTCGCCGCGCTGTACGGCGATACCGCCGGTCAGCGGTAACCGGTGGTGTCCGCCGGCCGGCCGGTCTCGACGACCTCGACGATGTAGCGGTACGCGTCCGGGCTGCTGCCGTCGACGTCGGTGAAGCCGTACTCGCGGGCCAGCTGCCCACTGGACAGTGACCGCCCGGTGAACCGGGACACCTGCGGATCGGCGGCGAGAGCGACCACTGCCCGGCCGACCAGCGCCGGTGTCTCGGAGATGGCGAAGTGCGGGTCCTTGGCGGTGCCGTCGCGCCAGTTCGCCTCGGTCACCCCGAAGTGATCCAGCATCGCCTCGGACCGGATCCAACCCGGGCTTAGCGCCACCGCTGTCGCGTCGTACGGCCGCAGCTCCTCGGCCTGGGCGAAGGCCAGCCGGATGACGGCGTTCTTGGCCGTGTCGTAGAAGACCGACTCGCGGTAGTGGGTGCCGTTGTAATCGGCGGTGCCGTCGGTCATCTCCACCACCAGCCCGCCCGGCTGGCGGATCAGCAGCGGCAGCGCGTAGTGGCTGGTGATCAGGTGGGTGTCGATGGCGAGCCGCAGCGTCCGCAGGCCGCGGTCCAGCGGCTGCTCCCAGATCGGCGACTCGAAGTCGGTCAGATGGTCGGCCCCCCAGATGTCGTTGATTAACACGTCGAGCCGGCCCTGTTCTCGGTCGATCCGCTGCACCAGGGCGCGGACCTGGTCCGGTTCCAGGTGGTCGGTCGGCACCGCGACTCCGGTGCCGCCGGCGGCGTCGACCAGTTCGGCGGTTTCCTCGATGGTTTCCGGGCGGTCCATCTCGGAACGTTGCCGTCGGGTGCTGCGACCGGTGACGTAGACGGTGGCGCCGGCGGCGCCGAGTTCGATGGCGATCCGCCGGCCGGCGCCCCGGGTCGCCCCGGCGACCAGTGCTGTCCTACCGTTCAGTGGTGTGGTCATGCCGCTGACGGTGCCAGCAAAACCTGACATCCGACGTCAGCTTTTTCAGATTCTTCCGACGGGCCCTCCCTGCAGAACCAGACCCTCCCGGCAAACCTCTCGACGGAACCTTCGCGGGATCACGGAGCAGCTTGCCGTGGCATGGAGGATATCGACAGTGTTGACTCTATTGAATGCGATCGATACATTGCCGTAACAGCAGGAAAGCCCTTTCCTCGTCGCGGTTGGGGCGCGACCAGACAGAAGCAGTCTCCGACAACCCAGGAGGTTCCATGACAACCACCAGATGGCGGCGCTGGCGCACCGGCGTCGTGGCGCTCGCTACGACCGCCATGGTCGCAACCGGCGCGGCGGTTGGCGTGCAGTACGCCGCAGCTGCCACCGTCGACACCGGCGCCTGGTACGTGATGCTCAGCCGGCACAGCGGCAAGGCAATCGATCTCTACGGCGGGGCAACCCATGACGGCGCACCGATCGTCCAGTGGACGCGCAACGACAGCGCGGCGCAGCAGTGGCAGTTCGTAGACGTCGGCAGCGGCTACTACAAGATCAGATCTCGGCACAGCGGCAAGTACCTGGAGCTGCCGAACGCAGTCGACGGCGCCCAGCTGATTCAGAACTACGACAACGGCAGCACCCGGCAGCACTTCCGGCTCGCCGACTCGGACAGCGGCTACGTCCGCTTCATCAGCCGGCACAGCAACAAGGCTCTCGACGTGTGGCAGTGGTCCACCGCCGACGGCGGGATCATCTCCCAGTACCGGGACCTCAACGGCTGGAACCAGCAGTGGCAGATGGTCCGGTTGGACAGCTCCGGCGGCTGCGGGTCCGGATCGTTCCACGCCGAAGCGGTACTCAACGGCTCGACCTGGACCGCCCGCAACGGCAGCAGCACGGTATACACCGGATCGAGCATGCTCTCGGCGATGCAGGCCGCTGTCAACAGCCTGTCGTCCGGCCGCAGCAGCAAGCAGAAGGTCGTGGTCCGCGGCTCCGGTTCGATCAGCGCCAACTCTCGGTTGTCCCTCCCGTCGTACACGACGCTCGAGGTCTGCGGCACGGTCAACGTCACCGGTTCCGGTTCCGGCGACCAGGCGGTGGTGTACGCCCGCGGCGTCACCGACGTCGAGGTGACCCGGCTCAACATCACCGGCAACCCGCAGTACGGAATCTTCGTCCGCAACGGAACCAACATCACCCTCGGCCAGATCGACATCCGGGTCACCGCCGGCCTGGGCATCCGGATCGACAACCACGGCGACCGCAGCCAACGGACCCGCAACGTACGCATCGACGACGTGTACGTCCAGGGCACCAGCAACCACGGCGTCGAGACGTACGGGGTCGACGGCCTGACCATCGGCACCGTCACCGCCCGCAACACCGGCTACTCCGGCCTGATACTCAACGACACCATCAACGCGACCGTCGGCACCGTCGATGCGCAGGGTGCCGGCACCGGCACCGGTTACGCCGGTTTCCGGATGGCCAACCGCAACGGCCGGGTCGGCAACAGCTACCCGACGAACATCCGGGTCGGCACAGTCGTCGCCCGGGGCGGCGGCCGGGGCATCTTCTGCGTGTCGGAGTCCGGCGGCGTGGTCATCGACCGGATCGACATCTCTGGCACCGGCAGCAACTCGATCCTGCTGGAGAACTGCTACAACGTGAACATCGCGGCGGTCTCCGGTTCGGTCAACGGCTCGGACGTACGGATCGCCTCGCGCACCGAGTTCCCGGTGTCGCGCGACATCACCCTGCAGAACCTGACGCTGACCAATTCGCAGATCAACGAAAACCCGTGCGGGCAGAACATCGTCATCCGCAACATCGCGCTGAACAACTCGACCATCAACCGCTGCTGACGACCGGCCGGCGCGGCGGCACCGCCAGCTGGCCGCCGCGCCGGCTCAGCCGCTCAGCTGACCGGCGCGCCGCCACCCGACGAACTGCCGTACCAGCAGCACCAGGATCAGCAGGCCGGCCACCGCCGCCCAGCCCCACGGGTACCGCTCGGTCTGCACCTCGAACTCCACCGCGGCGGAGCCGCCAACCATCTCCGCCGTGGTCAACCGCCCCAGCACGGCGTACCGGCCGTACAGCGGTCCGTCGACCGGCACCACGATCCGGACCGTTGTGCCATGCCCCGCCGGCAGCGGCGCGATGTCGGTGGCCTCGACCACTGATGTCGCGCGGCCGGGCCGGCCGGTCAGCAGGGACAGCTGCGCCGCACCGACCTCGGCGGTGCCGTCGTTGCGCAGGTCGACGTCGATGGTGATCTCGCCGCGTAGGGCGAACAGGGCCAACCAGTTCCGCTCGGCCGGTGCCACGCTCACCCCGGCCAGCCGGAGCCCCGCCAGATCGGGCCCGGCCGGGGCAACCGGTGCGGTCAGATCGGTGACGTCGATCGCGGCGATGCCGGCCACCGATACCACCACCGCGTCCTCCTCGTCCGAGGCGAGGGCCCGGGCGCGAACCACGCAGGGGCAGGCCACCGGCGGCGCGGCGACGGTGAGCTGGGCGGCGACCGGCTGCGGGTCGGCGACGTACAGCTGTCGGGCCGATCCGGTGGCGCAGTCGAGCGCGCCCCGGCGGGCCCGGTTGCCGCAGACCTCCAGCTGCACGGTGCCGGTCGGCCAGCCGGTCAGCGTGACGCTCACCGACTCACCAACGGGGGCGTCAGCCGGTGCGACGGCGACCTGGGGCGCGGTGGCGGTCGCGGGTGCCGACGGCAGGCCGCCGGCCCCGGCGACCAGGACCAGGGCCAGGGCGCACACCGAGGTTCGCCGGCCGATCACGGCGCGGTGCTGGTCGGGGCGGTGCCGGAGGCCGTGCGGCGGGTACGCCAGCGGCGTACCCCGAGCCACCCGGCGAGGGCGACGATCGCGGCGAGCAGCAACCACGGCGGCGCCCAGACCCCGGCGGTACGGGTGACCGGCGGCAACGCCTCGTCCACTGTGGTCGGGGCCAGATCGACGGTGGCGGTCAGCCGCAGCGCCGGCGGTACGCCGGTGATCCGCTCGGTCACCGTAAAGGTGCTGCCGGGCAGCAGTTCGGGCAGGTCGACCGGATCGGTGCGGGCCAGCTCCCAACCCAGCGGGCCGTCCAGCAGCACCGCACCCGTACCACCGACGCGGATGTTTCCGGTGTTGCGCACCTGGTAGCTGACCTCCACGTCACCGTCGCTCCACGGGCTGACCGGGTCGTCGTAGCTGATGCTCATCGATTCGACGTCGACCGACGGCCGGACCGGGCCGTCGACCCGCAGGTAGACCCGGGCGGCGACCCGCTGGTCGACGTTGACCTGCTGGCCACTGGCGTCGGTACGGAGCTGGGCGATGGAACCGATCACCCCGCCGGCGTGGTCGCCGGGTGTCGCGTTGGCCGGCACCGTCAGGCGGAACGGGATGTCCAGCCGGTCCCCGGCCGGCACTGCGTACTCTCGCTGGTCGAAGTGGATCCAGGTGCCGACGTCGGTGGCCGGTTCGTCGGCCGGGAGCAGGGCGAACGCCCCGTCTTCGGTGAGGAACCCGTCGGTGCCGTACACGGTGAACGTCCGGTCCTGGTCGCCGAGGTTGCGCACCGCGACATGGTCGGTGATCTCCGCGCCTGGGGCGAGGTCGTAGACGAAGTAGTTGCGTCCGGTCGGCCCGTCCGCGCTGGACGGCTGCACCGCCCAGGTGACCGCGTCGGCTGGAGCCGGACCGGCCGGCTGAGCGGCGGCCGGGGTGGCGCCGGGCAACGCGAGCAGTCCGGCCACCAGCAGGCCGATGGTGGCGCGGCGGCGGTTCGGGCGACGGGTGGGCGGGGCGGACATCGGGCGCTCCAGTCGGGCCGGTGGCCGGTGCGGGACCGTCGCGGCCCCGCACCGGCCGGTGTGGCTGATCCTCAGGACAGGATCAGCTGGGAGCTGATCCTCAGGACAAGGTCAGCGTCAGGGTCGCGGTGTAGTCGCCCGGCGCCGCCGCAGCGGGTACGCCGAGGTTGAGCTGCGCGCCGCAGGTGAAGCTGCCGGCGCTGGCGCCGGCTGCCGAGGTGCACAGGGCCCGGGCGGTGCCGAGTCCGGCACCCGGGTCGGCCACCGCGCCCGGGGTGACCGTGCCGCTCTGCCCGACCAGCGGGTCGTCCACCACAGATGCGGTGGGCGCCCAGCCGAGGTTGTCCGCCGCGATGACCGCGCCGCCGGCGGCGACGAAGTCACCCACCTGGCCGACCAGACTCCAGCCGGCGTTGGTGCCGCGCAGGTCGGACACGGTGGCGGTGTTCAGCTCGCCGCTGGTGACGGCGCCGTTGCCGGTCGGCGGCAGGGTGACCGACGAACCGGCCACGCTGAGCGTGAGCGGGCCGCCGCCCAGCACGGTCGCGGCAATCTGCTGGCTGGCGTCGCCGCCGCCGGCCGGGGCCGCGAAGCTGATCGGAGTGAAGGTGTCCTGACTGCGGTCGGCGGACCCGCGCGCAGCGAAGGTGATCACATAGCACTGGGTGACGGTGCAGTCGACCGCGTTGCCGTTGCGGTCGGTGTACTGGGCACTGATCGGCAGCGTGGTGCTGAACGAGCCGTCCGGGTTCATCGTGTCCCGGGCGTCGGTCGGCTCGTTGGTGCTGCTCACCCACTTGGTGACCTGCAGGACGCTGGCGTTGGTCCAGTGTTCGTCGACCTTCGGGCCGAACGACACGTAGATCCCGGCGGCGTCGTTGGCCTGCGGGTCGAAGCCGCTGCCGTCGACGGTGATGGTGGCGCCGGCCGAATCGACGTCGGTGTCCGGGTTGACGTCGACCGACGGAGCGGCCGGTCCACCGCCGCCGGAGGTGACCGCCTCGAACGACAGCGGATCGAGGACCTCACCGGCCGGGTAGAAGCCGGCGAATGCGGCGGCGCCCTCAGCGGTCAGAATGGCGGTCAGGTCGGTGCCGGTGATGCCGTCCGCACCAGCCGCCAGGTTGGCGTCGGTGGTGGTGAGGTCGGCGATGACCGCCTGGGTGACGTCGACCGACGGGAACGCGGTGCTTTCCAGTTCGACGTCGGCCTTGAGGACGCCGGTGCCGCCGGAGGTGGCCACCGTCGGGTTGGCCAGGGTGATGGTGAACGTGTGCGCCGGGAACGAGAAGACGACCGTGCCGCCGTACGTGGCGTTCGTCTCACCGGTCTCGGCGTCGTAGCTGCCGCCGGTGGACGGGAAGGCGAACGTGCCATCGGCGTTGATCGACGCACCGCCACTCACCGCGATCGGCGGGTTGCCGTCGCCGGACGACACGTAGTTGCGGAACGACTCCTTGAAGCCCCAGTTCAGGCTTCCCTCGGTGATGTCGGCAGGGGCAGCCACTGCGGGTGCGGCGCCGACGAGTGCGGTCGCGGTGCCCAGTACGGCCGCGGCCGCCCAGGTCGCCGACCGTCGCCCCAGAGCACCAGCTCTGGATGTGATCATCGACTGGTCCTTTCCGGATAGTTACTCACCGTGTTCCATTTCTGCTGTGGACACGGCATGTGATCGGGATTAGGTTAGCCATACCTAACAACGAACACCTCCGGCGGGGGTACCCGATCTTCGAACCGGTCGGACCCTTGCCCCGAACTGCGGCGATGACTTAGGTTAGGCAAACCTTCATTGATAACTCAACCGACAATCGTCGGAGGGATCATCCATGCCAACGCCGCTGCTCAGCGGCCGGGTCACCGCGACCTTGGCGGTCGTAACCGCCACCGCCGCGACCGCTGCCGTCGCGACCACCGCCGTACTCGCCGCACCACCGTTGGCGTCGCCGGCCCACGCGGACACCTCCGCGACCGGATCCGGCGGCCAGCGACTCACCGTCTCCGACTCCACCGGCATCAGTCGCTCCGGCGCGACCGTCACGGTTACCGGCACCGGGTACGACACCAACAAGGGCATCTACGTCGGATTCTGTGTGGACAACGGCGACGGGGCGCTGCCCACACCGTGCGGCGGCGGGGTTGACACCTCCGGCGGCAGCGGCAGCTCGCACTGGATCTCCAGCAACCCCCCGTTGTACGGCGAAGGACTTGCCGTGCCGTACGGCGAAGACGGCTCGTTCCAGGTCCGAATCCCGCTGACCAGGAGAATCGGCGACGTCGACTGCACCGTTCGCACCTGCTCGGTGGTCACCCGCGCCGACCACACCCGGACCAGCGACCGCAGTCAGGACGTACGCGTCCCGATCAGCTTCGCGGCCGCCGCCGCGCCCACCCGCACCAGCGCCGCCCCGGCGGCCGGTAGCCCGGACCGGACCACTGCGCCACCGGCCCCGGCGACCGGCGACGCCGCAGGCCCGTCCGACACCGACGGTACGGCCGGTGACCCCAGCGGCTCCGCACCAGCCGCCAGTGCCGCCACCGGCCAGCCGACCGACGACACCGCCGGCCCGACCGCCGTCGCCGGCACCGACCCGACCGGGTTGGCGGTCACCCGGGTCAGCACCGTCGGCCCGGCCGGCCGGTGGTGGAGCAGCACGCTGATCCTGCTGGCGCTCGGCGTACTGGCGCTGGCCGGGCTGTCCGCTGTCCGCCGCCGGCACCGCCGGGGCCGGTCGTGAACCGCCCGACGCTGGTGGTGAACCGCCCGACGCTGGTCGGGCTGTTCGCCGCCGCGCTGCTCGCCAACCCGGTGGCCGCCTGCGCGGACAGCGCCGCCAACCCCGGTGCTGCACCGGAACCGGCGACCTGCGGGCCGGTCACCGCCGTCGTCGCCGACGACGCGGTGACCCCGCTGGAACCGGCGCCGCAGCCGGCGCTGCCGGTCACCGTCACCGACGCCGCCGGCGACCGGGTCACGGTGACCGACGCCGACCGCATCCTCGCGGTCAACCTGTACGGCTCCATCGCCGAGATCGTCTTCAGCCTCGGCCTCGGTGACCGGGTCGTCGGGCGGGACACCTCCACCGACTTCCCAGCCGCCGCCGACCTGCCGCTGGTCACCCCCGGCGGACACGACCTGTCCACCGAGGCGGTCATGGCGCTGGACCCCAGCGTGGTGCTGCTCGACGACAGCATCGGCCCGCCCGAGGTGCTCGACCAGCTCCGCGCCGCCGGCATTCCGGTGGTACGGATCGGCGACGAGCAGAGCCTGGCCGCCGTACCGGTGCACATCCGTGAGGTGGCCACCGCGCTCGGCGTCGCCGACGCCGGCGAGGCACTCGTCGCCCGGGTCGAGGGCGAGATCGCCGCCGCCCGCGACGGCATCGCGGACGACGCCGAGCGACCCCGGGTCGCCTTCCTCTACCTGCGCGGCACCGCCGGCGTCTACCTGATGGGCGGCGAAGGCGCCGGCTCGGACGCGATGATCGCCGCAGCCGGCGGCGAGGACGCCGGCACCGCCATCGGACTGGCCCGGTTCCGGCCGCTGACCAGCGAGGGTCTGATCAACGCCGCACCGGACGTCATCCTGGTGATGTCCAAGGGCCTCGAATCGGTCGGCGGGGTGGACGGCCTGGTCGCCATGCCCGGCGTCGCCCAGACCCCGGCCGGCCAGCAGCGACGGATCATCGACATGGACGACACCGTGCTGCTCAACTTCGGCACCCGTACCGGCAAGGCGATCCAGGCTCTCGCCCGCGCCATCCACGAATGCCGGTGACGGCGTGACCGCCCCGGTACTCGCCAACCGCCGGCCGCTGCTGCTCACCGGCCTCGCCGGCACGCTGCTCGTCGTCGGCGTGGTCGCCGCCGGCTCCGGACAGGTGCAGATCGCCCCGGCCGAGGTGGTCGCCTCGGTACTGCACCGGCTCGGTCTGGAGATCGGCGCGCTGCCGGCCGCACCGCACGGCGAGAACGCGCTGTGGATCGTCCGGTTCCCCCGAGTCGTCCTGGCCGGAATCGTCGGCGCGTCGCTCGGCTGCGCCGGCGCCGTCATGCAGGGCATCTTCGGCAACCCGCTGGCCGAACCCGGGGTCATCGGGGTCTCCTCGGGTGCGGCGGTCGGCGCCGCGCTGGCCATCGTCACCGGAATCTCCACGCTCGGCGGCTGGACATTGGCCGCCGCCGCGTTCGCCGGCGGGCTGGCCACCACCTACCTGGTGTACGCGTTGTCCCGCGCCGACGGACGTACCGAGGTGGTCACCCTGGTACTCACCGGCATCGCGGTCAACGCCGTCGCCGGTGCCGCGATCGGTCTGCTGATGTTCGTCACCGACGCGGCAGGGGTGCAGGCGATCGCCTTCTGGAACCTCGGCAGCCTGGCCCAGGCCAACTGGAACGCGGTGACGGTCGCCTTGCCCTGCCTGGTCGTCGGGCTGACCGCCGCACTCGCCTCGGCCAGCAAGCTGGACCTGCTCGCCCTCGGCGAACGCTCCGCACGTCACCTCGGGGTGGACGTGGAACGGCTCCGGGTACGCATGATCGTCGTCACCGCACTGCTCGGTGCCGCCGCGGTGGCCTTCACCGGCGTGATCAGCTTCATCGGTCTGGTGGTGCCACACCTGGTCCGGATGGTCGCCGGACCCGGGCACCGGGTGCTGCTACCGGCCAGCGCGCTCGGCGGGGCGGTGGTGGTGATCGCCGCCGATCTGGCCGCCCGGACCCTGGTCGAGTACCAGGAACTGCCGCTCGGGGTGCTCACCGCAGTGGTCGGTGGACCGGCCTTCTTCTGGCTGCTGCGCCGTACCCGGCGCCAGGCCGGAGGTTGGGGATGAGCCCGCCGTCGGCACGGCTGCTCGGCCGGCGCAGGCCCGTCCGGGTGCCGGCCACCCGGCCGGCCGGCGCCGCGCTGATCGAGATCGACCGGCTGCGGGTCGAACTCGGCGGGCGGGCGGTGCTCGACCAGGTCGACCTGGTGGTTCACACTGGCGAGGTGGTCGCCCTGGTCGGTCCCAACGGTGCCGGCAAGTCGACTCTGCTCGCCGCCATCGGCGGCGACGTCGCGGCGGCCGGCGGCACGATCAGGGTCGACGGCGCGCCGCAGTCCGCCTGGACCTCGACCGAGCTGGCGCTGCGTCGGGCGGTGCTGACCCAGCGCAGCGTGCTGTCCTTCCCGTTCACCGTCGCCGAGGTGGTCCGGATGGGCCGGGCGCCCTGGGCCGGACTGCCCGCCGAGGAATCCGACGATCCGATCGTCGACGAGTGCCTGGCCGCCACCGACGTGGCGCAGTTCGCAGGCCGTACCTTCACCTCGCTGTCCGGCGGTGAGCAGGCCCGCGCCGCGTTGGCCCGGGTGCTGGCCCAGCGGGCCGCCGCGCTGCTGCTCGACGAACCGACCGCCGCGCTCGACCTGCACCACCAGGAGCTGGTGCTGCGGCTCGCCCGGCAGCGGGCCGCCGCCGGTGACGCCGTCGTGGTGGTGCTGCACGACCTCGGTCTGGCCGGCGCGTACGCGGACCGGATCGCGTTGCTGTCGGCCGGTCGGCTGCGGGCCGTCGGACCACCCGACCAGGTCCTCACCGGTGCGCTGCTCAGCGAGGTGTACCGGCACGACATCGAGGTGTTGCCGCACCCCGAGACCCGACTCCCGCTGGTCGTCCCGCGACGGCCGCACCCGACCCGGCAAGGAAAGGAACCCCGACATGAGTGACACCTTCTCTGCCCGGCTGCGGGCGGCAAGTTGGCAGGACCACCAGGCGGCCGAGTCCCAGCGGTACGTCTCCGCGCTGGTTGCCGGGGAGCTGCCCCGGCGGCGGTACGCCGACCTGGTCGCCCAGCACTATTTCATCTACCAGGTGCTGGAGGAGGCGGCCGAAGCGATGCGCGATGATCCGCTGGCCGGCGGTTTCGTCGACGACCGGTTGACCCGGTTGCCGGCGTTGGAGGCCGACCTGGCGTACCTGCTCGGCCTGGACTGGGCCGGCTGGATCGCCCCGAGCCTGGCGACCCGCCGCTACGTCGCCCGGATGCAGGAGGTCTGTTTCACCTTCGCGCCAGCGTTCATCGCCCACCACTACACCCGGTACCTCGGTGACCTGTCCGGCGGGTTGTTCATCGGCCGTCAGGTGGCGCAGACGTACGAGCTGACCGAGGAGGGTGGCGTGGCGTTCTACCACTTCGCCGGCATTGACGATCCGCGCGGATACAAGAACGCGTACCGGGCCCGGCTGGACGCCCTGCCGCTGGACGTCACCGCCGAAGCGGCTCTGGTCGGCGAGGTGGCGGTGGCCTACCGGCACAACTCCGCGGTCCTCGCCGAGCTGGGCCAGGAGCAGGAGCCGAAGCCGGTGGCGCCGGAGTCGATGGAGTCGGCGGCGTGACCGGCCCGTTCACCGCCGAGGTGGTCGCCCAGGTGGCGCGGCACATGAACGACGACCACGCGGCCGACTCGTTGCTGATCTGCCGGTCGCTGGGTGGCGCCCCGCAGGCGACGGCGGCCCGGATGACCGGCCTGGACGCCGACGGCATCGAGTTCGCCGCCACCGTGGCCGGCGTCGAGGTGCCGGTCCGGGTGCCGTTCGCGTACCGGCTCACCGAACGGGGCCAGGTCCGCCACGAAGTGGTCCGGATGTACCAGGAGGCCTGCGCCCAACTGGGCGTTAGGCCCCGGCCGGCGGGCGGCTGACCGGCAAGCGAGCGGGGCCCGCTGGCGTGTGCGACGATCACGAAATGGTTGCCAAACGGCATCACGGGCATATCGCGCATGGCGCCGTCGCGGTGCGGCTCGCCGCCTGGCTGGCGACGGCCGTCGCCGTGCTGTCGATCGCCGGGTGCACCGGGATCGGGATCGGCGAAGCGCCCGAGTCCGGCAGCGCGACGTACTCGGCGTGGGGGCTGAACGAGGCGTCCAGCGCGCTGACCGGCTCCGACCGGATGATCGTCCTCAACGGTGACGTGCAGCGCAGCGAGCAGGAGTTCTTCCAGGTGCGTGGGGTGTGGGGACCGGACGGCTTCACCCTCGACGAGACGTCCGCGACCAAGGTACGGGCGTTGGCCGGCCAGTTGCCGGACCGCACCGGTGACCCGGACTGTCACCGGCTGGTCCTGGTCAACCATGGCTTTTTCGGCGGCGGGGCGATCGCCGTGGTCGACCCGGAGGAGTTCCCGCCCGGCGAGCCGGTAGTCGCCCGGCCACTGAACTGACCGCACCTGCCAGGACTGATGCCGCAGATGCAGCAGGATGCACCTGCGGCATCAAGCCCGACCGGTACCCCCACCCCGGGACGGTGTAGTCCGCCAATCGGCTTCAATCGGCTCCTGCCGGTCACGACTGGTTACGACTGGTTACGACCGGCAGTCAGCCGGTGCTAGCCGGTGGCCACCGTCGGCGCCGGGTCGCAGGGCAGGCCGTTGAGGGTGAACCCGGCCGGTGCCGGTCCGGCACCTGCGCCGCCGCTGCCGAGGAAGCCGAACTCGACCCGGCCGCCGGCGGGCAGCGACGCGTTCCAGGCGGCGTTGGTGGCGGTCACCGTCGCCGCGTCCTGGGTGATCACCGCGTTCCAGGCGACCGCTACCTGCTGTGCGCCGGCGAACGACCAACCGAGCGACCAGCCGTTGATCGGCTCGTCACCGGTGTTGCTGACGCCGACCGTCACGGTGAAGCCCGACCCCCAGTCGCTGTCCACCCGGTAGTCGACCAGACACTCGGCGACCGGCTCCGGTTCGTCGGCCTCGAAGGTGATCCGGTGCAGCTGGCCGGGCAGGTCGTTGGCGAGGTAGAACTCGCCGTCCGCAGCCACCGCGAGGGTGGTCGGTTGGATCGGCAGCTCGCCGATGACCGCCGTGTCGTACCCACCGTCCACGTCGGGCCGGATCGCGTACGCGGTCGCCGAGCAGTAGTCGGTGGCCAGGTAGGTGCCGGTAGCGGCGGATTCGCTACCCCGGTAGACGTGGCCGCCGATCACCGCGCAGCCGCCGACCGAGGTCTGGTAGTGGAACACCGGGTCGACGTACTCGGCCGCCGGGTCGCACCGCTGCGGGTCGAACTCGACCGGACCTTCCCGGCAGGACCAGCCGAGGTTGGCCCCGGCCACCCCGCGCAGGTGGTTGACCTCCTCGTAGCTGCCCTGTCCGACGTCGGCGATCCACAGCGAGCCGTCCGCCGAGTCGAACGAGAACCTCCACGGGTTGCGCAGGCCGTACGCCCAGATTTCGGCACGAGCGCCGGCTTCGCCGACGAACGGGTTGTCCGCCGGTACGCAGTACGCAAGGTCGCCGCAGGCGGCCGAAACGTCCAGTCGGAGGATCTTGCCGAGCAGGGTACCGAGGTCCTGGCCGGTGCCGAGCACGTCGTCGGCGCCGCCGCCGTCGCCGATGCTCCAGTAGAGGTGGCCGTCCGGGCCGAAGACAAGCTGCCCGCCATTGTGGTTGGCGTACTCGGCGTGCGGCTGGCTGAGCAGGATCTCCTCCCGGTCGGCCGGCACCGGCTGCTGGTCGGCGGCGTTTAGCGGCAGCCGGGACAGGGTGACCGCGCCGTCGGGCAGCGCGGTGTATGCCAGGTAGATCGCCGGGTCGGCGGCGAATCCCGGGGACGTGGCGATGCCCAGCAGGCCACGTTCGTTGCCGGAGGTGTCGACCCGGTCACCGATGTCCAGCAGAGCCGTCTCGGCCAGGCCGGAGGCCGGATGGTAGACCCGCACCCGGCCGGCCTTCTCGGTGATGAACAGCCGGCCGCTGCCGTCGTCCGGAGCCACCATTGCGGTCGGTCGTCGCAGCCCGAAGGCGACCTGGGTGCTGGTGACGGAGAGTTGGTCGAGCGGCACCTCGGCGGCCGCCGAGGTCGCCGCCGAGGCGAGGTCGGCGGGCTCGGCGTGTGGGTCGGTGTACGGCGCGGCATGGGCCATGGTTGTGGAAAGCACCAGCGCGGTAGCGGCGAGCGTCGTCGCGGCGACCCGCCGACCAGCCAACGCAGAAGATCGATAAAATTTCATATCCATGATGATCAGCTTATGACCAGGGTGACCCGATCGCCACGCCCACACCATCCAACCGAGACAGATTCCCACCACTCAGTGTAGTCAAATGGGCACACAGGGCGGTTACTCTGGGTACATGGAGCCGGACTCCCCCGACCCGATCCAGATCGCCGAACTGGTGATCGCCTGGTCCGGTGGGATAATCGCGGCTTTTGCCCTTTTGGTCACTGCGTTGACGGTGGTCTTCGTCTTCGCGGGTTTCGTCGGTGTCCGTGAACTGCGCACCATCCGGCGCACCGGTGCCCGCGCCCGGCTGGAACTCGACCGCCAACGGGTGGTCGCCGAGGAGATCGTCGCACAGGCCGACCGGGCCATAGACCAGGCGGAGACCCTCTCCGAGCAGGCCGACACGCTGGTCGGCCGGGTGGAGACGGCGGTCGGCCGGGCCGAACGCCAGTCCGAGCAGGTACACCTGCTGATCGAGGACATGCGGTCCCGGCTCAGCGACTTCGATCACCGGCTGACCACCCAGGTCGAGGTCTCCTACCTGTTCAACCAGGGAGAGGCCGCGTACTGGGAGGGCTACTACGAGAAGGCGGTGGAGTGCCTGCGCCGGGCGGTCGAACTCGATCCGCGCAACCCCCGGGTGCGCTACCGGCTGGGCCGATCGCTGACCAACCTCGGCGAGGACGCCGCCGCCGAGCAGGAGCTGACCACCGCCATGTCGCACCGGTTGCCGACCGACGCCGCCGACCGGGCGTTGGCTCTGCTGCACCGCTACGCGCGGCCGGACCGGGCGCTGGCCTACGCCCGCAACTCGACGAAGCACGGCCCGCACGACGCGCAGAACTGGAACTGCCTCGGGCTGCTGCTGCGCGACAATGGTGACTTCACCGCTGCCCGGGATGCCCATCAGCAGGCCAACCGGTTGGACCAGGAACTCGTCTCAACCCCGTTCTTCCTGGCGCTGCTCGCCGCCCACGGCCAGGCGCTGCCACATGCCCGGGACCGTTCTGCCGAAGCCATCAGCCGGCTCGACTCCAGCGAACGACGGGCCAAGATCAAGCCCATGTGGGCGTCGTTGATCCGGTGGACCGACGAGGTACTGCGCGGCAACTACGCCGAGGCCGACCTGCACGCCGCGGTGCTCTACCAAACCTGCCAGTCGGTCCGGCGGGCGCGGGAAATCTGCGACCACATGGACTTCCTGTTGCGGTCACTGGCTCGCGAGGAGCACCGGGACCGCTATCTCGGGGCCATCGAACGCACCTGGCTGACCGGCCGGCCCTGCTGACTTTCCGCCCGCTGACTTGCCACCTGCCGACTGCTACCCCTGCTTGCCGGCCGCTCCGGAGATGGCCGCCACGCCGAGTGCGGCGAGCGCCACCTGCAACGCGAGCTCGATCCAGTCGACACCCCGGGTCTCGGCCACCCCGAACAGGCTGGCGACCAGAGTGCCGAGCAACGCCGCCACCACACCGATCAGCAGGGTGACCCAGATCTTCAGCTTCTGTTTGCCCGGAACGACCAGCCGCCCGAGCGCTCCGACGATGAGACCGATGATAAGCGCCGAGAAAACTCCGTCGATTTCCACCCTATACCCCCTGTACCGGTCAGTCGGCCGCCCTACCGCGCTGTAGGCCCTCTCCCAACCACCATGCCAGAACCAGGCAACGACGCCCATCGCGTCAAGCACCGGGCAGCCATCGATGAGTCATAGTGGATAGTCGCGCTGAGCTGGATCTTCTCAGCAGTTTCGCAGCATGACGCGATAATCTCTCGGGTAAGACAAAGCTGTCCTCCCTTCGTCACCCCTCGACTGGAGCCTCGGCATGTCGGCACCGGACGCACCCGCCCAGACAGCCTCCCGACCGGGCCGCCGCACCCCGATCTGGGCGGTGCTGACCATCGCCGTCGGCGCACTGCTGATGGCGACCAGCGCGACTGCGGTTGCCGGCGGCAAACTGCTGATCGACCGGTACACGAGTCGGATTCAGCAGCAGGACCTGCTGGCCGGTGCCGCGAAGGTCCCACAGGAGCCCGACGGCGAGGCACTGGACGGCCCGATCACCATGCTGCTGCTCGGCGTGGACGAACGGGGCAGCCGGCCTGGCGAGATGCGTTCCGATACGATCATCATCCTGCACGTGCCGGCCACCCACGACCAGGCGTACCTGGTGTCGGTCCCCCGGGACACCTGGGTCGAGGCACCGGCGTTCGAGCCAAGCGGATACCCCGGCGGCGAGTCAAAGATCACCGACGTGTTCCGGGCCGGCTCGCGCGACGGAGTCGGCCGGGCCGGCGGCGCGCAACTCGTCGCACTCACCCTCAACGACCTGACCGGCATCGAGTTCGACGGCGCGGCGATCATCGACTTCGGCGGTTTCCGGGACGTCATCGACGCGCTCGGCGGGGTCCGGATGTGCGTCGACCAGCGGGTGAGGTCGCAGCACATGCGGCTGGTCGACGGCGAGCCCACCTGGCTGGCCGAGGCCCGCGAGGTCGGTGGCGGCGAGGAACTGTGGCATGAGGAGGGCTGCAAGCGGATGGCCGGCTGGGAGGCGCTGGACTACTCCCGCCAGCGCTACGGCCTGCCGAACGGGGACTACGACCGGCAGCGTCACCAGCGGCAGCTACTGAAGGCCATGGTGCAGGAGGCGAGCAGTACCGGCGTACTGACCAACCCGGCGAAGATCGACCGGGTAATCACCGCGGCCGGCGAGGCCTTCGTACTGGACACCGGGGGCGTCCCGATCGCCGATTTCGTATTCACCCTGCGCGGGATCACCTCGAACGACCTCATCATGGTGAAGACCAACGGCGGCGAGTTCAATCCGGCCGGATTCAGCAGTACGGCGGCCGAACGGCTCACGCCGGAGAGCCTGGAGATGTTCGACGCGGTACGGACCGGCACACTGGACGACTACCTGTTGGCCAACCCGGACGCCGTCCAGCGGGATTGACCGCTCAGCGGCATTGACCGACCGGCGCATCGGAACATCCGTCACCGTGATTCCCACCGCTCGGTCCACATCGGTACGGTGTCCCCATGACCGCTGCGTACCCGGTCCGGGTCAGCTTCACCAATCACGTCACCGCCGCCGACTGGCAGGCACTGCAACAGGCCGGACAGCCGGTCCAGCTGGGCCGCAAGCATGGGCTCTTCCTTCAGGACGAGCAGAGCCGCGACGTGTTCGTGCTGCTCAACGGTGCGGTCAAGGTGTACCGGACCGAGGCCACCGGCAGCGAAACAATGCTGACCGTACGGTCTACTGGGGATCTGCTCGGTGACATCGCGGCGCTGGACGGCACGCCCCGGTCGGCCAGCGTCTCGGTACTGCGCCCGGTCACCGCCCGGAAGCTGACCACCGAACAGTTCCTCAAGCTGGTCGACGACCGCGACCTGCACCCCGCGCTGCGCCGCTACACCAACGCCCGGCTGCGCGAATCCGACGAACAGCGGGTGGAGATCGCCTCGCTGCCGGTGCCGCAACGGCTCGCCCGGGCGCTGCTCCGGCTCGCCAGGGCCACACCGGACGGACCTAACCAGGCCTCGCTCGACCTCGGCCTCTCTCAGGACGGCCTGGCCCAGCTGATCGGGGCGTCCCGCAACGCGGTGGTGACCGCGATCACCCGGTTCCGCGACGACCGGTTGATCGCGACCGCACCCCGCCGGTTCGTGCTGCTCGACCTCGGCCGGCTCGCCCGGATCGGATACAGCGGACCACGGTCCGGCAGCCACTCGTCGACCTGAGCATCCGCTGGCCTGAATGCCTGTCGACCGAACAGCAGACGGCGGGAAACCGATTGTCGGGCCGGGACCGCGATCAGTTCGGTCCGGGTCGCGAACCGGCCATCCGACGACCGCCTTGGTCCATTGATGGCAGCGTTGCCCACTGGTTGGCAGAAAACGCCGGGTAACCAGGGCACGATGCGGAGCCGACGAAACTCGACCTCGACAGGAGCACCGGTGGTCGTCTCACCTCCGCCATTCACCGTGACCCGGGAGTTGCCGCCGTACACGGGCATCCTCGCCGTCGACGCCAAAGGTTTCACCGCCGAGCCCGGCGGCACCCATCAGGACATCAACCAGCTCATTCCCCAATTGGTCCGGCAGGCCTTCGAGGCGGCGGCGATCGGCGAAGCCTGGCAGAACCCACTGTTCTACGGCGACAGCGGCGACGGGCTCGCGATCGGCGTACCGACCCAGCTGCTCCCCGCCCTGGTGCACCCGTTCCTGACAGTGCTGCAGCACGTGCTGGCCGAGCACAACGCCGGTGTCCCACGTGGCCAGCCGGTCATCCGACTGCGTGTCAGCCTGCATGTCGGGCCGCTGCCGGTCGACCCCGACCGGCCGGAGCGGGCCGGCAACGGCACCGCCCGCAACGAGACGCACCGGCTGCTCGACTCCGACGCTGTCCGGATCATGCTCGACTCGGCCCAGCCGACGATCACCCACGTCGCGGCGATCCTGTCCGACCGGGTCTTCACCGACGTCGTCCGGGCCGGCTACACCAGCCGGCATCCGGACCATTTCATCGAGGTCGCGGCGACCGTGCCGGGCAAGAGCTTCAGCCAGCAGGCCTGGCTGTACGTGCCGGAGCCGTCCGGCAGCCTACTGGCGGTGCCACGGTTCGCGCCGCAGCCGACGACGGCCGAACCAGCTGCCGGGTCAGCGGCCAACCCGGCGACACCGGACAGCGGGCGCACACCCACCGGCAACGCTGGCGGCCGACAGCCCGCGCAGACCGGCGAGCTGCGGATCCGCAGCAACTCCGGGCAGGCGGCCAACCAGGTCAACGGTGGGATGTGGCAGTCCCGGGGGGGACGTCACGGATGATCCGTACCGACCGGGACCTGCCGGACCTCGACGACCTCGACGCGCTGGACGACCTCGACGGCGGCGGCGGTCCCGACCTGCCGGCCGGCGGCACCGGTGCCGCCGTGACCATCGACCACAACGACGGGCAGGTCGCCAACGTCGTCTACGGCGGTCTGCACCAGTACGTCCAGCGGGTACGGGACTACCACGAGCTCAGTGCGGAGTACGTGCGGGACCGGCTCGCCGGATTCGTCGACCCCGGCTACCGCACCCTCGCAGGCGACCGGCTGACCGCCGAGACCGCGGTCGCCCGGGTCCGCCGCAGCGGCGGGGTGATCCTGATCGGCGGCCCCGGGACCGGGCGGTACACGGCCGCGCTGCGGCTGCTGCACGGCACCGGGCTACGGCTGCGGGAGATCAGGCCGACCTTCGACCCCGCCCGCGGCGAACAGCTGACCATCGCGGAGCTGCCGGTCGCGCCGGGCTACGCGTACCTGCTCGAACTGCCCGAACACGCGCCGCACATCCAGTACGGCTTCGCCCGGGACATCGGTGCCTACTGCGACAGCCTGGCCCGGCGGAGTTCGGCCATCGCGGTCACCGTCACCGGTACGACCTGGGAGCAGCTCGGCGCGGTCCGCGACGGTCCGGTGCTGCAGGTGGCGGCGCCACCCGCCGACCTGGTCCTCGGCCGGCGGCTGCGTCAGCTCCGGCCGGATCTGGCGCTCGACTGGCTGGCCGGTCAGCCGCAGATCGCCGAGCTGCTGGTCGACGCGTCACCCGCCGAAGCGGTCCGGCTGGCCCAGCTCGCCGCCGACGTGCTGACCACCCAGCCCGGCCCGGCCGGACCGCCGGTCACCGCCGAATCCAACGCCGGCCGGCAGCTGATCGAGGCGCTGGTCTCGGCGTACCACAACTGGGAGGTGGAGCTGACCGCCTGGTTCCACCACCATCCCGACCCGCGCCACCGGGCGTTCCTGGTCGCCGCCGCAGCGTTGGAGGGTGCCCCGGCGGGACGGGTACTCGACGCCGCCGAGGCGCTCGACGCCCGGCTCGCCGGCACCGACGCGCCACCGGCCGGCCTCGGACACGCCGGCGTCCGCACCCTCGTCGAGGCCGTCGACGCCTACCTCGACGACGACCTCACGGTCCGCTACCGCCGGGCCCGGTACGCCGAGGCGGTGCTCGACTTCGTCATCACCGACCGGGCCGACACGTTCCAACGCGAACTGTGGCGGTGGGTGTCCGAGCTGCCGCTGCGGGGCGGACAGCGGCGCGGTCCCGTCGACCGCGCGTTCGCCACCCGCAGCGCCGAGCTGGTGCTGCACACCGCGCTCCGGCGGCGTACCCCCGAGATTCTCAGCCAGGTGGCACCGGCCTGGAGCCGACGCGCCGGGCTGCGCGGCGCGCTGGTGCACGTGCTGGGCATCGCCGCGCTCAGCCCCGAGATCGGTGCCGCCGTCCGCCAGCAGCTCTACCGCTGGGCGCAGGGCAGCAGCAACCCGGCCGTGCTGATCGCGGTGGCCGAGGTCTGCGGTGGCGAGTTCGCCGACTTCTACGTCGAACAGGCGATGGTCCGGCTGGGCCACCTGGCCCGGCACGACATCGCCGAGGTCGACGAGGCGGTGCTCACCGCGCTGGCGGCACTGTGGCGGCGGCCGGCGCTGCGCCAGCCGGTGCTGCTGCGGTTGGCGTACTGGCTGGCCGACGACCAGCCCCGGCGGGCCGCGCTCGCCGCCGTCGCGCTGAATCTACTCGGCCGGCCGGACCAGCCTCGGGCCGGCGACGGTTCGGCAAACGGCCCGGTCGACCCGGCCGACGACCCGGCTCACCGCCCGGCCGACCAGCTAGCCGGGCCGCAGACGCTGGTCCGGCAGCCCGACCGGGTGCTCGCCGAGCTTGTCGCGGCCACTCCGGTGGTCCAGGACGCGATCGGGGTGGCGCTGGGCCGCGCGCTGGACGTCCGGCAGCTGCCGGGCGGCGTCGAAACCCTGCTGCACCGGTGGTTCGACGACGCGGCGGCCGACCCCGGGCTGGTCGACGCGCTCACCCACGTCCTCGGCCGCACCGTCACCGCCGGTCCCGCCGCCGCCCGGCGGGTGGCCCGGCTGCGCGCGCTGCTGACCGCCTGGCCGGCCACCGACGACCCGGCACGTCAGGCGGAACTCCGCCGGTACCTCGTCGACCAGCTGCGCCGCGCGGACCCGATCGCGGCCCGCCTGCGGTCCGCGCCGCTGCTGTCGTCTCTGCTTCCCAGTGCCGCCGAGGAGTTGTGATGCCCGGTTTCTTCGACGTGTTCCGTAGCAACCCCGTACCGGTGCTGCCCGGTCCGGACCAGGACGTGTTCACCGACCGGCTGCCGGCAGCGCTGTCCGGCACCGAGTTCGTCGCCACGTTCGCCACGGCGTGGCAGCCGTTGCGCCAGCATGACCGGGCCGCCGCCACGGTCCGCTGGTGCATGTTGGACGCGGCCCGCCGGATCGCCGCCACTCGCAAGGTCACCGAGCGGACCATGCTGGAGGCCGAGCTGAACACCCGGCTGCCGCAGATGGATCTGGCTGCCTCGCACCTGCGGCTGCTGAGCTGCACGGTCAGCCTGACGGTGGACGCCCAGGCCGAGCAGGACACGAAGACGGTCGACAAGCTCACCCGGGAGCTGCGGATGCAGCGGCTGCGGCAGCAGTTGGAGCAGGAGCAGATGGGCTACCTGCGGGACAAGGTGCTCACCGACCCGGCAACCGCCCGGTCCTACTGGTTCATGCACCACCCGGACGCGTTGACCTCGCTGCTCGACGACACCTTCGAACAGGTCGCCGCGAAGCTGACCGGTGGCGGCGACCAGCAGACCGCGGTGATCGCCGAGACGGTGCAGGACTTCGTCGGTGGTCTCACCGCCGACGAACGGCGGTACCTGCTGGACCGGCTCGGCGACGTGTTCGTCTCCTTCGACCGGGGTGACCTCGCCGGCCGGGTCCTCGACGCATGACCGCCGACCCCGTACTCAGGTCAGGTCGGCGTCGTGCACCAGAACGGCGATCTGCACCCGGTTGTTCAGCTCCAGCCGGGACAGCAGCCGCGACACGTACGCCTTGACGGTCGCGACGCTCATGAACAGCTCGGCGGCGATCTCCGCGTTCGACCGCCCCTGGCCGACCGCGACGGCCACGTCGCGTTCCCGCGGGCTCAGCCCGTCGAGGACCCGGCGGGCGCGGTCCCGGCGCCTGACCTGGTCCGCGCCCGGTCCCGGCCGCACGTCGGCCGGGGCCGGCGGCTGGCCCGCCACGTGGGTGATCAACCGTCGGATGACCGCCGGGGAGAGGATCGGCTCACCGGCATGCACCCGACGGACCGCGGTGACGATCTCCATCGGCGGGGTGTCCTTGAGCAGGAAACCGCTGGCGCCCGCCCGCAGCGCGCGCAGCACGTACTCGTCGGCGTCGAACGTGGTCAGCACGACCACGTGCGGCGCGCACGCGGCGACCGCCGCCGGCACCTCACCGCCATCGCCGGCCTCGCCGACCACCAGCAGGTCGGCCGCACCGCCGAGGATCATCGACAGGCCGGCCCGGACCAGCGGGTCGTCGTCCACGATCAGGACCCGCACCGGGGTCACGTCGGCCACGGCAGCCAGGCGGCGAGCCGGTAGTCGCCGGACTCGGTCGGGCCGTGGCTCAACCGCCCACCGGCCAGGCTGGCACGTTCGGCCAGTCCGACCAGGCCGGTCCCCGCTCCCGGGATCGCCGCCGCGCCCGGCGCATGCTTGCGGGCGTTCGTCAGACCCTCCTGCACGATCCGGTACGCGGCCCGGCCGAGCCCGGCCGGCAGGTCGGCCAGGGTCGGCTGGGGTGGTTCGGCCGGTCGGTCGCCCGGCCCCGGGCCGGTGCCGACGACGCCGGTCGTCGGCGGCTCGGACCGCAGCACGCCGATCACCTCACGCAGCTCCTGCAACGCCTGATGTGCGGTCACCCGGATCACCCCGGCGGCCCGGGCGATCTCCTCCGGGAGGCGTCCGGACGGAACTCCAGCGCCCCGGCGTGCAGGCTGAGCAACGACATCCGGTGGGCCAGCACGTCGTGCATCTCCCGGGCGATCCGGGTGCGTTCCAGCTGCCGGGCCTGGCCGACCCGCAGCTGCTGCTCCGCCTCCGCCCGGTGGGCCCGGTCCCGCAGCGACACGATCAGCTGCCGGCGGGCCCGGACGAACATCGCCCAGGCCAGCACGGTGCCGAGGATGATCCCGGTGAACAGCACCGCGCCCGGCAATTTCAGGTCCGGGTCCGGGTCCGGGTAGAGCAGGTAGTACCCGGGCGCAACGGCGACGTGCGCAGCGTTCACCGCCGCCGCGACCGGGAACGGGCGATGCACCGCAACGCTGAACAGCAGGATCACGATGGCGATCCCGGCGGGCAGCGCGACCAGGGCGACGGCGGTCGCGATCGTGCTGCTCCTGCTGTTGCCGACGGCCTGGACGGTCCTCGGCGGCGTCGTCGAGCGGCTGCGACCGGTGGCGCAGTGGCTGGACCTGTCGTTGACCACCGAGCTGCCGCTGGTCGCCGGGATACTGCGGATCGAGCGCCGTGACATCGCCTGATCCGTTCGGCGGCGGCCGGGTGGTCGTCGGTCCGGGCGCGATCGAGCGGTACGGCGTGCCGGCCCTGTTGGTCGCGGCCGGTGCCGGGCTCGGCGCGGCGCTGAAGCCGTTCGCCGGTTGGGCGTTGGGCCTCGCCTGGGTGCCGCTGGCCGGCCCACTGCGGCTGATCGACGCGTTGCCGTGGCTACCGGCCCTGATCGGTGGTACGGCGGTCGGCCTGCTCGCCGGGCTGGTGCTGGCCGGGATGGCCGCTGACGAGCAACTGTTCGTCACGGTCGACCGCGACGAGTTGACCGTACGGCAGGAGCAGCGCCGGGTGGCCATTGCGCGTACCGCCGTCGGCGCGGTCTTCCTGGGCGGCGCCCGCCTGGTGGTGCTTGGTCACCGCAGCGAGGAGCTCTGCTCCCGGTCCGGTGACCTGCCGGCCGGGCGGCTCGGCGCGGCGTTGCGCCGGCACGGCTACCCGTGGCGGCCCGACGGCGACCCGTACCGGGCGGCGTACCGACTGTGGGTGCCGGGCCTGCCCGACCTGCCGGACGGCGCGGATCCGCTGTTGTCGGCCCGGCAGCGGGCGGTCGAGCGCGGTGACCGGGCAGAGGCCGGACTGCTCCGCGCCGAACTGGGCAGACTCGACGTGGTGATCCGCGACGAGCGGGTGCCGCAGGCCGGACGCCGGCAGTTCTGGCGGCGGGCCGGGCCGTGAGGACGGTTACCTCGGCGACGTCACTGGGTACCTGGTTGCCCATCCGCCGACCGGATCCCGCCACCGGCAGGTGCGGCGGGGCCGGTACGGCGTCGACGAGTTGAGGAGGCAGTGATGCGTGGCGGTTCGATCTCCGGCGTGATCGTGCTCATCTGGCTGATCATCGGGGTGGTCGCGGCGGTGCAACGCGGCTACTTCGAGCGCGACGACACCAACTGTGCCCATGCCGGCACCACGATCGTGACGGTGATCGCCGGACCGTTGAACTACATCGGCGTCAACCCGAAGATCGACTGCGACCTCCCCGAACCGTCCGAGTGACCGGGCTGCGCTGTCAGTCGTCGGCGAGGCGCGGCGGGAAGCCGCCGGTGGCGATCGGCCCCCAGCGGTCCACGACCATCCGGATCAACGACTTGTCCTGCCGGCGCATCGCCGCGCGGTACTCGTCCCAGTCCGGATGCTCGCCGGCGACGCAACGGTAGTAGTCGACGAGACCGTCCAGCGCGTCCGGCATGTCGATCACCGCCGCCACCCCGTCGAGCTGCACCCACGGTCCGTTCCAGTCGTCAGAGACGATGCAGGCGGACACCGTCGGGTCACGGCGGATGTTGACCGCTTTCGCCCGGTCCGGGTAGGTGGCGACCAGCAGCCGGCCGTCGGTGTCGACCCCGCAGGTGACCGGGGACGCCTGCGGGCGGCCGTCGGCGCGGGTGGTGATCAGGACCGCCCGGTGCCGGGTCCGCAGGAAGTCGACCAGGCCGGCCCGGTCGACGCGGGTGTTCGTCGCGATGGCACGTGCCACGTGTACGGCTCCTCAGGTTCGCCGCAGTCGGCTGCGGCCACGGGTGTGCTGGGCTGTCACGATGATCGTATGAGCCGTACCGAGATGCCGCCGCCGGAGCCGGTCACCGTCACCGCACCGCGCCCGGTCCTGGTGCAGGGCTGGCACGACCTGGCGTTCCTGCACTGGCCGGTGGACCCGGCGGTGGTCGCTCCGCTGCTGCCGCCGGGCACCCGGGTCGGCGTACCGATCGCCGAGCCGACCCCGTTGGAGCATTTCCTCACCGCCCGGTGGGGGCTGCACGAACGGGTCCACGGCGCGACCCGCTACCTGCCAAACGAGCACCCGCAGTGGCCTTCGCACCGGGCCGAGCTGGTCGACCTGGCCGACGACCTGGTCGCCGCCGGCGGGCTACCGGCACCGGACGGCCCACCGGTGAGTGTCCTCTACTCCCCGGGTGTGCCGGTCCGGTCCGGGCGGCCGGTGACCGTCACAGGTCACGCAACGCGCGATGCAGCACGTCCCGGGTCCGGTCCGGCGGGTCGGCTTCGATGAACAGCCGCCCGACGGCGGCCGCGTACCGGTCGACCTCTTCCCGTTTGTCCAGGTAGAGCGCACTGGTCAGATGCTCCAGGTAGACCACATCGGGCAGTTCCTGCTCCGGGAAGCGCAGGATGCTGAAGGCCCCACCTGCGGCGGCGTGCCCGCCACTGCGGAACCGGACCACCTGCAGCCGTACGCCCGGCTGCTCGCTCGCCTCGGCGAGCGCCTCGATCTGCTCGCGCAGCACCCGCGTCCCGCCGATCGGCCGGCACAGCACCGCCTCGTCGACCACCGCCCAGATGCGGGGTGCGCCGGCCCGGTCCAGCACCCGCTTACGGGCCATCCGCAGCTCGACCCGCCGGTCCATCTCACGGACACCGGACTCGCTGAACCCGATGTCGATGACCGCGCGGGCGTACTCCTCGGTCTGCAGCAGCCCCGGCACGAACTGGATCTCGTAGGTGCGAATCAGGCTGGCCGCCGACTCCAGGTCCAGGTAGTACTGGAACCAGGTGGGCAGCAGGTCGCCGTACGGATGCCACCAGCCCGGCTGGTTGGTCTCCCGGGCGAGGGTGATCAGTTCGCCGCGTTCCATGTGG
Source organism: Micromonospora sp. LOL_014 (assembly GCF_048060245.1). Classification (NCBI taxonomy): domain Bacteria; kingdom Bacillati; phylum Actinomycetota; class Actinomycetes; order Micromonosporales; family Micromonosporaceae; genus Micromonospora; species Micromonospora sp. LOL_014. The sequence continues at coordinate 325,673 of NZ_JBHMIP010000002.1, forward strand.
TCGACGACGCCGTAGAGGGTGAGCAGGTCGTCCACGTCGCGTTCCTTGAATCCGACCCGGCCCAGCTCCATCCGACTGATCTTCGACTCGGAGGCCCGGATGGTCCAGCCGGCGTCCTCCCGGCTGATCCCCTTGGCCTCGCGTAGTCGGCGCAGCCGGGCACCGAGCTGCATCCGGCGGACCGTCGGTCCGCTGGCGGCGTACTCCTGGTGCCCGACGACGCTCATCGGCTCACGGCTTGCGGCCGACGCCGCAGTACTGGTCGATGACGGGCACGTGTGCCTGCCCCGACTCCGGCCGCCACCGGGTCACCGACACCACCCCCGGCTCCACCAGAGTAAGCCCGTCAAAGAACCGTTCAATCCGATCCGGGCTGCGCAGATGGTACTGCGGGTTTGCGGACTGGTTCCAGATCCGGGCAGCCTCGACCACCCCGGGGCTGGTGTCGCCACCGTCGTAGAGCGCGAGGTGGCTGCCGGACGGCAGGACATCGAGCAGGCTGCGCACGACGTCGCGGGCCTCGTCGTCGGAGGCGATGTGCCCGAGGATGCCCATCAGCATCAGACCGATCGGCTGGCTGAAATCGAGGGTACGGCCGGCTTCGCGCAGGATCGACGCGGGGTCGCGCAGGTCGGCGTCGACGTAGTCGGTTGCGCCTTGCGGCGTGCTGGTCAGCAACGCCCGGGCGTGTACCAGGACCAGCGGGTCGTTGTCGACGTAGACGATCCGGGTCTCCGGAGCCACCGCCTGGGCTACCTCGTGGGTGTTGTCGGCGGTCGGCAGGCCGGTGCCGATGTCCAGGAACTGCCGGATCCCGACCTGCCCGGTCAGGTAACGCACCGACCGGACCAGGAAGCCCCGGGAGAGCCGGGCATTTTCCACGATCTGCGGGAACGCCGCCCTGATCTGGTCACCAACCGCACGGTCGACGGCGTAGTTGTCCTTGCCGCCCAGCCAATGATTCCAGATCCGGGCCGTCTGCGGCACCGAGGTGTCCAACCTGGGCACCGGGCGCGAGCTGCCAGCGGATTCATCGACCATCTGTAGTATCCCTCACGGATCGGGCGTATTCGACGGCTTGCCAGCATAGCCACGGCAGATCAACATGACCATGCTCGCATGTGGAAGTTCCAGCCACCGTGCGATGATCAGCTCGCGGAGCTGGGCCACCGGCTGCGGTCGGCCATACCGGTAGCCCTGTGCCTGCGGGCAGCCAATCGCCGCGACCGCACCAGACCGGTCTCCTCGGCCAGCGGCTGGAGCCTGGCGGGGCTGAGCAGCCCGAACTGGCCGCCGTCGTCGACCGCCCGGCGCAGGTTCATCGTCCGTGACGGATACCGCGAGGCAGGCTGTCGGCGAGTTTACAAGGGACCTGACCGGGTGGACCTTCCATCACGGCCGGTCAGCCGTTGGCGGACACCCGTCGGCACGGTGCCCGCCAACGGCTCTGCGACGTCCTGGTCGCTCAGCCGGCCGGCTGCTCGGCGATCCCGAAACGCACGCCGCCGTCGTCGTCCACTGCGGCGTCGAGCGACTTGTCCTGCAGCAGGTTGGCTGCTTCGGCGTCGAGGAAGACTCGGGCACCGGACGAATCCACCACCTGGTCGCCCGCGATCGGCTGCTCGGCGACGGTCAGAGTGAGCGATCCGGCGGTCGGGTCGGCCGAGATCCGCAGGCCGGCGCTCTCCGGTGCCTGCTGCTGAGTGGTGATCTCGCGAATCACGAAGACCGCGTTGTCGGTCATGGTCAGCATGACAACTCCCTGATAAAAAGTTGGAATTACCGGAAACAGGTGATGGCTGTCGCGGCGAGGCTGCTCAGCGGCAATCTCGGGTTTGGGGCTGACGGCGCGGCGGACAGTGCGCGGCGGGCGGTCAGGGCGGGCGGCGGAAGCTCCAGGGACTGGGTCGGTCAGCGGCCGTCTACCGCCCCACCGTGCCGGACATCCACCAATCAGTCAAATCTCCACGTTACCCGACTGTCGCCGATGTGACCGCCGATCGCGCCGTCGGCGCCGGCCAGCCGGGCGACGGTGACCGGTAAAGCACCGTCCAGGCGGTATCCCACTCCGTGGACGGTCCGCACCACCGGGAGGTCGTCGCCGAGCTTGACTCGCAACCGGCGGATGTGCACATCGATACTTCGTGGCCCGGAGCGGCGGTGCCCGCAGACCCGGTCGAGCAGCTGGTCCCGGGTGAACACCTGCCGAGGGTAGCTGGCGAAGCAGTGCAGCAGGTCGAACTCGCGACGGGTCAATCGGATCTCGTCGGCTCCGAGCAGCACCGTCCTGGCCTCCGGGTAGATCCGTAGTGCGGGGTGCCCGACGGGATGGCCGGCCGGCGGTCCCGCGACCGGGCGGCGGTCGGCACCGGTTGGCACCTGCTCGCCGGCCAGGTGCTCCAGCAGGTCCGTGAGGTGGGCTCGAAGGGTGGCGTCCATTCGATTATAATGACAACCGTTTTCATTTCAGTCGAGGGGGCGTGCATGCCGTCACCGTCAGCTCCGGCCGGCCGTACCACCCACCGGGCCGCCACCACCCGCCCGGCGGTCACCGTACTGTCCGGTTTCTGGCCCGCCGCCACGATGGCCGTCGCCCGGACCCTGCTCGCCGCCGACCCGGCCCTGCTCGTCGTCCGCTACGACGTCGGCCCCGCGCACGACGGTGCCCCGCACCGGGTGCTCCGCGACGGCACCGGCTCGGTCGAGGACGTCCGCCTCGACCTCGTCGACGGCTGTGTCTGCTGCACGCTGCGGGCGGACGCGCCGACCGCGTTGGTCCGGCTCGCCGCCGCCCGACCCGGCCGGGACATCGTGCTGGTCCTGCCCGAAGTGGTCGAACCGGAGACGCTCGCCGCCGCCTGCGCGCACGGCCGGGTGGCCGGGCGACCGGTCTGCGACCTGGTCCGGTTCGACTCGTACGTCACGGTCGTCGCCGCCGACCACCTGCTCGACGGCCTGGCCAGCACCGACGACCTGGGTCGACTGGGTATCGCAGCCGCCCCCGGCGACCACCGTCGGCTCGCCGACGTGATTGCCCGGCAGATTGAGTACGCCGACACGGTCGTGCTGTGGGGCGGGTCGACCGACCAGGCATTCGAGACGCACCGGCTTGGTGTGCTGCTGTCCCGGATGGCCCCGTGGGCGGTGCACCTACGGGCCGGCGACCAGCCGACGATCGAGGCCACCCGGCTCGCCGGCCAACTGCGGCACACCGACCGGCACCGGCCGGAAACGCCGGCGGTCCTGGACCGTGGCGTCGAGGGTCACCTGATCGGGGTCCACGAGCCGGTCGCCGACTGCGGCGTCGTCTCCGCAGTGTTCCGGGCCCGCCGCCCGCTGCACCCCGCCCGGCTGTACGCCGCGTTGGCCGACGTCACGGCGGGTCCGCTGCGGTCCCGTGGGCACCTCTGGCTGGCCAACCGGCCGGAGACGGTGATCGGCTGGGAGTGCGCCGGCGGCGGCCTCACCCTGCACACTCTCGGCCGTTGGCTGGTCGACCTGCCGGACGAGCAATGGGAGCAGGCCAGCCCGCAGCGCCGGCTGGCCGCCGCGCTGGACTGGGACCCGTACTACGGCGACCGGCACAGCAACCTGGTCTTCGTCGGCGTCGACTTCGATCCGGTCGACCTGCACCGCCGGCTGGCGGCCTGTCTGCTCACCGACGCCGAGCTCGCCGACGGCGAGGCCGGCTGGCGCAACCTGCCGGATCCGTTCGCCGGTGGTGGGGTCGGCCCCGGCTGACCTGGCCTGGGCATACGTCGAAGGGCCGGACCCCGGGGTACGGGGTCCGGCCCTTCGACGCTGTGTCTGCGGTCAGCTGTTCCAGTGCTGGGCGACCAGCTCGGCGGCCTGGGTCTCCCACTGGGCGTAGTGGTCCGGGTACGCCGACACCTGCACGGTCTGGGCGGCCTCGGTCAGCGGCATGTCCTGCCAGCCGTCGACGGCCTTGAGCCCGTCGAGGAACGCGGTGGTGGAGTACTCCACGTCGGTGATCTGCTCCACGGTGCCCCAGCCCGACGACGGGCGCTGCTGGAACAGGCCCTGCGAGTCGTGGTCGTTGCGGTCACCGAGGTGGCCGAGGTTCTCCAGCTTGGACTCCTGCAGGGCGGTGGCGATGGCGACCACGGCGGCCCGCTCGTCCATGCCGGCCTTCTTGGTGGCGGCGATGATGCCCTTGACGTTGTCGGTCTGCTCGCCGGACAGGTCGATGCGGGACTGCTCGCCCTGCACGCCGTGCGGGGTCAGCGTGCCGGTGTCCACGCCGCCGGCGGCGGCCACGGGTGCGGCCAGGGCGGTGGGGGTGTGCTCGGCGGCCAGGGCGGGCGCGGCGACCGCGCCGCCGGCGAGGGTCAGCCCGGCGATACCGAGGGCGGTGTTACGCAGGCTGGTACGCAGGGTACGGGTGATGATCGTGGTCATGGGGGGTCCACCTTCCGTTTGCCGAGGGGGCACACCCGTCACGGACGGGCGGGTGCGCGGTAAACGGTCATCCGGGTGGTACGGGGGTCAGACGCGGTACGGGAGTGCGACACGGCATCGGCTCGCGGCGGCTCCGGCACGCCCACAAGCTGGTGGGGCGCGGGTGCGCTGCTGCGCGCCGTGACCATGTACAACCACGCCGGCCCGCCGACGATTCCCGACCGGGTCCACCGACCCGATCCACTGGCCGGGCCGGAGCCTGACTGCCGCCTGGCGGCTGCGGGCCGGAGTGGGTGGCGCGACCATGCACAACGACCCCGCCCAACGGATCATTCCGACCGGGGCGGCGGCGCTCCCGTGCTGCCAGCCAGCGGCGCCGACACATCGGTACCCCCGGCGCGGTCGGGAGGTCCGTTAGAGTGGTTTCAACCCCGGTGCCAGCCTCGGCGGGCCGGTGCCGGGCCCACCCCGCGAGACGCAGCGGCCGTCGGCGAGCCAATGCGTGACCCCACCGTCACCAGCAGTGGAGAGGCTCCACCATGCCGGCAGATCGCCGAAGCCGCAGCGCCCGTGACTCCGCCAGATCGTCCGCCCGGCCGGCCACCCGGGCAGCCTCGCCGGGGACGCCGTCGGTTCGTCGCCTGGCTCCACTGGTGATCGCATTCGCGCTGGGCGCACTACTCGCTGCGCCGATCGGAGCCGTGACCGCAGGCGACTCCACTGACGCAGCTGACTCCGAACCGCTCGACGACCGAGTCGCGCAGCTGCAGGCGCAGGAGGAGGAGCGGAACGCTGCCCAGATCGTGGAGCTGACCTCGCTTGCCCGCCGTACGCAGGAGAACCTCTTGCCAGTGCTCGACGGGCTGGCCGGTGCGGTGCCGGCGGGCCAACCGCCCGGTCCGGCAGCTCCCCAGTCAGACGTCGAAGGGTGGCGGGGCATCACCAGGGACGTGGTCGAGGACTTTGCCAACCCGCCGTCCGGTGGTACCGGCGTCAACATCGCCCGTTCCGGTCTGGCTGCGGCGGTACGGGCGCTCGATGCCGCGGTCGACACATACACGGCGGCGCTGGCCCTTCCACAGGATGACCGCGGAACTCTGCTGGAGCTCGCCGGCCGTCAGCGGGACATCGCGGTCACCACTTGGTCGGTCGCAGCGACACAACTCGACGTGCTCAACGTCGACGCTGGCAACGGGCACACCCACATCTTCCTCCCGGCCGCGCCGGGGCAGGGCGCCCTGACCGCCGACGGCGTACCGGAAGGGGAGTAGCGCCGCTGACCTGCGGCGGAGCTGATGGAGCGGGCGACGAGAATCGAACTCGCGTAATCAGTTTGGAAGATCGCCCACCCTGGGCGTGATCTTGCTGGTCGTCCTGGTCACGGCGCCGGTGGTGGTGTCCGCTCGTGCCCGCTGGTGACCCCCTGCGGCACCGGCTTATGGCACGCGGATGGCACGGCGGCCATGGCGCGGCCGGCCGGCGTCGTACGGATTACCGCCCCGGCCTTCGGGCCGGGGCGGCTCGCCGTGCCGGCGGCTCTCCGCGACCTGGACCACGTTGACCGGTGGCAAGCCGCGAAGCGGCGCGGCAGCCGATCGCCCCACCCTCGACGGCGGCCAACCACCCCCGCGATCGTCTCGCCCTGCTGAGTCTGCTGGCTGTTGATCATTGTGGTGGAGTAGCATCGTCGGGCGTTTGAGAGCACGCTCGGATGGTGCGAATGTTGACGCTGTGGGATGGTCTAAACCGGCGGTTTTCCTGCAGGTAGCTGCCTTCCTCGTCGACTTCGGTGGTCGGACAGATGAGCAATACAGAGGATCGGAATGAAAGTGAGGAGCAGCATTGTCAGGCGAGTCAAATGGATCTGGTCAGGGGAGCTCGAGTCCCGACAAGTCGGGTGCCGAATCCAAGCCGGTGAAGCCTCCAGCGGACACCTCCTGGATCAAGAACCAGCAGGTTCGAGAAGACCAGAATCCTCGGGAGACGAAGGAAACGCGGTAACGGATCAAGGGACGGTATACTCATCATTCATTGAATCTGAATTGCGAGTTGAACGGGATCGGCGGAGTTCTCTGGATGCTCGTGGCCAGGCTGTCGTAACGACTTCCGGTAGCTTTGTTGCGTTGGTTGCTGCCGCAAGTGCATTTGTTACTGGCGCATCCGGTTTTCGGTTCCCAGAATCCGCCCGTTGGTCATTGCTGGCCGCGATGGTCCTCCTGGTTGTTGCTGCAGGACTTGGTATATGGACTAATTGGAGCCGTAAGCACACTGTTGCCGATGTTGAAACGCTAAGAATGATGCGAATGGAGAGGTGGGGAGACGACTCGGTTGATGCCAGAAGCTGCGTTTCGCATGTCAACATCGACACGATAGAAACGTTACGGCGGAGCAACGAAACGAAGGCTGCCCTGTTATCCTCGGCGTTGATTCTTCAAGTTTTTGCGCTGTTGGCCCTAGGGGTGACGGCCGTACTAGTCGTATTGCTAGGATGACAGTTTGCTACGCCGCAGTGACTTGTGGTTCGGTCCTTGGCGTCGAGCGATGCCGGCCGGAGGCCGCCAGTAGCTCGACGCCAAGGACACGAGCGGCGGGCCGTTTGCGGGCCGCCTTGATCCAGAAGAGATCGTTTCGGCAGCAGGCTTAAGAGCCCTGACCCACCGGGGCTGGTTGGTGCACTCCCGTCGTCGGTCATGCTTGAAGCAGATCGACAGTGGCGCAGACCTACTACAGTTGCTCTATGTGTGGACTCCCGACCTCGGTGACCTGCCCGGATGGGGCCAGGCGATCTCAACTACTGCGGCTCTCTTCTACGCCTGGCGCGCATCGAGGACCGCCCGCCAGTTGTATGAGATCGAGCGCCAGCGGCAACATGAACAGGAGTTGCGAGCGGCGAGGTCTCAGCCCGAACGTGTCTGTGTCTGGATGGAGGAGGATCCGGAGAGTGAGGAGAGTTTCGTTCAGATCCCGTTGGGTGGCGGGCAAGCTACTCAAGCTCGGAGATGGGAGCCTCTCGCGATATTTCTGAACGGTTCGGAGCTTCCGGTTTTTGATGTATCTGTCTTCTTCTCGCGTACAGATGTAGCTGCCATTGATCGGGTGAGCATTCCGGTGATCCCTCCCAATGGCACCTTCAGAGTTAAGGCTCCAAGAGATGTGTGCGAGCCTCCTGCATTTGGCTCGGGAGAGTATTCCTACGAGATCTCAGCTACCTTCCGAGACGCTGCGGGTGTCGCTTGGCACCGAGACGCGAGAGGCATCCTCACCGAGGATCCGACCGCTCATTTCGTAGCGGAGAGAGCCAAACAGCGAGCTGCGGCAAAAGCGTAGGCAAGCGAGACAGCTGGCCGGCGCTGACTCGCTCCACGGGCGCTGAGGTGCGACGGCCGCCGCGCTCAGGCGGCGGCGCGTGCGGCCCGTTCAGGGCGACCTTGAAGTCTTACGGAGACCCCTTACGGCATTCGCGGCCGGTTTGACATGCTGCTGCGTACGACGGTTGCTGACAAGCGTTCTGCGGCAGCGTGAATTGCCTGTTGGGGTCCTGGGCGGCTGGGGAGCCAGACGGCCCATGCGGGCCGGACTGTCGCGGCCATGGCGGCGAGGTGGTCTGGCGTTCCGGGGTCGGGTAGCGCGTCGAGCTGTGCGCAGGCTTCGACGGTTCTGCGGTAGCGGTGTTGGTTGGTAGGGGTGTCTTGCCAGTGTGGGGAGTTGCGCCATTCGGTCACGCGGGCGAGGAGTTCGGCGGCTGCGGCGCGGATGGCTGCGGCGTGGGTGGCGAGGCGTTCGGGGTCCGGGTGGGGCTCCGGGGTGGGGTCGTCTCGCATGCCGTGATGGTACCGGCGTGGGGACTGCGGGTGATCTTGCGGCGGTGGTCCTGGTCCTGTTGCCCGACCGGCCTGCGGCTACTGAGCTGGAGTTGTCCATTCTGGGGCGAGGATGGAGTAGAGCAGGGAGTCTCGCCATGCGCCGTTGGTGTGGACGTGGTCGCGTAGGCGGCCTTCGTAGGTCATGCCGAGGCGCTTGACGACGGCGACGGAGGCCGCGTTGTCGGGTCCGATGGCGGCGGTGATCCGGTGCAACCCGAGCGGTCCGAAGCCGTAGGTGATGAGGGTGTGCGCGGCGTCGGTGGCGTAGCCGTTGCCCCAGTGGTCGGCGTGGATGGCGTAGCCGAGTTTGGCGGCCTGGACGCCGCTGAGTCCGAGGCGGCCGAACCCGATCATCCGGTCCTGCTTGTCGACAACGGCTAGGTAGTACTCGGTGCGCGGCTCCGCCTGGGCTCGGCTGATCGCGCCTTCGATCATGGCGGCGGTCTGGTCCTGGTCGCGGGCGTCGAAGGACAGCCAGCGGGTGACGCGTTCGTCTCCGACGATGCCGACCGCGTCGGGGATGTCGCTGGCGCGGAAGTCGCGTAGATCGACGAGTCGGCCGGTGAGGTGGATCGGGTCCATGGCGCTGATGGTGCCTTACCGGGGGAGGGCGTTGGCGGGGGTGTGGGTGAAGTGTTCGATGCTGTCGACCAGTTCGCGGGCGTCGGTGGCGTATCCGGCGCGGGTGATGGCCTGGTGCACGCGGCGGACGGAGTGCACGATGCCGTTGATGCGTTGTTCGGCGGGCAGCTCGAGCACGGGGGCGATGGCGTCGGCGGCGGCGTCGAGGTCCCGGCCGGCGACGCGGGCAATCGCGAGGTCGGCATGGCTGCCGGCCTGGTCGCCAAAAGCCCATGCGGGGTCGTGGGGGTCTGCGTAGGCGGCGACGGCCTGGGCGGCGTACTCCTCGGCGGTGGCGGCTTCCTCGGGTAGCCAGGCGAGTGCGTCGGCGGCGTAGTAGAGGGTGCGCGGGTGGGAGAAGGTGCAGATGCCGCCCATCTCGTCCATCTCGTCGGGTTGGACGCGTGCCCATGCCTGTTCGGCTTCGGTGATGGCGGCCTTGGCCTGTTCGGCGTTGCCGAGGGCGGCGTAGGCGCGGGCGGCGCTGATCGGGAGCCACACGGAGGTGGTGCCGCCGGTCTGCTGGGCGTAGTGGGTGCCGGTGTTGGCGTAGCGGACGGCTTCGGCGTAGCGGCCGGCCCAGTAGGCGACCAACGATTGGAGGCCGCGGAGCCAGGCTTGCAGTCCGGGGTGTCCGGCCTGGTCGGCGCAGAGCACGGCGGTACGGGCTTGCAGCATCGCTGAGTGCGGGTCAGCGAGGTCGTGGGAGACCTTGGCGAGCAGGCCGCTGGTGATGCCGGCGAGGAAGTGCAGGTCCCGTGATTGGGCGGGGGGTTGGCGGCGTTCCAGGAGCGTGAACAGGGTGTCCTGGGTTTCGGTGAGGTCGCCGATGATGTGGCTGACGGGCTGTTGCGGGTAGGCCAGGGCGAGGCGTTGTACGTCTTCGGCGAGGCTGGTGATGGCGGCGGGGGTGGTGGCTTCGGCGGCGAGCAGGGCGTAGCGGCGGGCGCGTTCGGCGGCCATGGCGAGCAGGTTCCTTTCGGTTCCGGTGCCGGGCAGCGGCTGAGGGGTGATCGGGGTGCGCTGCGCGGGCGGTACGGGGTGGTTGCCGGTCCAGGGGCGTTGGAGTTCGTCGACGGGGCGGCCGAACATGGCTTGTAGGGCGCGGCGGGTGGCGGGGTTGGCGCCGGTGAGGTCGCGTTCGCCTCGGGCGAGGCGGGCGAGGTGGCGGGCGCTGATCACGGCGTGTGGGTCGTGGCGGGTGAACTCGTCGGCGAGTTCTTCGTAGGTGCGGTCGCTGTGCTGGATGAGGTACTCCAGCACGGTTCGGGGTTCGCGCCGTGGTGGTGCCATCCGGTGTGCCTTCCTGGACGGTGGGGCTCTGCTGTCAAGGCTGGTCCGGTTGATGTCCGGACGGCAAGACAGGTCCTGATGCGGTCCTGTTGAGGTCCGTCTGATGTGCCGGGCCGGGTCCTCGATCTGTCCTGTTAGACCGGTACACGATTCTTGTCGTGAACCGGCTACGGATTGCTACGCCTGATGACGTGAGGCTATCTCGGACGGGAGCGGGTGCGGTCTGCCCGACCGGCGGCGGGCTGTTGATCGCGCCTCGGCTGGTGGGTGTCGGCGCGGCGGCGTTCGCCGGGGGCCGGGTCCCGATCGTGCGTTGCCAGTCCGACGCGGGCGCACCCGGCCCTGCCGTGTCCGATCCGGCCGGCGCAGGGTGTCCGGCGTGTGAGGGGCGGGGCTGGAAGCTGGCTTCTCCGCGTCGGGCGCTGCGGGCTCCGGGCGATCCGCATCGGTTGCAGCGGCGGACCTGTCCGGACTGCGGCGGGCAGGGCACGGCCGGCGGCACACCTGGGAGCGCTCTGGCCACCAGGTGATTCCAGACAGGGCGCCGGGCTGGGTGCCGGGTAGGTGGTTCCTTGCCCGACCGGCAGAACGACACGGGCTGCCGGGGACTGCTGATCCCCGCCCGGCTCGGCGCCCATCCAATCCGGGAGCGGGGACACATCGATGGTGGATCCGGAGGTCGGGGACGTGGTGCACATCGCCGGGCGGGCGTCGGTGCAGTTCGCCGGTAGCCGGGCGGTGATTCTGCGGGTGACGGCGGTGTGCCGGAAACCGACGTATGAGGGCTGGTGTTGGTTGACCGGCTATGTCCTGGACCGGCACGGCGAGGCGGTGGAGCGGCGTGAGGTGTTCGTCCAGCGGGACGGGCTGCGCCTGCTGTCCGGCCGGGACCGGCGACCGGTGAAACAGGTGAGGAGGCCGGCGGCGGGATCGTCGCCGGTGGTGGCGAGGATGGAGGGCAACCGTGGCGTTCGATATCCGGGTCAAGCTCGGTGACACGATCCGGCTACAACCGAGGGATCGGTACCGGCCGGCGGACGGGCCGGTCGTGATGCGGCTGACCGGTGTACGGCTGATCACGAACCGGCCGGAGAGTGACGAGTGGATCTGGCTGGAAGGCGTGAAGCTCAACCGTGACGGCACGTGGGGTGACCACGCGTTGGTGATGGCGCGGGCGGCGCTGCTGGCACCCGGGCCGCGCTGACCGATGGTGCGACCGGCGTCCGTCCGCGACCAGCTTCGGGCGGCGCAACGGCTGCTCGACCGGCACCCCGGATCTGGCCGTGATGGTCGGTGTCCGGGGTGCGGCATGTTCGGCTGCGATCGGCGGCGGATTGCACTGCGGGTGTTCGGCCGGCATGGTCACCTGCCGCGACGATGGCCGAATGGCCGGATGTGAGGCACCCGGCGGTGATGGACAGATCATCGCCTACCTGGATAGCCTCTTGACAAGCTGAGTTGTCGTCTTGGGGGTGGGTTGGGTGCCGATCGAAGTCGCGCAACCCAAGTACGTGGTGATCGTCAACGCGATGCAGCAACGCATCGGCGACGGCACCTACCCGCCCGGTGCGATGCTCCCGAGTGAAACCGAACTGGTCCGGGAGTTTGGCGCGTCCCGGCCGGTCGTCGTGCGGGCGCTGGACCTGCTGCGTCAGGACGGGTGGATCGAGTCCCGTCAGGGCAAAGGTCGGTTCGTCATCGGCCGTCCCGGTGGCGCGTCGACCAGAGCGGCCCGTGAGCGGTACGCCGCGCTCGATCAGCCGGAACCGGCCGGCTCCACCGTCCTGGCGGCTGAGGTCATCGCGGCGCCACCTCGGGCGGCGTCCGCACTCGACATCGAACCGGGAACGCCGGTTGTCGCCCGTCGTCGGCTGGTCACGGTTGACGACCTGGGGCCGGTGGAGCTGGCCACCGCGTACCTTCCCGTTGATCTCGCTGCGGGTACGGACGTGGGCGGAACGGCTCCGCTGTCCGATGGGCTGCTGCGGCACCTGACGGCACGCAAGGGCGTCAAGTTCGATCACGTCGCCGAGCGGATCTCGGCCCGGCTGCCTCGCGACGACGAAGCATCCCTGTTGAAGGTCAGTCCGACCGATCCCGTGGTAACCGCGCTGCTGTCCATCTGCGACCGGACGGCAACCCCGCTGCTCGCGGTCGACGTGCTGTTTCCTGCTTCCCGTCACGACCTGGAAGACGTCTACCCCCTCGACTGACCACAGTCGAGCGTAAGGCGTCGCGCGCGCTGGATCACTTGACAAGTCGAGTTGGCGGGAGCTACCTTCGATCTACTTAACAAGTCAACTTGCTGGCTTGTTGGGTTCGGTCTCTCTTCCCCTCGGAGGTATCTGCTGTGGTTCCTGCGTCGATCAAGGTCCCCGTCCCGTTCGAGTACGTGTTCCCCGCCGGTGCGCTGTTCCTGGGCGTCGATGCTCAGATCGACTTCGACCGGCGTGGCGAGGCGGACAACCAGGCGCGGGACAAGGAGACCGGCGAGCGGGTCTGGGTGGTCCGGGTGCTGGACCTGGACGCTGAGGCGGGCAAGTTCGGCCGGTCCACTGAGGTCAAGGTGAAGATCGTTGCCGGGCAGCGTCCGGTGCCGCCGCCGTCGACCGTGCCGGGATATCCGCCGGCGGTGGAGTTCGACGGGTTGACCCTGACCCCGTACGTGGACTCCAACCGGTGCCGGGCCTCGGGTCAGTGCCGTGCACGGATGGCGTACTCCCTGCGGGCCACCGGCATGCAGCCGGCCTCGGCCCACGCTCCTGCCGCTGCCTGACCGCTCCCTCACTCACGCGGGGCGGGCCGATTCCCCGCCAAGAGTCCCGGCCCGTCCCGCGCTCCCAACCCTTCAACCCCTCGTGAAAGGGGGCCGGGCTGTGACGCCCATGCTAATGAACCTCGACCCGGACAAACCGCGCCGCCGTGAGGTCTGGCGGCACTGCGAGATCTGCGACGACCTGGCCGCGATGCCGCCGCACGTGTTCATCTGCGACGCCTGCGCGCTCGTCGTCTTCCTCGACCAGCCGGCGGGCGGTGATGACCGTGGCTGACGGAACGCGATCGTTCGCCGCTGAGCTGGCGACACTGCTCAACAGCCGGCCGACCTGGCAGGCGTCCGCCGAGGAACGCGCCGCCTGGTACGACCGGAAGGCCGACCTGTTCAACCGGGCTGCGGCCGAGTCATCGTCGCCGGATGTCGCCGGTGAGGCGTCCGACCTGGCCGAGATCGCCCGCGAGCAGGCCAACCGCATCCGGCGGGGGTGGTCGGCGTGAGGTGGCGTCGTCGTCTGCTCGCTGGTGTGTTGTGGTCCTGGCTGGCGGTGGCCCGCCGGGTCGTGGGGCTGCGGGATCTGCCGGCGTTGGTGGATGAGATCCGGTGTCCGCGTTGCGGGCGGTGGGTGCGTCCGCGTCGGTTCGATCTGCTGCACATGGCGTGCCGTACCTGTATGGCGACGCTGGGCCGTCCGGTCCGCTGGTCGGGGCGGTGACGACGTCATGCCGTTGATCAACATCATTCCGGGGGAGAAGGTCCCGGTCGTGCCGATGAATGTGCGGCTGCCGTCGTGGCGGTTGCCGGGCTGGCTGCTCCTGTTGTGGTGGCTGGCCCGTGGCCTGGTCCGGCTGACGGTGTTGGCGGTTCGCTACTGGTGGATCTCCGGCCCGACCGTCGCGGTCGCGTGGGTCCATCTGGAGTACGGGCCGCTGGTCCTGGCCGTCGTCGTCGCCGGCCTCGCCGGGATGTGCGCGGTGTGGTGGCGGGCGCATCCGGGGTCCTGGTGGCGGTTCGGCTGGTACCCGATCGTTGGGCGGTGGCGTCGGTTGTGGGTGTACCGGCGTCGCTGGGTCGCGGTCACCGCCACCTGCGGACTGGCTGTCATCTTCGACGGGGTCCGGTATGTGCCGCGTCTGGTCCGGGTCGTGTCGGACCGGTTCGGGGACACGGTGACGGTGCGGATGCTACCGGGTCAGGTGCCGGATGACTGGGCGCGCAACGCGGACCGGTTGGCGCACGGCTTCCACCAACGCGAAGCGCGGGCGTCGGAGTGCCTACGGCCGGATCTGGTGGCGGTGCGGTTCACCCGTCGCGATCCGCTCGCCGGGGTGGTGGCGCCGCTGCCGGTCCCGGCCGTACCCGATCTGACCGGCCTGCCGCTGGGTGTGCAGGAGGGCGGCGAGGTGTATCGGCTGCGGCTGTCCGGTTCGCATGTGCTGGTGGCGGGGGCGACGAACTCCGGCAAGGGGTCGGTGATCTGGTCGCTGATCTCCGCGTTGGCCGGTGGCGTCCGTTCCGGTCTGGTGGAGCTGTGGGTGTTCGATCCGAAGGGCGGCATGGAGTTGGCGGCGGGGCTGCCGTTGTTCGCCCGGTTCTGCTACCAGGACCCGGACACCATGGCCGGTGTCCTGGAAGAGGCCGTGAAACGGATGCGGGTGCGGGCGGACCGGCTGCGCGGGGTGACCCGTCAGCACACGCCGAGTCGGGATGAGCCGTTGATCGTGGTGGTGGTCGACGAGTTGGCGGCGTTGACCGCCTATCTGACTGACCGCAAGGTCCGCGACCGCATCAAGGAAGCGCTGGGTCTGTTGTTGTCGCAGGGCCGGGCGGTGGGTGTGCATGTGGTGGCGGCGTTGCAGGACCCGCGTAAGGACGTGCTGCCGTTCCGGGATCTGTTCCCGACGCGGATCGCGTTGCGGATGACCGAACCGGAGCAGGCTGACATGGTCCTCGGCGACGGTGCCCGCGATCGGGGCGCGGCCTGCGACCGGATTCCGGAGACGCTGCCGGGGGTCGGCTACGTCGTCCTCGACGGTGTCCGGGAACCCGTCCGGGTCCGGTTCGCCTACCTGTCCGACGACGACATTCGCGGCCTGGGCCGCACGTACCGGCACCTCGACGACACCGATACCGACAACGGCACCGACAACGGCACCGACAACGGCGCTGGTGGCGTGGCGGGGGTGGTGGCGTGATGGCGGCGACTGGTGGGCCGACCCGTGCGGAGCGGGTGGAAGGCGTCGTCCTGGTGGTGATCCTGCTCGTCGTCGGTGGTCTGGCGGGGGCGGCGTCGTTCACCCACGTCCATGACTGGACGATGGACAACTCCCCGCCCGGTACGGGGGAGTGGTTCGGCTGGGCCAACGCCGCTATCAGCGAACTGATCCCCCTCGCCGCGTTGCTAACGATCCGGCGGCGTCGTCGCACGGGTGGGCCGGTCGGCTATCCGATGTTCCTGCTTGTCTGCGCGGTCTGCCTGTCCCTGGCCGCACAGTTGGCGGTCGCCAAGCCGGGGATCTCGGGCTGGTTGCTGTCGGCGGTGCCGGCGTTGGCGTTCCTGGGCCTGTCGAAACTCGTCCTGTCCACCAAACCCGCCACCCCCGCCCCGGTCCCGGCCGGCGTCGACCAGCCGGGCAATCCCTCGGCGGCTGCCGTCGACCAGGTCGACACCGACAACGCTGCCCCGGTCGTGCCCGTGCCGGCTGCCCGGCCCGTCGACCAGGCGGCGATGGTCGAACCGGTCCGCCCGGCCTCCGGTGTGCGGCGGGGTGTGGTGCCCGTACCGCTCGCGGGGTTCCCGACCCGCAACGGCTCGACGGTGACCGGTGTGGAGGCTGACCAGTGACACACCACGAACCCGCGAACCGGCCGGCGGCGGGTGTGGGCGCCGCGACCCCGGACAACGCGCCATCGCCGCTGTCGGTGGTGCCGCGTCCGGGGTCGCGGGCGGCCCGGATGCGGCAACCCCTGGCCAAGGACGCCCTACGCCAGTTGGCGGAGCAGCATCAGGTGTGTGTGCGGCCGGTGGTGCTACGTCGCACCGACACCGTGACCGGCCGTACCGATGTCGTCGAAGTGCCCTGCGGGGCGACGTTGGCGGCGAAGTGCAAGCCGTGCGCGGAACGCGGCCGACGGCTACGGATTCAGCAGATCCGGGAGGGCTGGCACCTGGCCGATGAACCGGCCGTCCGCCCGGACAAGCCGGGTGAGGACGTGCTGTCGCTGGTCCGGCTGCGGGCACACCTCGAGTTCGAGCGTCACGCCCTGGCTTATGAGCCCATGCATCCGGATGCGCGGGCGGCGCAGGTCACGGACCTGGATGAGGCGATCGTCGAGGTTGATGAGGCGTTGGCGGAATCGAACCTACGCGGCCGGTTGACCCCGACCGAGCGGGATGAGCGGCCTCGGCGTCGCCGGTCGACCCGCCGACGCCAGGACACCCCCGACCTGCCCCGGCTGCCCGTCGACCCGCGCACGGTCGGCCGCGCCTACACCGGCCGGCAGGGCAAGACGTATCGGCCGTCGATGCTGCTCACGCTCACCCTCGACAGCCACGGCCCGGTGCACTCGCACTTCCGGCGCGGCGGCTACGTCGTGCCGTGCGAGTGCGGCACACGGCACCAACCACACGACCCGGTACTCAGTACGCCGGTGGATCCGGACAGCTACGACTACCGGCGGGCCGCGCTGGACTCGATCCACTTCGCGCGGGTCCTCGACCGGTGGTGGCAGAACCTGCGCCGGGCGGCGGGCTGGAACGTCCAGTACGCCGGGGCCGTCGAGCTGCAACGCCGACTCGCCCCACACGCGCACTTCGCGATCCGGGGCACCCTGCCGCGCAAGCTGTTGAAGCAGATCGCCGCCGCGACCTACCACCAGGTGTGGTGGCCACGCTTCGACCAACCCGTCTACCGGGTCGACACACCGCCGGTGTGGGACGTCGACCAACAGGCGTACGTCGACCCCAAGACCAAGGAGCCGCTACCCACCTGGGGCAAAGCGCTCGATGAGCTGGAGGAACCCGGCACCCCACCCGCGTACGTCGCCCGGCTGGGTCGGATCGACGCGCGCGGCATCGACCAGGGCACCAAGGACGCGGAACGCTCCATCCGCTACGTCACGAAGTACGTCACCAAGGACCTGACCGACCAGGCCCGGCCACGCTCCGACCCCCAGAAGGCGCACTTCGACCGGCTCCACGCCGAACTGTCCGTGCTCCCGTGCTCGCCGACCTGCGCCAACTGGCTGCTCTACGGCGTCCAACCGGACAAGGCCAAACCTGGCCTCACCCCCGGCCGCTGCACCGGCAAGGTCCACCAGCGGGCGACCCTCGGCTTCACCGGCCGGCGGGTGCTGGTCTCCCGGCAGTGGTCCGGCAAGACCCTGGCCGACCACCGCGCCGACAACCGGGCCTGGGTCCGCGCCATCCTCGCCGGCAACCTGGCCGACACCGACGACCAGGCCGACACCGACAACAGCGAAGGCGGGCAGTCGGACGGGCAGGTCGACAACCCGGACCGCTACCGGTTCGAACTCGCCCGACCCGACGACCCCGACGTCCCGCCCCTGCAACACCGCATCCTGCGCGCCGTCTCCGAACGCATCCGCTGGCGCACCACCCTCACCAACGCCCGACAACGCGCCTCCGGCGCTGTCTCGGCAACGACTCAACCCCTGACCCTCGCAGCTTGATCGTGAACGGGAGGACATGGATGGCAGACGGGCTGTTGACCCCTGATGAGGTCGCCGCTCGCCTCCGGGCAACACCGCGATTCGTGCGCCGGCTGGTCGCTGACCGCCGGATCGCGTACGTGAAGGTGGGCCGCCTGGTCCGCTTCGAGGAATCTGCGGTGGCCGCGTACGTCGAACGGAACCGGATCGCGCCGCTGACCCGCGCGAACCTGCGTCACTACCTTGGTGAGGTGGCCTGATGGCGAACAAGCCTGGCCGGCGTCGGTTCGGCAGCATCCGCAAGTTGCCGTCCGGGCGGTACCAGGCCCGGTACGTCGGCCCGGACGGCGTCGAGCGGAAGGCGCCCGACACGTTCCCGACCGAGCCGCAGGCGGCGAAGTGGCTGACCGTCGTCGAGTCGGAGATCATTCGTGGCGAGTGGAACGCGCCGGAGGCGGGTCAGATCACGCTCAGCGAGTACGGCTCGCGCTGGATCGCGCAACGTCGACTCCAGCCGCGTACGCGGGAGAACTACGAGGACCTGTTCCGGCTGTACGTCCGGCCGTACCTCGGCACTCTCGTGCTCGGCACGATCAAGCCGGCGACCATCCGGGACTGGCGTGCTCGGCTGCTCGGCAACGGCGTCTCCGAGCCGCAGGCGGTCAAGGCGTACTCACTGCTGCGGGCGGTGCTCAACACGGCGATGAAGGAAGACGAGCTGATCCGGCAGAACCCCTGCCGCATCCCCGGCTATGACCGCTATCACACGCCGGAGCGGCCGGTGGCGACCGTCGCCCAGGTCGTCGCGCTCGCGGAAGCGATGCCGGCCCGGTTCTCGGCGTTGATCATCGTGGCCGCGTTCTCGGGGCTGCGTTGGGGCGAGCTGGCCGCGTTGCGCCGGTGCGACGTCGACACCGACGCGGGCACGATCCGCGTACCGCGCAAGCTCGCCGTGTTGCGTAGCGGCGGGTTGGTGTTCGGTCCGCCGAAGTCGGAGGCCGGTAACCGGGTCGTGGCGCTGCCGGCGGCTGCCCGGTCGGCGCTCGTCGACCACCTGGCCGCGTTTGTCGACGACGACCCGGAAGCGCTGGTGTTCACCGGCGACAAGGGCGCGGTGCTGCGTTCCGGCAACTTCCGCCGTGCGGTCCGGTGGTCGGCGGCACTGGCGGCGGCCGGCCTGCCGGCCGACTTCCACTTTCACGACCTGCGGCACACCGGCAACAACCTGGCGGCGGCGACGGGTGCGAGCACCCGTGACCTGATGTCCCGGATGGGGCACGCCAGCATGCGGGCGGCACTGATCTACCAGCACGCCAACAGCGAGCGGGATCGGGAGATCGCGGCCGGCATGGACCGGGTGATCGCCGCCGGGCTGCCGCGTCCCGCTGGCCGTGAGGCGAGCGCTCCGGACGGCATGCCAGAGGGCTCGGCCGGGGCTAATGGCACGCGGATGGCACGCAAGATCGACAAGGGCTGACCGGGGGAGTGGTAACCGGCCAGAGAAACCGCCGCTGACCTGCGGTGGAGCTGGTGGAGCGGGCGACGAGAATCGAACTCGCGTAATCAGTTTGGAAGACTGAGGCTCTACCATTGAGCTACGCCCGCGTGCGCCCCGGCGGGCAGGGCGCGCCGTCTAGCGTACAAGTTATCCCGGGTCTGCCGCACGGGGGTCCCGCCGGCGGCGCGGCGGGTTGATCCGACAGCTGGCGGGATACCGGCCGGCGCGGCGGATTGCCGACGGCATAGACTGACCGGTGCCACGGGGTGTGGCGCAGTTTGGTAGCGCACTCGCTTTGGGAGCGAGGGGCCGTGGGTTCAAATCCCGCCACCCCGACTGTCAACCGCCGGCTCGGCACCGGGCGAGAACGATCCGGCCTGCCGGCAGGGCCTACACTCGATGGGCTGTGCCATGCCACACGGCGGGGGTGGCTGCCTCGAGCAGCGCCCGGCGCCGACAGCGACGACCGGACAAGACTGACATGCATCAAGGAGTACGCCTGTGAAGAGCACCGTCGAGACCTTGAGCCCGACTCGGGTCCGGCTCGCCATCGAGGTGCCGTTCGTCGAGCTCGAACCGAGCCTGCGGAAGGCGTACCGGGAGATCTCCCAACAGGTCACCATCCCCGGCTTCCGTAAGGGCAAGGTGCCGGCGGCCGTGATCGACCAGCGGATCGGCCGGGGCGCGGTGCTCAACGAGGCCGTCCAGGAGGCGATCCCGCAGAACATCCTGGCCGCCGTCCGCGAGCACGAGGTGAAGACGCTCGGCCGGCCGGAGGTGGAGGTCACCGACTTCACCGACGGCGAGGCGCTGAAGTTCACTGCGGAGATGGACGTACGCCCACAGCTGAGCCTGCCGGAGCTCAGCACCATCGAGGTCACCGTCGACGAGCTGCAGATCGACGAAAAGGAGATCGAGGACCAGATCGGCGGGCTGCGTGAGCGGTTCGCCACCCTCAAGACGGTCGAGCGTCCGGCCCAGGAGGGCGACTACGTCCAGATCGATCTGGCCGCGACCGTCGACGGCGAGGAAGTGCCGGGCGGTTCGGCGTCCAACCTCTCCCACGAGGTCGGCAGCAAGCAGCTGCTGCCCGGCTTGGACGAGGTGCTGGTCGGGCTGGCCGCCGGCGCGGCGACGAACTTCGTCACCCAACTGGTCGGCGGCGACTACGCCGGCCGGGACGCGGACGTCGCGGTGACCGTGCGTACCGTCAAGGAGAAGGAGCTGCCGGAGCTGGACGACGCGTTCGCCCAGCTGGCCAGCGAGTTCGACAGCCTGGAGGAGCTGCGCAACGACCTGCGACAGAAGGTCGAGCGGGTCAAGCGGGTCGAGCAGATCTACGCCGCCCGGGACAAGGCCCTCGACCAGTTGGTTGAGGCGGCTGACGTGCCGGCACCCGACGGCGTGGTCCGCGAGGAGGTCGAGCACCGCAAGCAGGCCATGACCGACCAGCTGGAGCGGATCGGGGCCTCCTGGGAGGACTACCTCGGCTCCGAGGAGAAGTCCGAGTCCGACATCGACGCGGAGCTGGCCGAGGCGGCCGGCAAGGCGGTCAAGATCCAGCTGCTGCTGGACACCCTCGCCGACGCCGAGGACGTCCAGGTCTCCGACGACGAGTTCGGCCACGAGATCGTGCACCGCGCCCAGCGGGCCGGGATGGCGCCTCAGCAGTACTACGACCAGCTGGCCCGGTCCGGTGCGGCGGGAGCGGTCTACGGCGACGTCCGCCGGGGCAAGGCACTCGGCCTGGTGATGGAGCGGATCACGATGAAGGACGCTGCCGGCAACCCGATCAGCATGGATGCCATCCGGGAAGCCAACGAGGCCGAGCACAACCACGAGCACTGAGCGTGACCGACCACGGGCTGTCGGCCGGGATGCACATGCCCGGCCGATGGCCCGTTCGTCGTAGCGGACCACCCGCCTGCTCAACCGGGGTGACCGCTGCACCATGTGTCGCGGCCCCCTGCGCTGTGAGCGAACAGCACCCTGAGAACGGCGCCCGGCCCGTTCGCAACGGTTAATGTCGGGCTTAACGACGCACGGAGAGCGAAGGGCTGCCATGACCGATCTGCACATCCCAGCTATGCCCATCCGGGTGAGCGAGGCCCGCGGCGGTGACTCACTCAGTGGCAACCTCGACGACACGGTCTTCAACCGGCTGCTCAAGGAACGGATCATCTTCCTGGGCAGCGAGGTGACCGACCAGGTGGCCAACCGGATCTGCGCCCAGTTGCTGCTGCTGGCCGCCGAGGACCCGGACCGGGACATCAACCTGTACATCAACTCGCCGGGCGGGTCGGTCTACTCGGGCATGGCGATTTACGACACCATGCAGTACGTCAGCAACGACGTGGCCACCATCGCGATGGGTATGGCCGCGTCCATGGGCCAGTTGCTGCTCTGCGCCGGTGCGCCGGGCAAGCGGTACGCCCTGCCACACGCGCGGATCATGATGCACCAGCCGTCCGGCGGGATGGGCGGTACCGCCTCCGACATCGCCATCCAGGCCGAGCAGATGCTCTACACCAAGCGGATGTTCCAGGAGCGGGTGGCGTTCCACACCGGGCAGGAGCCGGGGCAGATCGAGGCGGACTCGGACCGTGACCGCTGGTTCACTGCCGCCGAGGCGCTCGACTACGGTTTCATCGACCGGGTGATCACTGGAGCCACGCAGGTCCCGACCGGCGCTGGCACCCGCAACTGAGGAAGGCGACGATGACTGACCTGACCATGCCGCCCGGGTTCGCTCCGGTGCACAACCGGTACGTCCTGCCGTCGTTCGTGGAGCGCACCTCGTACGGGATCAAGGAGTCGAACCCGTACAACAAGCTCTTCGAGGACCGGATCATCTTCCTCGGGGTGCAGGTGGACGACGCGTCGGCCAACGACGTGATGGCCCAGCTGCTCACCCTCGAGGGCACGGACCCGGACCGGGACATCATCATGTACATCAACTCGCCGGGTGGCTCGTTCACCGCCATGACGGCGATCTACGACACGATGCAGTACGTCCGGCCGGACATCATGACGGTCTGCCTGGGGCAGGCGGCCAGCGCGGCCGCGGTGCTGCTCGCCGCCGGCACCCCCGGCAAGCGGATGGCGTTGCCGAACTCGCGGATCATCATCCACCAGCCGGCCACCGAGGGCGGCTACGGGCAGGGCTCGGACATCGAGATTCAGGCCCGCGAGATCCTCCGGATGCGGACCCAGCTGGAGGAGATGCTGTCCCGGCACTGCAACCAGGCGGTCGAGAAGGTCCGTAAGGACATCGACCGCGACAAGATCATGACGGCGGAGGAGTCTCGCGACTACGGCCTGGTCGACACCATCCTGACCAGCCGGAAGAAGGGTGTGCTGGCGGCCAGCTCGGCCAGCTGACGACGCACGGTCAGAGGTCGGCCGGGCAGTGAGTAGACTGGCCGACCTCTGACACACCCGATTTTGGGGGTCGGAGTTTGCCCCGCCAGCGGGTAACGTCGAGATGCACCGTCTGACGGAGTTGACCGGCGGCAAGGTGCTCGACACTGACGAGGCAGACCGTCCTTAGGCCAGGGCCGGCGAGACCGGCCGAGAGCGCAGGGAGAACGTAGGTGGCACGGATCGGCGACGGCGGCGACCTACTCAAGTGCTCCTTCTGCGGCAAGTCGCAGAAGCAGGTCAAGAAGCTCATCGCGGGCCCAGGGGTCTATATCTGCGACGAGTGCATCGATCTCTGCAACGAGATCATCGAGGAGGAGCTGGCCGAGTCCGGCGAGGTCAAGTGGGAAGAGCTTCCCAAGCCGATGGAGATCTGCCAGTTCCTGGACTCGTACGTGGTCGGCCAGGACCACGCCAAGAAGGCGCTCGCGGTCGCCGTCTACAACCACTACAAGCGGATCCAGGCGGATGCTGCCGGAGCGCCCGGGGCAAACGATGCCGTCGAGGTCGCCAAGTCGAACATCCTGCTGATCGGGCCCACCGGCTGCGGCAAGACCCACCTCGCGCAGACCCTTGCCCGGATGCTCAACGTGCCGTTCGCCATCGCGGACGCGACCGCGCTGACCGAGGCCGGCTACGTCGGCGAGGACGTCGAGAACATCCTGCTCAAGCTGATCCAGGCGGCCGACTACGACATCAAGCGGGCCGAGACCGGGATCATCTACGTCGACGAGGTCGACAAGATTGCCCGTAAGTCGGAGAACCCGTCGATCACCCGGGACGTCTCCGGCGAGGGCGTCCAGCAGGCCCTGCTGAAGATCCTCGAGGGTACGGTGGCCAACGTGCCGCCCCAGGGCGGGCGCAAACACCCGCACCAGGAGTTCATCCAGATCGACACCACCAACGTGCTGTTCATCTGCGGCGGTGCGTTCGCCGGCCTGGACCAGATCATCGAGTCGCGCACCGGGCAGGGCGGCACCGGCTTCGGGGCCCGGCTCCGGGCAGTGTCCGAGCGGTCCACCGACGACATCCTCACCCAGGTCATGCCGGAGGACATGCTCAAGTTCGGGCTGATCCCGGAGTTCATCGGCCGGCTCCCGGTGATCACCAACGTCCGCAGCCTGGACCGCGAGGCCCTGGTCCGGATCCTGACCCAGCCCCGCAACGCTCTGGTCCGCCAGTACCAGCGTCTGTTCGAGTTGGATAACGTGGAGCTGGAGTTCGACCCCGGTGCGTTGGAGGCCATCGCGGATCAGGCGTTGCTCCGCGGCACCGGTGCCCGCGGCCTGCGGGCGATCATGGAGGAGGTGCTGCTCTCCGTGATGTACGAGGTGCCGAGCAACCCGGACGCTGCCCGGGTGCTGATCACCCGTGAGGCTGTGCTGGAGAACGTCAACCCGACGATCGTGCCGCGGGAGTTCACCGGCCGGCGTCGGCGCGACCGCGAGGAGAAGTCGGCCTAGCCGCAACACAACCAGGGAGCACCGCCCGTGCGTGTCGCTGTCTGCCAGCTGAACAGTCGCTCCGACCAGGCCGCCAACTTGGCGACGGCGTACGGGCTGCTTTCGTCGGCCGCCGCCGGCGGAGCCGATCTCGCGGTTCTTCCCGAGTACGTCGACTATCTCGGCACTGCGGCAGGGCTGCCCGACCCCGAGCCCGTCGACGGCACAGTCGGACGGTTCTTCGCCGACGCCGCGCGCGAGCTAGGGATGTGGGTGGTGGTTGGCTCCTACCACGAACGCGGGCCCGACCCAGACCGTACGTTCAATACCTGCCTGGTCTTCGACCGTGACGGCGAGCTGGCCGCCACCTACCGAAAGATCCACCTGTACGACGTCGAGATTCCCGGTCGGGTCTCGTACCAGGAGTCGAGCAGCGTGGCACCCGGGGCCAACTCGGTCGTGGTGGAGTGCGACGGCATCCGGATCGGCCTGTCCATCTGCTACGACCTGAGGTTCCCTGAGCTGTACCGGCGGCTCGCGACCGAGCTGGGCGCCCAGGTTCTGGTTGTGCCGGCAGCGTTCATGCTGCACACCGGCCGGGACCACTGGGAGGTTCTGCTCCGCGCCCGGGCGATCGAGAACCAGTGCTACGTGTTGGCAGCCGGCCAGATCGGCGAGCATGAGCCGAGCCGTACCTGTTTCGGCCGCAGCATGGTGGTCGACCCTTGGGGCGTCGTCGTCGCCCAGGCGCCGGATGTCCCCGGCGTGGTGTTCGCTGATCTCGACCCAGGGCGGCTGGAGTCCATCCGGCGCGAGTTGCCGAGCCTGGCGAACCGCCGGCTCTGACACCGGGCGGGCGGCAAGCGCCGCCGGGACCGCCGGCTACGTCGGACGCAGCGTCAACCACCAGAGGTGAGTACGCCGATCACCGCGAGGCTGATGATCGCGCCGCCGAGGATCAGCAGCGCCTTCGTCATCCGGGACGGCCCGCGAAGGATCAGCCGGTGGATCGAGACGATCACGGCCACCACCACCACAGCGCCGATCACGATCTGCCAGAACGGCAGCAGTAGGGCGGAGACGGCGTCGATGGCCTGTGGTCCTTCGACAGTCATGAGAGCCACTCTGACACGGTCGGCTGCGGCGCGGGGGCCCGGTGGCCAGGTCGAGGGCCGCCGGCGTCGTCGAAGGGGCGCACCGCAACACAACGCCCTCCTGCACCCATGGACCCCACGCCGCGTAGGTCAACCGCCGGGCAGTTCGCCGAGTCAGGACCCGCACCCGTCCGGTCGCACCCGCGTTGACCTGCGCATATATGGATCTTGCCAAGAATCTTCAAGATCAACTTGCGTTCCGTCGCGGCGCCGCGTAACTTTCTCTCTGTCAGCGGGACACGGACAAAACGGCCGGAAACGCAGACAGCCAGGATGGGGCGGGTGACCGCCGAACCAGACTGGGCGGGCGGTGCGACTCACCGGCAAGCCGGGCTTGAGATTGCGAAACCGACCGGGTAAGGTAGGAAGCCGGCAGGGAGCCGGGCCGAGCCTCGGGTAACGAGGAGGGCCGGTCTGCCGGACCCCCGACCAAAGACAGTCGCAGAGCGGCTGGATCAAGCGCGGGGGAATTCGGGTGGTGCGGGAGAGTTGAAACTGACTCTTGACAACGCGAAACCAACCGGGTAAGATAGGGAAGTTGCCCGACGGAAGTCGGGTGGGACGGATGGCCCTGGTGGGGTTGCCTGCTTGGTGTGGGTG